>CAZTJM010000300.1:0-3374 GCA_964613865.1 uncultured Limnohabitans sp. | reverse complement strand
ACCGGCTGGGCATGAACATCCGGGTCTCCATAAAATTCTGAGTTACTAGCTTGGAGTATATTGATACTGAGTCTTTTTGCAAGGCCCAGCATATTGATCGCCCCGATCACGGATGTTTTCGTAGTCTGAACCGGGTCAAATTGGTAATGAACGGGACTTGCAGGACAAGCAAGATTGTATATTTCATCCACCTCGGCATAGAGCGGAAAAGTGACGTCATGCCTAAGGAACTCGAAGTTTTTATCGTCCATCAGATGATGGATATTGGACTTTCTACCAGTAAACAGGTTATCTACACAAAGAACTTCATTCCCCTCATTCAACAGTCGCTCACAGAGATGTGAACCCAAAAATCCAGCTCCACCGGTGACAAGTATTCTTTTCATTTGTTAGGGTTAAAAGGGTTAAGGGTTAAGGGTTAAAAAATAGACTTGTCACTTATAGCCCTTAGTACCGCTAGATTTTAAAATTATAATTAAATTATTAATTTTTCTTTTGAGCCTTTCTTTTTAACCCAATAGATCTTCAAGGGATTCTTTTGAAATGAACTCAGCGTCAAATGCCCGGTATGATTGAGATCTTACTTCGCCGTCTGATACTTTCGCGATGTAAAGAAAATTGATAAACTCTTTATTGCCATCTCTTTCAAAACCATCTGCGATATTATCCATGATCAAACCAGCGGCTGAATTGAATTGGGAACAAAAACGAAAGTCAGTTTTAAATGGGATTTGCTCAGTTAGTTTTCGAATATACAGACAGAGATTTCTGGATTCTTGCCAATCTTTAACCATTGACAATTAACTCTTAACCAACTATACTAACTCAGGCTTCTCTTTCTCCAGCCGCTCATACACCTTTTTCACATCCTGGGCATTTTCTTTGCGAAGAACGAGGATGGCGTCTGGAGTTTGAACCAGGATGGTATTTGTAAGTCCTGTAAATTCGGTATGAATCGAAGTCCCGATGACCATATTCCCAGATTCATCTTTCGGATGTCCACTTTGCTCAAGGTACTCGTAAATGGATTCAAAGGAGCCCATGTCTGACCATTGGAACTGTGAGGGCACGACCTTTATCTTTTTGGTGCGCTCCATCACCGCATAGTCCACCGATATGGACGGGATCTTCATCGAGAGGTCAAAGTCCAATTTCCCAGACTTGGAGCTATAGAAGGCCTCTTTTGATGCCTTAAAGACCTCCGGTTCATATTTTAGAAGTTCATCCAAATACACCCCCGCCTTGAAACAAAACATGCCCGAGTTCCAATAGAAGTTACCCTGCGCCAAAAAGTCAAGAGCTTTGTTAAAGTCTGGCTTTTCCCTAAAACTGAGTACATTCTCCCCATCGGATTCTATGTAGCCATAGCCGATCTCCGGCTTGGTTGGCTTGAGGCCAAAAGTCACAATAGATCCTTCGCTCGCCAGCTGAATGGCTCGAGACACGGATGAGGAATAGAGATCGTCTGCATGGATAAGATGGTCTGACGGAGTGACAAACAGGATATCGTTTGGATCTACGGCAAAAGCCGCAAACGCTATCGCAGCTGCGGTGTTTCTAGGGCAAGCTTCGATGATTTCCGAATAAGCACTGATCCCTGCATTTGTCATATCAGTGCGGGAAAGTCCATAATTGTCGCAATTGCCTACAACGATTAAGTCATCACAAAAACTCTTGTTTCTGAGCGCAGTCTTTTGAAAAAGCGTTTGCCCCCCAAAAATCGGAAGATACTGCTTTGGTCTGGTCTTTCGGGACAACGGCCAAAGTCTTGACCCCACTCCACCGGAAAGAATTACGTTGATTGTCTTGAACTTCTTATTGTCGATCATATTAAAGACTTCTAGTATAGATAACCCAATTGGATTTCATCAAATATTCCAATAAGCAACCTAGTCTCCAATTAATATTAAACCTAAAAACTATCAGATTATTCCAATTACTAAATTTGCCGACTTATATCCGCCGAGGCACAGCTTCGCCCTTTCAGTCCCATCCTATCAAAATCCAAAAGGCTTAAAGTTAATCCAGACAAAAAAGGTCTGAAATCTCCTAAAACTCTTCCGGTTTAAAATCTCTGGTCTTAGCAGGTTTGATAACTCTTTGAAAAGTTAAAACCTCGACTGATTTGGGATATTGTTAAAAAAAACGGCCTTAATGTGAAAATTTAAGGCATTTCCTAAACTTTGTTGAAGCAAAGGTAGCGAAACGAGCAATTTTTGTACTCATTTTTTTTCCTGTTTTTTATCGCTTTTTTCATATCGGCAAAAATGCTTCTTGTTGGGATGTTGGTCTTGGGTGTAGACACTATAGTTTACCTAACTCATAAGTTTATCAGGGATTTTTTGGGGATAATTTTTTTCAACATTTAACAAAGTATTTGCCGAAATTCATCACTCCTTCAAAATTTGGTCGATGACTTTTTAAGCTAATAAGGACTCTTAAGGGATAAAAAGATAGATTTCAGATGGTTTAGAATTTTAGTGGTGCTTCATTTTCCCCAGGCCGCCTTTCACCGAATCCGCCATTTAAAGAAACCTCGTACTCAAAAAGCAACAACTTTACACGGAAACTTCCCTCAACTTTCCCCACAAATCCCCAAACTTCTTAAGTGTTAGCCAAAAAAATTAGGTGTCTTGCCGTAAGCCAAACTACTTCCAGTTGTCTGGACTATTGTACAGCCGTGATTTTCCTTACAAAATTATGGTGTTTAGAAATGCGTATTCTGCCATATATTGGATTGAGAGTGAGGTTTAATATAAAACATTTACTATCCATTCCTTAGCCGATGTGAAATCGGATTGCGTGGTGGTTTTACAAAGTTTATTATTTCACTTCCCACACATTGTCCGAAACGTCCCTGTCTGGAAAACGACCGTGGGGATCCAGCGTGATTTTCCTGATCTTCCGTGGTCCAAAGTCCAAAACCGCGTCGAAGGTCTTGCTTCCTCCCCACCAAACGTCCACCGGCCAAGTCACTTCAGCGGTATTTGGATCAAGAATCTCAGCGTTTGGTGAAGGCTTTAGGTCCGGGCCGTTTGCTTCAAACTCTACCCTCAGCACCACCGGTGATGGCATTTGCCCGTCTTGACGAACAGTGACGGTAGTTTTTTCACCCCCGGTTTCCACGTCCGAGATGGAGCCGTCGACAGACTCGGTCGTAAACAGCCAATAATACCAGAACCACTCCAGGTTTTGACCCAACTCATGGTTCATGAAAAACATGTAGTCCCAAGGTGAGGGATGTTTGAAAGCCCACTCAGCGGTGTACTTCTTCATTGCGCTGATGACGGCTTCGTCCCCAACTATTCCACCGAGCATGGAAAGCATCAGTGGTGTTTTTTGATAGGTCTGAAAACCATATCCCATACCCGCAT
>CAZTJM010000299.1:0-3454 GCA_964613865.1 uncultured Limnohabitans sp. | reverse complement strand
GTCCAGCAGACCAATTACTGCCTTCAAAATCCTGTTCTGCAATTCCGCTTGGGTAATCGATGTCCACTTCAGTACCTAAGACTTCGGTCTGGATAAGCCAGTTGCCCTTCGACAGCCTGATCCCCAGCTTCACTCCCTGCCCTGAGCGGGTGAGTTCCCCTCCCTCCGAAAAGTCCCTTCGGAAAACCATTCCGCCCAAAATTTCCAACTGTTGCGAAAAGCGGTAGTCGAGTCCAAAATCCCCATAAAAACCATCCCCGAAGGAAGTCAGGGGATCGTACCAGAGGTAGGCCCCAGATCTTTCAAAGAAGGAGAGGCCTTTGAGCTTATTCTCTTCGAAAAGGCTGAACTTCTTCTTTTTCACCGCCTCTCGGACCACTTCCACGTTTCCCAGTGAGTCAAACCTGATCTTTGAATAGTTCCCCTTCAATTCAGCCAAATATTCATCACTGAGATGCAGTGCCTTTTCCTTTGCCGCTGACTTGGCTTGTTCAAACGATACCTCCGGAGAAACTCCATCCTTGATTAGATGGTCCAAAGCTCCTTTTCCATAGAAGTCAGGAAACTCCACGATGCCAGAATCGGGTAATTTGTCAGAAACCGCTCCCGTCAGGGTCTCTTGGATTTTCGGCATCAAATGTTCATTGGTCAATGCCTTGAGATTTTCCCTGTTTTGGTCCACTAGGGATTCCAGACCTGAAACATCCTTTAACCCCTCCAGCTCCGTCCTGGAGTTTTTCACGAGTTCCAATGTCCGCAAAGACGCCTCGCGAATTTCCCCGCCTGGAAATTCCTTGTTGTTGGCTAAACTTTCCAGGGTTTGTATTTCCCGTTCCAATACTTCTTTTGTTCTAGTCTTCCCAAGTTGAAGTACACTGTCCCTCTTGGTACTGTCTTGGGATAGTTCCCTTAATCCGTCGATCTCCTTTTGGAGTGAGTCATAGGATTGCTTTAGGTCACGGATCTGCTTAAGTTCTTCCAGATAGGGGATTTCGGGTTTGTCCCAGAAGTTGGGCATCCCATCCCCAACCGGAATTCTCGATGGAACTCCGGCCTGCCCCATACTCATTTTGGGCAAAGATTGTCCGGTAGCGTTTCCAACGCAGAGACCCACAAACAAAATCGAAATCAGAAAATACCTATGCCTCATGGGTGTTGTAATGGAGATTAACCCTGTCAGATAAGCCCTAGGGACTGCATTACTCTTTGCTCAGAAAAAAGGCCTCCAAGACTCATAAGTAATTGACTACCTCGACAGTAAGGCAATCATCGAGAAAAAAAATACTTGAAAAAAATACCCTGTATAAGGTATAGGATTTGTCTAGAAACTTACTTCTTAATGCAAACTACATATTAGTCAACACTTTACTTAAGTTATTGTATTTCAGTAGTTTTAATTCAAAAAAACTAAAATTCATAACAGGCTGACTATCAGCATGATTATTTTTCAGCTATTTTCATGAATAAAAATATTGTTCCGATCTTTTGCTATCAAACCAATTTATCATCCATAAATATTAAAATAGACAAAACTTAATAACTGCCATGTTGCAAAATTAATCCCGTTTGACTTTGTCACTTTTGAACGACTGGCAATCCCTTGCCATATGCAATGCGCCGCTTCAAAAATCCGGTAACGGCCCATTGATTAAAAACTTCACATTTCCACTGGAGCTTATTTAAGATAAACTGGAAGCTATAGAATCTTTTTAAAGTCTAAGCCTTCTATATCAGATCCCCCCAATTCAGAAAAACCTGTCCAATCGACAAAAACGCTCCAAATCGTCCACAAATGAGTTCGTGCCTAGTATTGCCAGCTCCACCTGAAGAAAGAGAAGCGAGAAATCGCTTCTTTTTTTTGCCCTTTTGGGAAACTGATGATCAAAGTCTCTACTCGCTTTTTAATACCTTGGCGGGGTTACTTCTCGCGGCGTTGATCGTCTGTGAGCCTATCATTAGAAAAGCAATCCCCAACACCACAACCAAGCCTACGGACAACTCCAAAAGCCTTATGGGCTCGTGATAGGGGAAGTTGACAAGTACGACTTTTTCAAAAAAGAAATAGGTGACGGGCAGGGCAAGTCCCGACGATATCGACAGCAGAATCAGAAAATCCCGGCTCAGCAGATACACTAGATTTTCCGAGCTGGCCCCCATCACTTTGCGGATTCCGATCTCTTTGATCCTCGTCTCCGTCGCAAACACCACCATGCCAAACAGCCCCATTGAAGCGATGGAAATCGCCAGGAGCGACAAGAAACCGATGATCTTAATCATCACGGAAAACTCGCTGTAGGCTTCCTCGATAGCCTCATCAAAAAACTTGGCATCCAATGGATGTATATGGTCTATCTTCTTCCATGCTGCCTCCACCTTGGCCATCGTTTCTTGGATATTATCGCTTTGGATCTTGGCATTGACTACAGCCGGACTGCCAGGTGTCCAAAACATCAATGCCGTTGGCTCGATGAGATTGTTCATCTTGCCGTAGTGAAAGTCTTTCATGACGCCAACAATCGTCATCTTTCGCCCAAATCCCTGGGCATTGCTGAAGGTGACTTCCTCTCCGATCGCACGCTCCGGGTCCTGGTTGCCAATGTTGAAGCGCTTCAATACCTGTTCGTTGACAATCACCTCGCTAACGGCTTCTTGGGTGGCAGGCCGAGCTTGAAAGTTGCCTCCGGCGATCAGTTCGTAGCCATGAAGTGCAAGGTAGTTTTCATCGACTTGGTTGGTCATTACCAATATGGAGTCCGCGGAATCTCCGTAACGCATAAAACCACCCCAAGCATTGCCAATACTGGTCACAATCAGGGAGCGTGACAGTTCGCTTACTTCCGGCATCTCTCGGACCTCTTTGATAAAAACCTCCGGGTCGTTGCCTTGCATTCTGATGTTGAGGATATTCTCGGTCTTGAAACCCAAGTCAAACTCCAGGATGTTTTTGTATTGGACATAACCGATCGCGGTAGCCGTAATAAAAATCAAGGTGAAGGTGTACTGGACAACGACCAATGCTCTTCGGATTGGCAGATGCCGAAACACTTTCACAGAGGAAACATTCCGAAGGGCATCCATCGCACTGACTTTGGAGAAAAACAATGCTGGCAAAAATCCGGCAACCACGCCCACCAGAATCGAAAAAAGCAGGAAAATCACGATCACTTTCGCGTTCAAGTCCAGCTTTACGAGACGCTGCATCTCCGGCGCCATGTTGATAAGCTGTGGGCGTAGCAGTATGAACAGGACAAAAGAAAGAAGCAAGGCGGCCAGAGACACCATGATTGCTTCGGCGAGAAACTGTTGCCGAACTTGGTTTTTGCCGGCACCGATCGCTTTCCTCAGTCCCACCTCTTTAAACCTGCGCATCGCCCGGGCTAGGGACAGATTGGTATAGTTAAAACATGCAGATAGGATCACCACCACGGCGAGGCCACCGACTATCCACAACAAC
>CAZTJM010000298.1:0-3463 GCA_964613865.1 uncultured Limnohabitans sp. | reverse complement strand
CCACAATGAGTACCATAACCTCAAAACCCTCATCCCCAAGCTCTTTGAGCAGGATTATCCAAAATTTGACGTAATGATCGTCAACGATCGTAGCACTGACCGGACCAAACGTCTGCTCGAGGAATTGATGGTAAAGTATCCCAAGCTCCGCTCCGTCACGATCAAATACACGCCCAAACATGTTACCGCGAAAAAGTTTGCGCTCACACTCGGTATCAAAGTGGCCAAAAATGACGTCATCCTATTGACCGACGCAGACTGCATGCCAACCAGCGAACAATGGATACGAAAGATGACCGCCCCGATACGTGAAGAAGGCAAAACTTTTTCCCTTGGATTTTCCGGCTACGAGGTCAAGGCCGGATTCCTAAACCGTTGGATTCAGTTTGAAACCATACTTACGGCACTGTTTTATTTTTCCTTTGGGCTTTGGAATGCACCATTCATGGGAATCGGCAGAAACTTGTCTTACCGAAAAAGCTTCTTTATGGAGGCAAAAGGTTTCAGGTGGCTCTGGCATATCGAAGGCGGGGACGACGACCTCTTTGTCAACCAATATGCTACCGGAAAAAACACTTCCCTGGTCATAGACCCGGAGGCGAATACGACTTCAATCCCAAAGGAAACCTGGAAGGACTATCTGCTCCAGAAAAAGCGCCACCTCCATGCGGGCAAATATTACCGCAGCGAGGACAAGCGAAAGATTGGACTATTCCCCCTTTCCCATGGACTTTTCTGGGTTGGTGGTATAGGTTTGTTGTTTTATTTTGGATTCGGCCAGCAATGGGAACAATTTTCGATCGTTTTAGGTATTATTTTACTACGATCGTTTTTGGTTCTGAGGATTTTCAACTCCGCTTCCAAAAAAGTTCAGGGATCCACCGCTCCAATGAATGTCCTGGTCAATGACTTTATGTACTTGGCCTACTTCTGGGTTTTGGGATCAGTATCTTATCAGGCAAAAGACATCCAATGGAAATAAATGAACGCGGTTTTTCGAATAAGGCACTCGAGGATTTTGATCTCATCGATAGAGCCGTCATGGAAAAAGACCAGCAGGCCTACGCTACCCTGATGAAGCGGTACAAAAAGGCCGTATATTTCATGATCCTAAAGATGATTCGCGACGCCGACGATGCGGAGGACTTGACTATGGAGGCTTTTGCAAAGGCCTTTAGAAATCTCCAGCGCTTCAAGAAAGACTACACCTTCAGTACTTGGTTGTTCAGGATTGCAACCAACAATACCATCGACTTTATCCGGAAGAAAAAGCTCAAGACCATGAGCTTGAACAACACCATGTCGGATGACAGCGGCAACTCGGTCAATATCGACGTGGAAGACGACGATAACAATCCCCAAGACGAATTCATCAAATCCCAACGGATCGAGATGGTGCGGATTTTCGTGGACAAGCTCCCGGCAAAATACCGGAAGTTGGTGCAATTGCGCTACTTCGATGAACTTTCCTATGAGGAAATAGCCCAGGAATTGGACAAGCCGCTGGGCACGGTCAAAGCGCAGCTTCACCGCTCCAGAGAGTTGCTGTACGAAATCGCCGCCGGCAAAGAAAAACACATCTGATGAATCCAGGCACCCAGCTGATCCTATCCTATTTTCCTGATCTGAGCGAAAAGCAAATCGGGCAATTTGACCGACTGCAGGAGCTCTATGAAGAGTGGAATGCCAAAATCAACGTCATCAGTCGCAAGGACATGGAGCAGTTTTATGTCCACCATGTCCTACATTCTTTGGGCATTGCTAAAGTGATGCGTTTTCAGCCCGGCACCAAGGTGCTGGACATAGGTACTGGCGGTGGTTTCCCGGGGATCCCCTTGGCGATTCTTTTTCCAGACACCCATTTTCATCTTGTCGACTCTATTGGCAAGAAAATCAGCGTGGTGAAGGAAGTTGCCAAAGCATTAAAGCTCAGCAATGTCGAGGCTCAGCAAGCCAGGGCAGAGACTTTGGTCAGAAAATACGACTTCGTGGTCAGCAGGGCGGTGACCCGCATGATCAATTTTTACCCCTGGGTCAAAGGCAAGATCAAGCGCGAGGACATAAACGAATTCCAAAACGGTATCCTGTATCTCAAAGGCGGGGATGTGGATGAGGAGATGGAGGAGCTGGACAAGTCCTATGTCACTTACCATTTGGCAGATTACTTCAAGGAGGATTTTTTTGAGACCAAAAGGGTCGTCTACATGCCTTGGGAGGATAAACGGTAGAAGTTATTTTTTGAAATCCAGTACATAGGAAAATGCCTGGTAAAGCATTAGGCTACGTCTTCGCCCATACAATGCTAGTTTTTTTGGGCTTGGATTGATATCACCTATTGGCATTTTTGAGGTTAGATTATCAGCGGGCTTCCCTTTTTTTAGCTATTTGGGAAAATGATTTTTCCAAAGTTCACTTTTCAAAACGCAGCATTTATCCCATTTAGATTTGATTTATTTCCCTGGTTCAACCACTCGAATTACCTTACTAACAATATTTAATAAAATAGTTACGCTATTTTTAATAAATAATTAATAATATACCAGTGTTAAAACGTTTATCAGAATAATCGTTTGGTGATTACCGACCCTTTGATCGGGAGCTTGTCGTCCTATGCGAAAATGCAACGGTAATAGTTTTTGAAATGAGTCTAGTTTTAGTCATGGATTTAATAGTTGAAAAATATAACACTGAAAAAAATGAAATTTTTCCTTTCATTCCTTCTTTTGGCTGCCATCACTTTTGCTTCGCAAGCCCAATCCAAACTTACCATTCGGGGAATAGTGAAAGACACCACCAACGTCCCGCTTGACTACACCTCTGTACTTCTCCTTAGTCCAAAAGATTCTGCCTTGGTGGCTTACACTTTGACTAATAAAGCCGGAGAATACCAATTCAAGAACGTAGATCGGCAACCACTGCTCATCAAAGCCACCTACATGGGCTACCTCCCTTTCCAAAAGGAACTCGTCCTGCCCGATACAGATGTTTTGGAGGTGGACGAGATTCAGTTGAAACCCATCCTTCAGGAACTTTATGAAGTGGTGGTAAAAGCCGCCAAAGCACCTTTGATGATGCGTGGCGATACCCTGGAATACGATGCAAGTAAATTCAAAGTACCGCCCGGAGCGACTTTGGAAGATTTACTGCGCAAGCTACCCGGGATGCAGATTGATGCGAATGGAAATATCATCGCCCAAGGAGAGCAAGTGCAGAAGGTCACCGTGGACGGAAGGCGGTTCTTTGGAGGAAACACCAAAATGGCCACGCAAAACCTGAATGCCGAATCAATAAGCAAGCTTCAGCTGTTTGATGACAAGTCGGAACAGTCCAAACTCACCGGCGTGGAAGATGGCGTGAAGGAAAAAACCCTGAATGTGGAGCTAAAGGAAGAGGCAAAAAAAGGAGGTTTTGGCAAAGTCTCGGCGGCGGGTGCTCAGGCGATGCCGGGCACCGTCGCGAGCTT
>CAZTJM010000297.1:0-3468 GCA_964613865.1 uncultured Limnohabitans sp. | reverse complement strand
CCACGTAGTCCGTGTACAGTTTGATGCCGCTGATGATGACCAGCAGGATAAGAACAATGATGATGATGTTCTTATTTTGGTCTCTCTTTTGACTCGATTCCTTTTCGAAATTAGTGCTCATGTTTTTGGTTCTGTTTGTAGGCTTATGATATGCAAGAATTAGACGAAACTTTCTGGTCTTCCCGCTACCAAAATGGGGCTACAGGATGGGACATAGGACATGCTTCACCTCCACTTTATCAATATCTTTGCCAAATTGATACTAAAACCATTGAGGTACTCGTTCCCGGTGCCGGCAATGCCCACGAGGTGGCCGTAGGGTGGACTTTGGGCTTTACAAAAATCCACCTGTTGGACATTTCATACCAGCCCATTCGGGATTTTTTGGCCAAGCATCCGGAGTTTCCGGAGACGCAGGTTCATCATCAGGATTTTTTCGACCATAATGGCAAGTATGATCTGATCTTGGAGCAAACTTTTTTCTGTGCTTTAGTTCCCCGACTCAGAGAAGCTTATGCCAAAAAAATGCACGGCTTGCTCAAGCCGGGAGGCAGGCTTGTAGGAGTCCTGTTTGACCGGGAGTTTGGATTTGAAGGGCCTCCATTTGGAGGTACAGCAGCGGAGTACCTGACTTATTTTCAGCCGTACTTTGGGATTGAGAAGTTTGAACCCTGCTATAACTCAATACAGGAGAGGGCGGGCTCGGAACTTTTTATCAATTTGAGAAAGTCAGATGTCCAGGACTAGATGGGATTTTTCTCCAGGGGTATCAAAGAAAACTATCCCGCATTCGAAAAAGTCCAATGTAAGCTTCACCTCGGGACGTGACTTGATTTCTTCCCAGGCTTTTTCCATTTCGGGTGTCCAATGAATGTCTCCGATCGCCAGGATAGCTTTTGGATGTATTTTCGGAACTAGGGTATTGAAAGAGCCAATTGTTCCTTGGTAAGTGTGATTAGCGTCGATCAGCGCAAAATCTACAGCCGGGACTGATTCCAACGCTTCTGGTAGTGTTTTTTCGATTGGGCCTAAAATAAACTCGGCTCTTGCAGGCAGGGGATTGCGTCGGGCAATATTCTGGATTTCTTCGGAGCCTTCGAAGGTTAATAGACGGCCTTTCGTTTTCTCACTCAAATACCTTGTCGAAATTCCTACACAGGTTCCTAATTCGATCACCGTTTCTGCAGGTGTGAGGCTACAGAAATATTGGTAGAGCTGAGCAAACTTGATGTTGCTGGTGGAGTACCGCGTTATCCGAGAAATCGACCGATGCGTCTCGGGCACTTTTTTGGAGCCCGCCCCGAGATCCAGCACTGGAATCGTGGAAGAGTCTCTCAGGAGTGTCTCCCGGAATTTTTCTATTTCAAGATCGCCGCTTTTGTTTTCTTTTAGAAATTGGACAAGCCGAGTGTAAATCTGAAATATAAAAGGCGATTGTTGGCTGAACTGGTCTTCTTTATCTAGCCAATGGGTGAGGAAAGCCCGAATGGAGAAAAAAGTATTCCCCAAATCAATTGTGGAAGATATTGGCAATCATCTGGAATTCCGGGACAATTACTTCGACCAGACTGCCGTCAAAAAGCTTCTCCATGGTATAGGAGCCCTTCATCTTGCCGAGTCCCGACTTGAGATTGCATCCGGAGACATAGGCGTGTGACTCGCCTGGTTCCAGCACAGGCTGCTGACCAACCACACCGCTGCCCTCGACAATTTTCGGTGATTCGGCAGCGTCAAAAATCTCCCACTTTCTTCTCAAAAGTTGATATGTATATTGGCTGTTGTTTTCGATAGTTACCTTGTAGGTAAAAACGTAGTGGTGCTGATGAGGACTGGAAAATTCCGCCTGATAGGTAACTTCCACGCTTACTTTGATGCCTTTTGTGACCGCGACTACCATGGTGAATGCCTTAGAACAACAAGGGTTAAAATTTAATGAAACTAACTAAATAATCGATATTAATGGATGTAAAAATTGAGGAAAGCTGGAGAAATTCGTTAAATCATGTTTTTGAGCAGGATTTTTTTAGACGACTAGTTGGCTTTGTAAGGTACGAATATCAAAATCAGGATGTTTTCCCTCCGGGCAAAGAAATTTTTAACGCTTTTCAACATTGCCCATTGGAGGCGGTAAAGATAGTGATATTAGGACAAGATCCATACCATGGTCCGGGACAGGCTCACGGATTGTCCTTTTCGGTAAAAGCAGGTGTACCATTTCCGCCAAGTCTGCTAAACATTCTAAAGGAAATCAAAACAGATATTGGCGCCGATATGCCTGCTGACGGAGACCTGACCCGTTGGGCTGATCAGGGAGTTTTTTTGCTTAATGCGACTCTCACAGTAAGGGCCGGTCAGGCTGGCTCCCACCAAAACCAAGGCTGGGAACAATTTACCGACGAGGTGATCCGCATCATCACTTCTAGCCGGGAAAATGTAGTCTTCATGCTTTGGGGAGCTTATGCGCAGAAGAAGGCTGATTTGATAGATTCTAAAAAGCACCTGATTCTCAAAGCTCCCCATCCAAGTCCACTTTCAGCCCATAGGGGGTTTTTGGGCTGCCGCCATTTTTCCAAAGCCAATAGCTATCTGACTGAAAAGGGGATAGCACCCATACAATGGTAAAAAAAATGCCCCGAAATCATCGGGGCGTTTTTTTATCAATTGATTCCTTTGAAGAAGCGGTTCCAGCGAATCTTGCCAAACATGGATTCATATTTGTCCAATGAAAGCCACAAGAACCAGGCTTTGCCCACGATGTGGTCTTCAGGAACGAATCCCCAAAATCTCGAATCCAGAGAATCATGACGGTTGTCTCCCATCATGAAGTAATAATCCTGTTTAAACGTATATTTTTCAACTTTTTGACCGTCGATGAAAAGGCTTCCATCCCGGATGTCGACCTGCTCATGACCTTCATAGTTTTCGATTGTGGAGCCATATCTTAACACATTGTCTGCAGTCATGTCGATAGTCCAGTCTTTTGCGGGTACTTGCAATGGGCCAAAGTTGTCCCTATTCCATCCATAGTCGGAGCCTTTTGGGAAAATAAGTGGCTCATGGTCCCCAGGGTTTTCGATTCGCTTAGTGATGGATACCACCACTGGAGAAGTCCTGAGTCGCTCGATCATCTGATCTGTTCCAAAAACCATATAGCCGGCACCGTTTGTGAATGCCATAAAACTCTCCGGGTTGATGCCATACTCGGCGAAGAAATCCACTGTGAGCGGACGGTTGCTTATCAAGTCGTAGGAGTATTGCATTTCTTCTGGCTTCGGAGCAGGCTGATCGTTCACCACCAATTCACCTTCTTTGATCAAAATCACGTCTCCGGGTATCCCGACTGCCCGTTTGATATAGTTGGTTTTTAAATCACTCGGATATTCGAATTCGACCGGATAGTTGAATACAACGACGTCGTTTCTTTCCACATCACTGAAGCCCGGCAGTCGATAGTAAGGAAGCTGGATG
>CAZTJM010000296.1:0-3489 GCA_964613865.1 uncultured Limnohabitans sp. | reverse complement strand
TTTGGGAACGGGCGGGAATCAGAACATTGGTAGGGCATAAAAAAGAATCGTGAAGAAATGAAACAGACATTTTCCAGAGTAGTCGTCAAAGGCGGGGTGCTTTCACCGGCAGAGCTCAAGCAAATCCTTGAAATCGCGGAGTCTGCTGGTTTGGATACCATTTCCCTAGGCTCCAGACAGGACATCCTCTTTATCAAAGAGGACGGAGACTTCTTCATCGATCCCCAAGACAAATTCCAGATCATCTCTCCGGAACAGGAAGGAGCGGAAAACATCGTATCTTCTTACGTTTCTTCCGACATTTTCCCCAACACCCCCTGGCTTACCAGCGACCGCTACCTCTACATTTTGGAGCAGTTTCGTGCGCAGTCCGCCTTGAAAATCAACATCACCGACCCCAAACAGCGCCTTGTCCCGCTCTTCACAGGACACCTCAATTTTATCGCCTCGGAGCACGAGGACTATTGGTATCTGTTTGTGCGACTGCCCGACTGGGAAAGCAACCAGATGTTTCCCGCTTTGATCTATAGCTGGGACCTGGCAAAAGTCTCGGTGGCCATCGAAGAAATCTTGCAGGAAGAGCCCGAGACGGTCGACTTCCTTTTTGACCTGGTCAATGACATCGCTGATCTCAACAACCGCACCGTGGACAAGCCCCTGGAGGTGCCGTTCTATCCATTTCCATACTACGAAGGGATCAACCGCGTCGGCTCGGACAGCTATTGGATGGGCCTGTATTGGAGAAACAACAAGTACTACATCGACTTTCTCAAGGCGCTATGCGACCTATGCTCTGACTGTCGGATCGGAAAAATCTCCATCACCCCCTGGAAATCCCTCATCATCAAAGGAATCCAAGAACCCTACAAGCTGGAATGGGAAAAGCTCTTGGGCAAATTTGGAATCAATGTCCGCCACTCCATGCTGGAACTCAACTGGCACCTGCCCGTGGCCAACAAGTCCGCCCTCAAGCTGAAAAAATACCTGGTCTCCTACTTTGACAAGCATGACATCAGCACCTACGGACTCACCTTTGCGATTACGGACTACACGAAGAAGGCGTACTATTTCACCTCGGTGATCATCGAGAAAAACGAGCCGCCGATACAATTGGAAGGCCTGAAGATCCGCAGCACCTACAACCTGCTGCACGCCAAAAATTTCGATCCCAATACACAAGAATACCTCGTGTACGTGCAGGAAGTGGACAAATCCGACTTGCCAGAACTACTCATCGAACTGAGCAAGATCTATTTTGAGCAGTTGGGACAGGAAAAATCCCTTCCCGAAAAAGCTGCAAAACCCAAGGAGCAACATAGCCGAGAGGTATATCAATGTCGCGACTGCCTCACCGTGTATGACAGTAGCTACGGA
Source organism: uncultured Limnohabitans sp. (assembly GCA_964613865.1). Lineage (GTDB taxonomy): Bacteria > Bacteroidota > Bacteroidia > Cytophagales > Cyclobacteriaceae > Algoriphagus. The sequence continues at coordinate 2,115 of CAZTJM010000296.1, read as the reverse complement.
GATCCCAGTCAGGAAATTGCCGAGGACACACCTTTCGAGAGCCTGCCCTCCAACTACCATTGTCCGCTTTGCGAAGCTCCGAAGACCAGTTTTGCCAAGAAGACCTTTGTAACGCAGACGGAATAAAATTCCCCTAGCTCCCTTGTGAAGGGGGAATTGCGTTTATCAGAACTCCAATCGGCCAAAGGCAATTTTCCTGTCACTACTTGAAAATCCACATCTTAACTTTCAGCCAAAATCCCCCTTTCTCTGAGGGCAAAAAGTTATCCCAATCCTTGAACCGGTGTGCTGATCCAGTGGACGTTTTACCAAAAGTGGACAAAAGGTTACCTTCTGAAGGGAACTGCTTCGCTGATTCAGTGAACTTTATAGCTGTCGAGGATAAAAGCTACCCTCGGAGGTATACCAGCTATCTTCAGAAGATAAATAGTTACCTAACAGCTAGATTTTTTGTCTTTTCAAGAAAAATCCTTCGGTTTTGGGATGAAATGATATCTTTAGGGGAAAGATTCAGACCCAACCGAAGAGCGCTCACTTCCGCCCAAAACGGAAATACACGACATTCGAAAGGCCAGCGGGGCTTATAGGGTTGTTGTGCACAATTTATGCTGGACAAATTAGCTACGATTTAAAAAGATGAAATTGATTTCATTCATACCGCAGACAGCGACTTATTTGATATATTATCCAGAGACATTTTTGTTGGACGAGGCAGAAGATGGAATTGTTTCAATTACCTCACCTGAGACAGCATCTAATTTGACTTTGAGTGGTTATCAAGTAAATCAACAGGTTACTAAGGAGATACTGTTGGGTATGCTTAATAACATGACTGAGGGATATGAACCTCGTTCTGACTTCAGGACGCTTGAGACAAATCAGGACTTGTTTTTAGAAAGAGCATATATAAAGGACGAGGTGAGTTGGGTTTGGTGGGGACTTTCAAAAGACAATCAGATTATAATAGCTTCCATCAATTCAGAAAACGGACTGAGTGACAAGGACTATAACTTATATAGGTTCATGATTGACAAAATGGAAATCTATCCCTCCGAGTTCGAGCAAGCATAAACTGTGCACAACATTAGCTATAATACATATGCTGTAGTATAGGTTCTTAACTTGTGTGCTATTAAATTTCGTTCGCAACGCGGGACAAAGATGTAGGTATTTACACGCATACGTCTTATAGCTAGGCGTTGTGCACAATTTATGCTGGACAAATTAGCTACGATTTAAAAAGATGAAATTGATTTCATTCATACCGCAGACAGCGACTTATTTGATATATTATCCAGAGACATTTTTGTTGGACGAGGCAGAAGATGGAATTGTTTCAATTACCTCACCTGAGACAGCATCTAATTTGACTTTGAGTGGTTATCAAGTAAATCAACAGGTTACTAAGGAGATACTGTTGGGTATGCTTAATAACATGACTGAGGGATATGAACCTCGTTCTGACTTCAGGACGCTTGAGACAAATCAGGACTTGTTTTTAGAAAGAGCATATATAAAGGACGAGGTGAGTTGGGTTTGGTGGGGACTTTCAAAAGACAATCAGATTATAATAGCTTCCATCAATTCAGAAAACGGACTGAGTGACAAGGACTATAACTTATATAGGTTCATGATTGACAAAATGGAAATCTATCCCTCCGAGTTCGAGCAAGCATAAACTGTGCACAACATTAGCTATAATACATATGCTGTAGTATAGGTTCTTAACTTGTGTGCTATTAAATTTCGTTCGCAACGCGGGACAAAGATGTAGGTATTTACACGCATACGTCTTATAGCTAGGCGTTGTGTATAATTTGATAAATGGAAAAAGTATTCCCGATAATGATGATTCTTGTCCTTGGTCTGAATGGGCTTTGGTATTGGATAAAACTCACCCTCAAAGAAAATGGGTATCCTGTTAGTTGGTTTTGGAGCCATTTTAGCGACATTCCAAATATGTATAAACTTGCAAAGTCAACTGATAAGCCTAAAAAGAAGAGAAAGTATTATTTAATGGCTATTGGATTGACGGTAGGCGTAATTGCATTTCCAATAGTTTTTTTTTACAGTAGTTCCTTAAATAACTTTGCTCTTCGGAATTTGCAATTCCGA
>CAZTJM010000295.1:0-3521 GCA_964613865.1 uncultured Limnohabitans sp. | reverse complement strand
AAATTTCGCATTCGGACATCTTGTATGGGCGCAACAGGATTCGAACCTGTGAAGACATAAGTCAACAGATTTACAGTCTGTCCCAGTTGGCCGCTTTGGTATTCCCCCAACTGCGCTAAAATCTATGGGTTTTGAGCCCTTGTGACGTTAACGGATGGCAAAATTATAGCCTTTTGTCAAAGTATCAAAGGATGCACTTCAAATTTGAAAACTTTTTCAGTACTGCCAATTCAATGTTTTAGAAATCAACAGATTAATTTTCTTCCTTCAAGGCTTCAAGGAAGTAATCGTAATAGTTTTTGAGTTCAGGATCACGTTCCAGAGCGGCGATTCGGGCAATTTCGGCGACGACAAGCTGGTCATCCGCAAAACCCATCAATGCTTGGAAGGCACCGAGCCGCATGAAATTTTTCGAATCACTTTTCATTTGATCCATCAACACTTCCACGGCTTGATCTTTCCCTTCCTCTGGATGTCTGGAGAAATATTCGCTAAAATACCCCAAGAAGTAGTATCGCCCTTCGCCAGAAAGCGCATCAAGACGCTCCAAAAACCACTGTCCTTTGCCATCGATATTCTGTTGGATATAGTATTCCGCAACCGGGATCGTGATCCTGAAATTGCCATCGTCAGCAAATTGATTGATCACGGCGGTATCCACCGGATGGTCCTCTGCACTTACCAAGCCCATCAACGCCGACCCTGCCACCAAATAGGATGGCTCACTTGCCAACTTGAGGAAAGTGGACTGGTACTTGTCCGGATCCCAGGTCGCGAGCAAATCCAATGCAGCCGCCCTGACCGAGTTCCTAGGGTCTTCCTCGGCGAGCTTCAAAACCTGATTTTCCAATCCCGTGATACGGGTCGACCAATCGGGGTCGTTTTGCAGATAGCCTAGGACATTTTCCCGTACAGACCAAAAAGGATCGGCCAATGCTGCAGGCAGCACCATCTCCAGCTGGGCTGTCGCTTCCCTCGCCACCAAACTATCTAGAGCCTCATACCTCGCTACCCCGAGTAAGGACTCCTTAAACTGTGTAACAAAACGATCGGAACTGATCTCTTGAGTCCTCCTAGCCAAAAGATTCTTGCCTTCGTCAAAGTACACCTGGCTAAGTGGAACACGGTTTTCCAAAGCAAACTGCTGAAACGCCTTCGTCATCTGAAATACCCTCGAGTTTCGTTTTCCATCTTCGTACCAGCTTATTTCTATTGGAACTTGGAATAGTGGAGATTTCTCCAAATCCTGCATCTGATAGGCGGTGATCAGGATATTTTCCGGCTGGGAATAGTCCACTTCGACATGAATCTCGGGATGCCCTTTGTCCAAAAACCATTGGTTGAAAAACCAATTCAAATCCTGTCCACTCACCTCCTCAAATGCCAATCTCAAGTCATGCACTTCCACTGATTGGAAAGCATGCCGCTCCAGGTATAGATGGAGTGCCGAGAAAAATGCTTTGTCCCCCAAGTGACGGCGCAGCATATGCAGGATGACGCCGCCCTTGTTATAACTATGGGCGTCAAACATATCCTCCGAATCTTCATAGTCAAAGCGGATCAAATCCACCTGCTTGGACTCCGATTCGGCAAAATACCCTTCCATTTCGGAGAGCAGCTTGAGCGCTGCCTCATCCACCCCGTACTTGCGCTCATTCCACATATACTCGCTGTAGTTCGCAAAAGCTTCGTTCAGCGTCAGATTTGCCCAAGACTCCGTCGTCACCATATCACCAAACCACTGGTGAAATAACTCATGCGCGATGATGTAGTCCCAGTCCGAATCTATAGCCTCCCGCTCATTGAGCCTAAGCTCTTCCATAAAGATCGACGCGGTGGTATTTTCCATAGCTCCGGACACAAAATCCCGAACCACGATCTGGTCGTACTTCGGCCAGGGGAATTTTATTCCCAGTTTTTGCTCAAAGAAAGCAAGCATTTCAGGAGTATTCCCGAAGACCTTCGCGGCTCCCGCTTCAAATCCCTTTTCGACATAGTAACCCAGAGGGACATCCCCCCATTTGTCCTCCACCTTTCCAAAATTCCCTATGGCTATCGCTGCTAGATACGGCGCTGACGGCAGCTTGAGCTCCCAATAGTCTCTCCTCAGTCCATTGCCCAATTGCTCCTGTTTGATTAATTGCCCGTTGCCTATGCTCACCATGGTGTCGGGCACGGTGAGTTTAAATAGCTGTGTCGCCCGCTCATTAGGCTTGTCGATGGTCGGAAACCATTTGCTGTTGTGCTCAGTCTCTCCCTGGGTCCAAATCATGGTCGGCTTTCCGGGAATCGTATCCATGGGATCTATGAAATAAAGTCCCTTGGTGTCGGTAATTGCCTCACTCCCATTTCCGGAGTTTCGTTCTGGAAAGGCAGTGTAGTTGATCTCGATTTCAATGGTGTCCTCGGAAGAAAGCAGTTTTGGAAGGTAGATCCCGAGCTGTTTTTCGTCGTAGCGATAGGAAAGCTTGGATAGGCAATCCCCCTCCACCAGATAGACGGCCCCCATTTCATAGTCTTTAGCGTCGAGCACCAATTCTTTTTGAGGATAGAAAAATGGCCGGAGCGTAAGTCGCGCCCTTCCCACAACCGCCTGCCTTGTCCAATCAAAAGACAGATCTAAATTCGTATGTATCAAGTCAAAGTCCCGTCTGGCACTCGGCTGATAGGCTTCGATTTCCCGCTCCTTGCTTCTCAAGGTCTTCAAAATCGCCATGCTATCCAGAACCGGAACCGTATCGGAAGAAGCCGCCGAAACCTCCTGCGTATCGTTGGCAGTCATTGGTTTTTCCGACTTGCAGGCTACTGCCAGCAGCAGGATAGCAGTGCTCCCCAATGAAAGAAGGGTATTCGGGAATTTCTTTGGATTCGAAGCCATTTGTTTGATATTTTGGGAAATCTAGGCGAGGTCGCCCGCCAAGCAATATATATTCACACCCAAAATAGCAGGAATGTTTTCAGTTATCCTTCAAAACGCCGTCCATAAGGTTGAAAAAACCGAAGACTCAATCTCAGTCAACCAAAGGACAATCGCATGGGACTTGAGATGGATAGGAGAACGGAAAGTGCACCTGATCCGCGACAACGAATCCATCGAAGCGGAGCTGCTGTCCATAGATCACGCCACCAAGACCCTCCAAATCCGAATAGGCCATAAGACCGCCAATCTAAAGCTGAAGGATAGGTTTGACCTCTTGCTCGAGCAGATGGGAATGAGCATGAATGGAAGCGGAAGCGTAAAGGACATCAAAGCTCCGATGCCGGGCCTGATTTTGGATCTGATGGTAAAGCCCGGCGATGAGGTGAAGAAAGGAGACGTGGTCTTGATCCTTGAGGCCATGAAGATGGAAAACATCATCAAATCGCCGGGTGACGGAATTGTCAGGGAAGTCAAAGTCGCACTCAAACAGAGCGTGGAAAAAAACCAGGTGATGATTCTCTTTTAACCGTCCTGATTAAAAAAAATAGTCGAGTAGGTAAGGGGAATTTCACCCCAAACCTCTCACAGCACCGTGCGTGAT
>CAZTJM010000294.1:0-3524 GCA_964613865.1 uncultured Limnohabitans sp. | reverse complement strand
GCAGGACATGAAGATCCGCGTACCGGAAGAAATTTTCGGTATCAAGAAGTGGGAATGTGAGGTGATCTCCAACTACAACGTCTCTACTTTCATCAAGGAATTCAAGGTGAAATTGCCTGAAGGAGAAACCCTTCATTTCGAAGCGGGTGGTTATATCCAGGTCGACGTACCTGCGATTACCGTCAACTTCAAGGATATGGATATCACTCCACATCCTGAGTTGGGACACCCGGCAGATGTGTACAAGAGTGATTGGGACAAGTTTGGTCTTTGGAGCTTGGTCATGAAAAACGACGAGCCACTCTTCAGAGCCTATTCCATGGCCAACCACCCAGCTGAAGGAAACATCGTCATGCTGACCATCCGTATCGCAACTCCCCCTTGGGATCGCGCCAACAACCGATGGATGGACGTGAATCCAGGCGTTTGCTCCTCCTACGTGTTCTCCAGAAAGCCGGGTGACAAAGTGACCATCTCCGGTCCTTATGGTGAATTCCACATCAACCCAACCGAGAGGGAAATGATTTACATCGGTGGTGGCGCAGGTATGGCTCCCTTGAGAGCTCAAATCTTCCACCTTTTCCACACTGAGAAGACCCACAGAAAAGTGTCCTACTGGTACGGTGGACGTTCGAAGAAAGAACTCTTCTATGTCCCCCACTTCCGAGATATCGAAAAAGACTTCCCCAACTTCAGATTCTACATCGGACTTTCTGAGCCTCTTCCGGAAGATAACTGGAAGGTCAAAAAGTCCTTGGATGACGAAGGGGACGGATATGTCGGCTTTATCCACCAGGTGCTTTATGACAACTATCTCAAAAACCACCCTGAGCCAGACGAAATCGAATACTATCTGTGCGGGCCTCCATTGATGAACGCCGCAGTACTCAAGTTGCTAGACGATCTGGGTATTCCTAAAGAAAATATCCGCTTCGATGACTTCGGAGGATAAAATTTCACAAAAGATCCCGCTTCGGCGGGATTTTTTAGTTTAGTACCATTTTTGTTTACTTTTAAACACCCATCACCACGCTATGAACATTCAGTCTTTTTTTGATCCGGTTGCTGATTTTCTTTTTGAGAAAAAGTATTCGGAAAATTCCTTTTGCAATCAGATTCGCGCACATCGGACAGAGTTTCCCGACCTGAAAGGCATCCAAATCGCACTTGTTGGGATAAAAGAAAAACGAGGTGCAAAGAGGTCGGAAAGCATAGAGCGGGGAAGCAGCGAGATCCGGGAAAAGCTCTACGAATTAAAAAAAGGACTGGTACCATACCGGATCGCTGATTTGGGTGATCTGATTTCTGGAGAATCCCTCAACGATACCTATCAAAACATCAGACAGGTGGGGGAATTTTTGATGAAGAGCCAAATCCTTCCCATTTTCTTCGGTGGATCCCACGATCTGGACTATGGGCAGTACCTCTCCTATCAGAAGATGAAGAAGCTGGTAACCCTGGTGACGGTGGATTCCAAGGTGGACATGGAAGAATCTGGCCCCGAAGACGATCGCCATACTCAGGAGATCGTGCTCCATCAGCCCAATTTCCTTTTTTCCTATACGCACCTCGCATACCAAAGCTTTTTGGTAGATCCCACACTGATCAATGTGATGGAGAAGCTATATTTTGACCATGTCAGGCTGGGTCAGCTCCGTGACAAATTCAAAGAGACGGAGCCCTTGATCCGAGACGCGGATTTGTTGAGCTTTGATCTGAGCGCCATCCAGTCTTCGGATGCTCCAGGAGCGGTTGATGCGCAGCCCTTTGGCCTTAGCGGGGAAGAGGCCTGTCAGGTCTTTTGGTTTGCCGGCATGAATGAGAAACTGAGCTCGATTGGACTCTATGGATATGATCCCTATTTCGACGACGCAAACAACAAAACCGCAAAGGTCGCGGCGGTGATGATCTGGTACTTTGTCGAGGGATTTTATTCGAGAAAGGACAGCCTTTCATTCAAAAGTGCGGATTATATCAAATACACCGTGTCTTTGGATACCAAGCCCAATAACTTGGTATTTTACAAAAGCAAAAGAAGCGGAAAGTGGTGGATGGAAATTCCGCACAATGAGACGGGAAGGTACGATCGGGTGAGCACGGTACCATGCAGCTACTCGGACTACTTGGTGGCCCAAAAAGGGGAGATCCCAGAGCGCTGGATCAATGCGCAGATCAAGCTGTATTGATGAAGGTCTACTCTGCACAACAACTGGCACTCCGAAATGGACAGGATAAGCCTGAGATATGGGTGGCCTACCGGGGAGTGATCTATGACGTAAGTGAGTCTAGGCTATGGAAAAAGGGCATGCATTACGAGCACTGGGCAGGCCAGGATCTGACGGAGGAGTTGGTGGATGCACCGCATACAGAGAAGGTATTCGAAAAATTTCGGGCCGTAGGCCAATTACAATAAGATGATATTAATTGCAGACAGCGGTACCAGCAAGACAGACTGGCGGGTCATCCACCGGGATGGCAGGATCAGCCAACATCGGGGTGTGGGCTTCAATCCCTACTACATGACCTCAGAGGAGATGGCTATTCAGATGCGCCATGATTTCTTGGTTAATCTGGAGAGCGAGATCGATCAGATCTACTACTATGGGGCCGGTTGCTCCGCTCCTGATCGGAAGATGGAAGTGGCAAATGCACTGGGCGCCATCTTCCGCCATGCCGAGATTTACATAGATCACGACCTTGCTGCCGCAGCGCATGCGACCTGTGGTCATCAGGCCGGAATAGCCTGTATTTTGGGAACCGGCTCCAATAGTTGCGACTATGACGGCAAAAACATCGTGGCGACACGTCCGGCAGCGGGGTATATCCTGGGAGACGAAGGTGGAGGCTGCTACGTGGGACGGAAATTTCTCACGGATTTCATCCATGAGGAGATGCCTGCCACTATCCGCGAAGCTGCGATCGCGCGCTTCCATATCACCCAAGACATCATCCAAGACCATGTCTATCGACAGCCCTATCCGAGCAGGTATATGGCCAGTTTTTGCCGGTTTATCACAGAGAACAAAGCTGACCCATATTGCTATAGCTTGTATTATAATTCCTTCAAGGATTTCTTTGCAAAGCACATTTTCAAGTACCCAGATTTTCAGCAAAAGCCCGCAAACTTCGTAGGCTCTATCGCTTATTATAATTCTGATATTCTGAGAAAAGCTGCCGCAGACTCGGGAATCAACGTCAACATCATCATCGAAAGTCCGATCGCCGGACTCACGCTCTATCATCAGGAGAAACTATAAAGTCTTTGTCTGCAGGGATAATGACTTTTCCTGCAACATCCCTCTCGATAGCTCCGAATACTACAAGGGCGAGGACCACGAAAACACAATACCAAACAGATGAAAGTCACAGAAAGCAGTTCGCTCTATGAGAACTTGGAGAAGATGGATACCATCGATCTCCTGAAAAATATCAATGCCGAGGATCACAAAGTCGCACCGGCAGTGAAGGAGAAGATATCGGAAATTTCAGCTTTGGTGGATCAGATCGTTCCTAGAATGCGGGAA
>CAZTJM010000293.1:0-3576 GCA_964613865.1 uncultured Limnohabitans sp. | reverse complement strand
GGTCCTAGGTTCAAGCCCTAGAGGGGGAGCGTTTACAAAGTGAAATAACCTGTTAGATTAAATTCTAGCAGGTTTTTCTTTTTAATGCCTGTCTCAATTTAGATCGGTGAACTCAGTATAACCTATTTTTAGAAGGGTTACAGTTGAAATTTCAATAACATTTCAGAGCCATAATTTTCAAAGTTATGGCGACACTACTCACCACATTACAGTCACGTAGAAAAAATAACGGTACCTATCCGGTCGTAATTCGCATTAGACATGACAACAGATACTTCGACATCCAAACTGGTATCGATGTACAGAAATCGCAGTTTGATACAAAACAAGGTCAAATTTTGGGAAACCGAGCTTTGAATTTCCAGCTTGAAGAACTAAAAGCAGTGTATGCAGCTCGACTGAGAAATTTTCAAAAAGATCGTCTAGATCAAATTGTCTCACTAGATCAGATCAAAAAGTTTATTCTTCGAAAAGAACCAAATGAAGTGACAGTTTCAGGGTTTTGGAATGAAGAGATCAATAAACTTATCTCAGAAAACCGTGGAGGTTCAGCAAGAACTTACAAAAACACCTTATCGGTACTTCAGAAACTTGTTAATATGAATACCCCATTTAGTCAAATATCTGTAAAGGAAATACTTACAATTGAAGAGAAACTAAGACAGAGAGGCAACTCCTATAATTCAATTGCTGTTTACCTGAGAACATTCAAGGCTATCTGCAACAAAGCAATTGACTATCAGCTTGTAACCTTAGAATGGTACCCATTTAAAAAATACAAGATCAAAAAAGAAAAGACTATCCCAAAAGTGCTATCTATCAGAGAGATACAGCAATATTTCAAGCTTAACCCACCTGAAAAAGATCCTTTGTATCGAACTTGGAATATCGGTAAGCTGCTTTTCTTATTGAGAGGGATAAACTTACGTGACCTGTTATTTCTTACCAATGAAAGTATTAAAGGAGACCGAATAATCTACCGGAGGGGCAAAACAGGTAAAATTTACAGCATCAAATTACACGAGGAAATTACCAAAGCTTTTGATAATATTAAAAATGAGAGAGTTACACTTGTTGGAGGTATCGAAGATGAGCTTTACAAATTTCCAAACAAATCGTTAGAAGCAAGAGCACAGGTAACAAAGCGGATTAACACAAAACTCAAAAAAATAGGACACCAACTTGGTTTCAAAGTTGAACTAACTACCTACGTTTTCAGATATACCTATGCCAACGTTGCTAAAAAACTGGGATACAGTAAAGACTTAATTGCTGAAGCACTTGGTCACGAGTACGGCAATCCGGTTACAGGGATCTACTTGGAATATTTCGACCAAGACATTTTAGACCAGATGAACAAGGAAATAATAGAAAATGTTACTGAATAACAGATTGTTACGAGAAACAAAAAATATTTTTAACAAAAAGTAAACTTTACTTCAACACTTTCGATTTAATGGTTTACGTCAGAGATCAACCTCTCTAACTTTTAACGGAAAGTACACTATACCTTGATTGCCGCTATTTGCGGCAGTTTTTCGACGAAAAATCGTCAAAAATAAATTTTCAAATTTTAATTCTTTAGTAATCATGAAAATTAGCAATGGTATAGCTACGCTTATAGGTGAGAACACTTATGATATCACTGTCAACCCTGGAACAAAATATTTCGACAAGGTATTTGACCAATTTCCCTTTGGGATCATAAACAAAACAGAAACTGGTGTTGGTGCTACAACTATGGAGCTATCAGAAAAAAGAAACTCTATTATTGTCGAACCCCTTCGGATCACAGCTTCCCTCAAGCAGGGAAAAACACCTGGTAGTCTCTATGTGGGATCTCCAATTAAAAAATCTCAGGTCAAAGTTACTGGATCTGATATAGTCGATTATCTGAAGGGTCCTGAAAATGTAGGAGGTTACAAAAAAATAATCTGCACGACAGATAGTTTACCTAGGTTATTAGACGCAATTCCTCTTGAAATGAAAGACGACTTTTTTCTACTGATTGATGAATCTGACACAGTTCAGCAAGATTCAAATTTTAGAGAAAGTATGAATGAGGCAATGGAAATTTACAAAACGTTTGACCCAAATAAACGAGCGCTTTTAACAGCTACACCCATTGAATTTACCGACCCTGATCTAAAATCCGAAAGACGGTTGAATATCAATTGGTCAATTAAAACAACTACAAAAATAGTACATATCGAGACAGATAACCTTTATGGAATGGTCGCAGAGCTAGTGCTCGATCTTTATGAAAAATCCAAGCAATTGGAAACATCAGGAAAAGAATTTGAGCCAATTGTGGTCTCTGTTAATCACGTTAGCAACTTAATTTTACTAGCAGAATTTTTAATCGAAAAAGGAATTAAAAAAGAAGAAATATCCATCCTATGTGGACAAGGTTCAAAGACGAAGGCTGGTGAGTTCTGGGCAACCATGGATTCTGACAAATTACCTAACAGAATAGTTCTTAAAACCTCTGCGTATTATACTGGATTTGACATTAACCAAGATTACCATTTGATTTTGGTAAGCGACAACAAAGACCCTCTTAATTCACCTTCAATTGGTCGTATCAGACAAATCATGGGTAGATGTCGGTCTAAATTATTAAGCTGCAAATTAATCCAAGAATTCTCTGAAGCGGAAAAAGAACAGGAGTTTACAACGGAAGATCTTGTTGAAAAAGCAATGGGATATTTGAGATTAGCCGAGTGCTGGAAAAACCACATTCAAAAAGGGGAAATCTTTGACAAGAATGTGGAAAATATTTTTAAAAACTTAGTGGAAAACCTTGAAATTAATGGTTACCCCCTACTTCAAATGAAATTTGACGGGGAAAATATTGACCTTTCAGTGAATTATTTGGGTATTGACGGCATTCTTGAACTGCAAAAAACCAGAAAACACCTTTATTCAAATACTGAACAGCTTCGAGAAGAGCTGGACAAACTAGAATTACTAGAATTTTCAAACAAAATCAATAGCAAGACTAATATCACAGATTGTGGAAGCCCTAAATTCCCCACAGTTCAAGCAATGGTTGAAAATGTTCTTTCAGAATTGAGGGCTAATTATTCGTCAATTGATGAAATTGAGAAAAACTATAGTAACAGCACTGTTGAACTAATTTTTAACATTCTCAAAAATTACGGTAAATCTTATGACCCTGATCAACTCCTTGACTTAATTGAGGATTATTACTTCAAAAAAGGAAAAGCAAAGGGATTGTGTAGACTTGAAAATCAACTATGCTTTTACCACCAAAGTAGCGATTCGACTTATAAAAAAACTCTGAACGAATTCTTTCCGGAAGGATCAACTTTTACTGAAGAAGAAGTAATGGGAAAATTATCAATCATAAAAAAGTCAATGAACTTAGGTGGACTTTTTCAAAAAAATGATTTAACTGGAAATTGGTTATCGCTTTTAGTTGAGTCGAAAAGAACACCCAATATGGGCTCAAAGAAAAAACGGCATACCGCGTTTAAGATTATTAGCCACAACCCATTGGTGTAAGCTCCCCTAAAAGTCGGCCATTTGAAAGTTGAATTGAAAATATCAACT
>CAZTJM010000292.1:0-3579 GCA_964613865.1 uncultured Limnohabitans sp. | reverse complement strand
CGATCCACCTGAATGGGGCATTGATGGACGGAATGTTCGAACTAGTCTGCGGTGCGTTTAGCTCCAATCCTGCCAAATCCAAACAGCGAGGCGAAGAGCTCATGCTGGATGCAGCCAGAGTGTACGGTTCCTACGACGAGATGTACGAAAAGGAATCCCAATTGCCCGAGGGGCAGCGCATGGATGTGGTGGCTATCGTCACCCCTAACAATGTGCATTTTGATCCCACTGTCAAGGCTCTCAATTATGGATTCCATGTCGCTCTGGACAAGCCTTTGACATTGAATTACCAAGAGGCAAAGGAACTATATCATGCCGTAAAAAAATCGGACAGGCGTTTTTTGCTCACCCATACGTATTCGGGATATCCGATGATCAAACAGGCCAGACAGATGGTGGCCGAGGGAAAGATCGGCAAAGTACGCAAAGTGTACGTCGAGTATCCTCAGGGCTGGCTGTACAAACTTTTGGAAACAGAAAACAACAAGCAGGCGGAATGGAGAACCGATCCCGCCAGAAATGGCTTGGCGGGCTGTATGGGGGATATCGGAACCCATGCCTTTCATATGGCGGAATACATCAGCGGTGAGAAAGTGTCCCAGCTTTGCGCGGACTTGTATATCAAAATCGACGGGCGTCCCATCGATGACGACGGAGTGGTCCTTCTTAGATTTGAAAATGGAGCCTCTGGGGTACTTATGGCTTCGCAGACGGATACCGGCTGCGAAAACAATCTCAAGGTGAGAGTCTACGGGGAGAAAGGAGGCTTGGAATGGGAGCAGGAGCTGAACAATTCTCTCACGGTTAGATTTCCAAATGAGCCCGCCCAGATCTATCGTGCTGGAACAGGCTATCTAGGATCCCTGGCACAGGAAAATACCCGGACACCGGCTGGCCATCCAGAGGGATATGTGGAGGCATTTGCCAACCTTTACCGAAATTTCGCCCGATGCATCTATGCGGATCGGGAAGGTCAAACACCTAAGTGGGAATGGGAAGACTATCCGGGCATAGAAGACGGCATTCGCGGGATGGCTTTCATCGACCACGTCTTGGCCAGTACCAAGTCGGAAACGAAATGGACACCTTTTATCGTAGAGAAATAATTATTGACAATAACTCAAATCCTCAGTTAATATGAAAACAATCAAAGGGCCCGCAGTATTCTTGGCGCAGTTTGCCGACGATAAGGCACCTTTCAACAACCTGAAAAACATCAGCCAGTACATGGCCGATCTCGGATATAAGGGAATACAGATTCCGAGCTGGGACGCCAGAATGATCGACTTGCAAAAAGCGGCGGAAAGCAAGACTTATGCAGACGAGATCAAAGGCGTCGTAGCCGAGGCAGGCATGGAAATCACCGAGCTTTCCACCCACTTGCAAGGCCAGTTGGTGGCGGTGCATCCCGCCTACAATGAGTTATTTGATGGTTTTGCCCCGGCAAATCTAAAAGGCGACCTCAAAGGCAAATCCGAATGGGCAACCCAACAACTTAAATATGGTGCCAAAGCCTCGGCTAACTTGGGTTTGACCGCCCACGCAACGTTCTCAGGCGCGCTCATGTGGCACACGGTTTATCCTTGGCCTCAGCGTCCTGCTGGACTGGTGGAGACAGGGTTTGGCGAACTGGCCAAGAGATGGCTGCCGATCCTGAATGAGTTTGATAACTTTGGTGTGGATGTCTGCTACGAACTGCACCCCGGCGAAGACTTGCATGACGGAGTGACCTTCGAGATGTTCCTAGAAAAAGTGGGAGGCCACAAGCGCGCCAACATTCTTTACGATCCAAGCCACTTCGTACTCCAATGCCTGGATTACCTCCAATTCATTGATTTTTACCACGATCGCATCAAGGCTTTCCATGTAAAAGACGCCGAATTTAACCCTACAGGAAAGCAGGGAGTATATGGTGGCTATCAAGGTTGGGTCGAGCGTGCTGGGCGTTTCAGATCTTTGGGCGATGGGCAGGTTGATTTTGCGGGAATATTTACCAAACTTTCGCAGTACGATTACAGCGGATGGGCTGTGTTGGAGTGGGAGTGCGCGATCAAACATCCCGAACAGGGTGCTGCCGAAGGTGCGCCATTCATCGATAGCCACATTATCCGGGTGACGGAGAAGGCTTTTGACGATTTCGCAGGTACAGGAGCGGACGAAGCCTTCAACAGAAAAATTTTGGGGATATAATTACCCCTTCAAAAAAACGTTAAAAATTGCCCCGGCAAGGGGGATCCTGAGGTTAGAATGGGGCGAGCTTCCACGTTCCCATCGATCAAATTGGTTTTCCTAGTCGAAGCGCCTAATTATTCAATTCAAAAACAAAGTAAAAAACCTAGAAACCAACAAATGAAAAAACGCAATCTGGTATTCGCAATAATCGCAGGCCTTGCATTCGCATGTGGAGGAGGAGAAAAAACTGCTGAGTCTAGTTCTGAAGCGGCTTCGCCTGCAGCTGAGGCTACTGCTCCCGCGCCGGAAATGAGCCTTGAAGAGAAATACAAGGATGATCCTATCTATATCAAAGGAGTGGAAAAAGTAAAAGGATCTGACTGTATGACTTGCCATATGGTTGAAAGGAAGATAATCGGGCCATCCTATGCGGAAGTGGCAGCGAAATACGAAAACACTGAGGAGAATGTGACCATGCTTGCCAAGAAGGTAATCGAAGGTGGAGCGGGTGTCTGGGGTGAAGTAATGATGTCTCCGCATCCAGCGCTTAGCGAAGAAGATGCAAAGGATATGGTTCGCTACATCTTGCTTCTGAAGAAATAAAAGATGAGAGTTAGCTATCTATCAGTATTGGCGGCAGCAGGCCTTCTTGCCGCCTGCTCCGCTCCAAAATCAGAGGAAGGTACAGACGCCGACACCATCGCCGTTGCGGCAGAGCCTGCAGAAGAGTGGATCTCCCTTTTTGACGGGCAGACACTTAATGGCTGGTCAAAGTATGGTGGAGGGGAAGTCGGCAAAGCTTGGAAAGTCGAAAACGGAGAGCTTTACCTCGATGCTGCCAACAAGGAAAGTTGGCAGGAAGGTGATGGTGGGGACATCGTGACCAATGAGGAGTATGAAAACTTTCATTTCAAGACTGAATGGAAGATCTCTCCAAACGGTAACAGCGGGATCATTTTCCTGGTACATGAATCTCCGGAGTTTGAGCGAACTTATCACACAGGCCTTGAGATGCAGGTGCTAGATAACGACGGCCATCCCGATGGCAAGATCATCAGCCATCGCGCAGGTGATCTGTATGACTTGATCATCAGCAGCCAAGAAATGGCCAAGCCAGTTGGGGAATGGAACCAGGCAGAAGTAATCGTCAACCAAGGCAAGCTTGACCTAATCCTCAATGGAGTCACGGTGGTTACCACCACGCTTTGGACGCCAGAATGGGAAGCTTTGGTGGCTGACAGCAAGTTTAAAGACATGCCTGGATTTGGGAAATACAAGAAGGGTAAAATCGCTCTCCAAGACCACGGAGATGTCGTCCACTACCGAAACATTCAAATCAAAAAGCTATAATCGAAAAAGAGGCTGTCTCATAATTAGTATCAAAAGTTAGAGACAGTTGATTTTACG
>CAZTJM010000291.1:0-3626 GCA_964613865.1 uncultured Limnohabitans sp. | reverse complement strand
GGCGGGATCAAAAACGTGTATCGCGTATCCCCCGGAGGAAGTGTCGCCCCCTCTTCGTTGTAGTTCCGCTCCAGCGTGATCCGAAGCTCCGGATAGAAGTTGTACCGCTTCAGGTCCAGCCATCGGATGGTCCGAAAGGCCAATTCCTTTCTCCTTTCCTCCACGATCCGCTTCATCAGCCCCCCACCCGACAGGTTCGATAGGCCTGCAAACCCCTCTTCCATGCGGTGTTCCAACAAATAGTTCAGTGCATCCAGCGCCTCTTCCTCCTCTCCCATCCTAAAGGCACTTTCCGCCAGATTCAAGACCACTTCGTCCGTAGCAACTCCACCGAACAGGTAGAAGTCCCCGGTGTAGTGCCCCCTGAAGTTCAGCCACCCTTCCGTGCCACTCGGCTCAAAAAAGTACTTCAGCCTCAAGTCTGCACTGTCGTATAGACTGATCAAGTCCGGATTCACAAAATTCTCCGCATTGGACGTGAACGTTGAGGTATATTGCCGTTGGTGAAGGATCACCTCGGGATTGAACACCTCGAAGGAATAGCGCAGGTTGGTCTCGATTTCCTTGTAGTCCATCAGTTCGTCACCGATGTCCAGGGCCTTTTTGCTGTGCTCATAGGCCAGGTCGTAGCGGTGCATGTTCAGGTACACCCTGGACAGCATGGCATGGATAGCCCATTGGGAAGGCCGGGTGGGAAGCTCCGCCTTCCCGTCCAGCACCCCGATCCCCGATTCCAGGTCGGAGATGATCTGGGCAAAGCCCTCCACCAGGGTCGACCGCTTTGTTTTTTGGTTGATGTCCGAAGTAAGCCGGATGGGAACCCCCAGTTGGTCGGTCCGTGCCGGTTCATAGGGCTCGGCAAAGTGCATCAGCACCTCGTAGTGCCCCATGGCCCGGAAAAACCGGGCTGAGGCCTCCAACTCCGCCATTCGCTGCCGCTCCGCCTCGTTGGCCGGTTCGTAGTCCGCCAGGCCGTCCAGGACCACGTTGGCGTAAAATACCTTTTGGTAGGGGAATATCCAGTTGACATCCTCTTCGTCGGCCAGGTACAACTCCTTCTCCCAGAAATACAGCGCCACCAAACCGAAGGGCATCCGCTGGAGCAGCCCCTCTCCAAAAACCAGGTCATCCGAGCTGATCAAGCCGTTGAAGGGAACCCAGTTCATGCCCCGCAGCTCGGCATCGAGAATCCCCTGGTAGTCGTCCAGGGTCGAGGGGACCACCAGGCTTTGGTCGGGCTTGGCGTCCAGAAATTCCGAACAGGACTGTGCCCACAGGCCCGTCAGCACAATAACCATCATCACTACATGTTTTTTCATCGTCGATTGGATTAAGGTAAACCCCGGGGTGCCCTTTCGGGCGAAGCCCCCTATGAAGAATGTTTAAACCAAGAGCTTCATTACCCCGGGGAAATGGAAATGGATAAGTCAGAACATGGCCCGGAAGCCCATGGAACCGGAAAACGGGGCGGGGTTGGTCAGGTAGTCCGGATCCTGCACGTCCCCGGCTGCCTTCCACAAGATGCCCAGGTTGTTCAGGTAGCCGTACACCTCCAGGCTCTGGAAGATCCGTCCGCCCTTTCCCGAAAGGGGAAACTGGTAAGCCACCCGGATATCCTGGAGGCGGATGTGGTCCCCCTTCCGCACCGTGGCGCTGCTGCTCAGGTAAAACCCGTTTCTATAGGCGTCTACCATTCCCGGATCGGAAGGGATCCAGGTATGCAGCTCATCCCCCGGCTGCTGCCAACGGCTCTCGTAGTCCGCATGGGAAAAGGCCCCGCGGTTCACCTCGTCGAAATTGACCGATGGCCGTCGGATGTAATAGCCAAGCCGGTAGGAGATGTTGGCCGAGAGGCTCCAGCCTTTGAAGCTGACCGTGTTCCGAAGCGCCCCAAACCTCGTCGGCCTTCCGCTCCCGTGGAACAGGATGGTCTCCGGTGTGGCCTCGTTGTAGATCGTCGCATAGTCCGTGCTCGGCTCCCCGTCGACATAGCCCATGGGTGCCCCGTCGGCGGGACTCGGCCCCGCGTAGGGAAAACTATAGATCGCAAACAGGGGCTTGCCCAGTGCGACGGTCGGTATATCCGGCGTATAGTTGATCAACTGGGTCGCCGTGGGCTCGTTCTCGATGGCTGTCACCTTTTCGTCCACCAGGCTCAGGAAGAAGGAAGCATCCCAGCGGATGGCCCGGTCGATGATCGGGGAGTTGAGCATGATGTCCCAGCCCCGGGTATGCGTGGCCGCATAGTTTAGGGTCGCATCGGTAAAGCCCGAGGAGGGATAGAGCGGTATCTGGCCCAGGAGGTCCAGCCCCTGCTTGTCGTAGTATTCCACCGAACCGGAAAGGCGGGATGCAAACAGGTCGAAGTCCAGCCCCAGGTTGACGATCCTGATCCGCTCCCAGCGAAGCTCGGGATTGGGAGGCGTAAGGATACTCAGGTACGGAAGCTGGGTAAGGGGGCTAAAGCCGATATTCCTGGCCGTGGTGATGGCGGAGGCATTCGGGTTGGTGTTGCCATTGTAGCCGTAGCTGAGGCGGACTTTGAGGAAGTCCACCCAGTCCGCGTCCACAAACCCCTCCTCCGAGGCGATCCAGCCCAGCCCCGCCGACCAGAGCGGAACGCCCTTTTGGTTGGAGTTGACCCCAAAGAGGTTGGAGGCATCCTTTCTTGCGCTTAGGTTAAGCAGGTAGCGGTTTCGGTAGCTGTAGCCCGCGTTGGCGAACACGGATACGAAGCGGCTGACCGTCCCGTCAAACTCCTCCCCAAAAGGCACGCTCTGCAGCCTGCCCGTGGCCAGGTTCGGGGTACGGGTGAGGTAGTCCACCGGTAGGGACGTGCCGTTTTCCCCGTTGTATCCATAGCTCACCGTTTCGTAGCCCCTGCCCTGCCGATCCTTGGCCTCGCCGCCCACAAAGGCGTTGAGCCGGTGTTCGCCCCACTCGCCCCCGTAGTCCAGCTGCCCCCGGATGTTGTGGCTGTAGGCATCGTCAAAGGACTGCTCGAGTATCCCGCCCACGGGAAGATGGTATATCGTTTCCCCATCCGGCCCAAACTCGGTAAAGGAGTTGACCCGGTTTCGGGCCTCGTAGGACTCCAGCGGGCTGTGCGCCATCGCGTTCCTGCGGTTGGTCCAATATTGGTAGTCCAGCGACAGGCTGAATCCCCCGCCGATTTCAGCCGACAAATTCGTAAACAGCCGGAGGTCGTTGGCCGATACCGTGGTGGGTGCCAAGCCGATCTCCTCCAGGGGCACGTAGTTCCAGCCGTAGGCCAAGCGGTCCGCCATGCTCTCCTTAAACCTCACGCTGTAGTCCTGGAATACCGGCAGCGGATTGCCCGCCCCGTCGGCCAGGCGGTCGTAGGGATAGAGGTTGCCAGTGGCTGGCGACCCCTGTTCCGACTCGGTCTGCGTCCAGAAGGCCCCCATGCCCAGCCTGAGCCGGTCCTTGGCCAGCTTCCAGTTTTGGCGGGTGGAAAGCGTGATCCTCGAATCCCCGTTGGCAAGCTGTGAGCCCTGGTTTTTGTCCCAGCCCGCACTGGCCTGGTAGCTGTAGTTTTTGGCCCCGCCCGACACGTGCACGGCGTATTGCTGCAGCAGCGCGTCCCGGCTCAGGTACCTGTCCCG
>CAZTJM010000290.1:0-3655 GCA_964613865.1 uncultured Limnohabitans sp. | reverse complement strand
GAGGAATTGAATACCGAGCCATGGCAGTTGCAGGTATATCGGCCACTGGAGAAAGTCCAGCTGTCGCTGCATCCCTGATGGGTGCAAACCGACGTGAGGGCGGTATAGCTTCCGCCTACATTGGCGACCAACACCTTCGCATTGACTATCAGTAACCAGCCACCTGAGGCAGCCAGACCTGTTTGAATCGTCAAATCTATGGTCACCATATTTCCGGAAATGGTGATACCCGTGCCTGCGCCAGCGTTTCCGGTATTGCCACCGGGAGTTTTAGGGACTGGATCCGCATCCTCAGTGCTGGAGCAGGAAGTGAAAAATGTCAGTCCCAATGTTCCGTAAACCAAGCCCAAGCCAGCCTCTTCCAAAAAATCCCTACGGGATTTGGACAGCCGTCCACTGACAATCTGAGTAGAATTTTCCATAGCGATGTTTTTTTCGTTCTTGAAGACATAAACGAATTATCTCTCGCTCTTGGATGATATCACGGAAAGATCTCTTGGCTAAAAATACTTGGGCTTCAGAATCTCGCTTACCACTACCGCCTGTTTCAGGGTTTTGGGACTTTTAAGGAGTTCGGCGTAAGGATTTACCTTTTTCGTCTCTAGGCTGGCATAGTCGAATTTCACAGCGGGCGCAGTTTCAGCAGGGGTAGTCTCACGAAAAGACTGATAGGGATTGGCTTGGCTCGATCGGTAGGCTCCCTCATAGTATTTGGCTTCCTCGTCGTCTTCCACCCTTGTCGGCTTTCTTACGATAGGCTTAGCCCTGGGAATTTCCACCAGCACCGGAGCAGGAGACGCACTGGTGGGTTTTGGAGTTTTAGGGGTGGGAATGGGATTTTGCGCGTCTCGAATTTCCTTGAGCAGTTCCTCGAACGACATGCCCTTTTTGGGAGTCTCGGGTTTAGGCCCCGCGGAATCAGGCAGCTCTTGATCCCGCTTCTTTTTTGTCGCCTGATAGATGAAGTAGGCCACTACCGCGACGATGTAGATGATATTTCCCAAATCCATGGGCTTAAGATAGGAGAAAGGATTTGAGAATCGAAATTTGGGACAGGTCGAATTGGAAAATTGAAAAATTGGAAAATTACTGGTGTCTGGTTTTGGAAAGAGGCAAAGTTGTAAGCTTCGACTCGGTGCAAGCCTGAGGCTTCTAGATCAAAAGTCACAAATGCTGCTTTGAAGTGCGGATTGCAAATCCTACTATAGGCAATTCGCCATTGCAAATGCCGAACAACGTTAAAGCTCCGTAGGAGCGACAGCTTTGTAGCCGCGGGTTAGGCCTGAGACACGAAGGCGACAACCCGGTACAAAAGAGGCATATCTCTCTCTCACCTCTGGCGCAGGAAATACGCTGTGAATGGCGATGCCAATGCCGGAGGCCGGAGCAAAAACCAAATCCCCCCAGCCCCCTTTAAAGGGGGAGTTTGTGCAGTGGTGCTCCATAATGTGCAGGACGGTTGCAAAGAGGCGATAATCACCGGATTATAAATCCTACTATAAGCAGTTCGCCATTGCAAATGCCGAACAAGGTAAACGAGGTAAAAGCTCCGTAGGAGCGTCAGCTTTGTAGCCTAGAGGCAAAAGAGGCATATCTCTCTCTCACCTCCGGCGCAGGAAATAGGCTGTGAATGGCGATGCCAATGCCGGAGGACGGAGCAAAAACCAAATCCCTCCAGCCCCCTTTAAAGGGAGAGTATTGACTCAAGAACTTCAAAACCCCTTGCCAAATCCCCCAATTGCGCTTATTTTGTTCCCTTTACAAGGAGGAAAATAGTACATGCTGCTCAGTAAACTGGAGATCAAGGGCTTTAAGAGTTTTGGGGATAAGATGGTCATCCATTTCGACAAGGGAATCACCGGCGTCGTGGGGCCTAATGGCTGTGGAAAGTCCAATGTGGTAGACGCCATACGCTGGGTACTTGGGGAACAAAAGACCCGCATGCTCCGCTCCGACAAAATGGAGAACGTGATCTTCAACGGCACCAAAAACCGCAAGCCTACCAACATGGCGGAGGTATCGCTGACTTTTGAAAACACCAAAAACCTCCTCCCCACCGAGTACACCCACGTCACCATCACCCGCCGCTACTACCGCAGCGGGGAAAGCGAATACCAGATCAACGGCGTCACCTGCAGGCTCAAGGACATCACCAACCTCTTCATGGACACGGGGATCAACTCCAACTCCTACGCGATCATCGAGCTCAAGATGATCGACGAGCTGCTCAACGACAAAAACAACTCCCGCCGGGAGCTCTTTGAGGAAGCTGCGGGGATCTCCAAGTTTAAGACCCGCAAGAAAGAGACCCTGCGTAAACTGGAGGATACCGACGCCGACTTGGACCGGGTGAAGGACCTCCTTTTTGAGATCGAAAAAAACCTCAAGTCCCTGGAAAAGCAGGCCAAGCAGGCCGCCCAATACTTTGCCATCAAAAAGGACTACCGTCTGGCCAGCATCAACTTGGCCAAAAAGTCCATCGAACAATACGCCCAAGAGCTGATCGCCGCCAATGCCAGAATCCAGTCCGAATCGGACCGAAAGCTGGAGATCACCGCGCAGATCAACGACCAGGAAGCCCAGCTCAGCCAGCTCAAGGCCGACCTGATCAACAAGGAAAAGCTACTCGCTTCCCGCCAAAAGACCCTCAACGAGCACGTGAACAAGATCCGGACTTTTGAGTCGGAGAGGAAGATCAAAAACGAGCGCATGCGCTTCCTGGAGGACCGCTCCCGCGCCCTTCGCGAGCAGATAGACACCGACCGCAAGTCCAACGACCGGGCGGGTTTCACCATCCGCTCCCTGCGTCAGGAGAAAGAGTCGGCCGAGAAAATCCTCCTCGAAAAGGAGTCCATCGTCTCCGAGCTCCGGGAGCAGTACGACTCCCAAAAGCTCCTCGCGGGCGAAAGGCAGCAGAGCCAAAAAGAACTAAGCCTGCGCTACGACAGCCTGAAGGAAAAAGTATACCAGCTAAGCAAGGAAGCCGAAATCAAGCAGATCCAGCTCTCCACCTTGAAGCAGGAGCTGGAGCGTACCTCCTCCGACGACTCCTCCCAAGAGGCCAGCCTGGCGGACTTTGAGGACAAGCTCGTGGAATTGAAGGCCCAGCTGGACGAGGCCACGGCTGCCTATGCGGCATTTAAGTCCAAGCAAGAAGACCAAGACCAAAAGATCGAGGAGACCAACCGCGTGATCGAGATGATCCGCGAAGAGCTCACCAGCTCCGCGCGCAAGCTGGACTCCAAGACCAACGAATACAACCTGACCAAGTCCCTGGTGGAAAACCTGGAAGGCTTTCCCGAAGCCATCAAGTTTCTCCGCAAAAACCAAAGCTGGGGCAAGGACATCCCCCTCCTCTCCGACCTGCTCACCACGGACGAAAAGTACCGCGTGACCATAGAAAACTACCTGGAGAGCTACATGAACTATTATGTGGTGGACACCGAGGCCCAGGCCATCGCCGCCATTCAGCTCCTCAGTGATGCCGCTCGGGGCAAGGCCAACTTCTTTGTGCTGGAGCACTTCGAGCGCTTCAAGCCCAGCCAGAGCAAGCTGTTTGCCAACGCCATCGCAGCCACGGAGATCATCGAGTTTGACCTCAAGTACAGCCGCCTAATCAACTTTGTCCTGGACAACGTGTACCTCGTGCAGGGCG
>CAZTJM010000289.1:0-3670 GCA_964613865.1 uncultured Limnohabitans sp. | reverse complement strand
GGGCAAACCGAACCTCCGTGGGAGTATTGACAGGGGAGGAGACAGATGATGAAATCGAGCAGCTTGGAAAGGACATTTTCGTCTATTTTGGGCTGGGGTGCAGAAACGTTTCCAAGATCTATGTAAAAAACCCAGAGCAGCTGCAGCGCCTGCTTGGGATTTTGGAGAGATACAATTGGGTCGCCCAAAACCACAAGTATCTCAATAACTACGAATACAATAAGTCCATCTACTTGGTCAATGGAGATTCACATCTTGACAATGGCTCTTTGCTTCTTAAGGAAAGCAGCGAATTGGTCTCCCCAATTGCTGTTCTATTTTACGAAGTGTACGAAAGCAGAGAAGACCTCAAAGGAAAGTTGGACGTTTCATCGCCAAAGATCCAGTGCATCGTGGGAGATCCGAATGTGGTACCCCAGGCAGTTGGCTTTGGACGGGCACAGTATCCCAAGCCTTGGGATTATGCCGATGGGGTGGATACGATGAAATTTCTTTTGGGATTGAATCAGGACAACTGAGGCTGATTGGCTTTGGGGACTGTGATGCGAAACTTTGTCCCTTGGCCTAGAGTAGAGTGGACTGTCATTGTGCCACTATTTTTCGCGATGTAGTCCCGTACCAAGAGGAGGCCTAGACCAGTTCCGCTTTCGTTTGACTGACCCCGAGTTGTAAACGATATTCCGGAGTTAAGCTTCCTGAGGTTTTCCTCCGGGATACCCACACCGAAATCCTGTACGCAAAGGACGACATCCTCCTCTCCGTCTTCGCAATAAATCAGGACCTTTGACCCGGGCATTGAAAATTTGATCGCGTTGGAAACCAGGTTTCTAATGATCAATTCCAGCATGTTCTTGTCTGCGATCACCCAGTTGTCATCAAAGCAATTGAGGTCCAGCGTTATGGATTTTTCCCTTGCGAGTCGTTCGAGTAGGTTTTTCTGATTTCCGATAAGCTTATTAAGATCGAGAAGTTGGGGTTGGAGATATTCTCCCCTCAGCTGCGAGCTAGTCCAGGCTAAGAGGTTTTCGAGTAGGATGGCCACCTGTTCCATGTTTTTGGATATCTCAGGGAGCATTTCCAAAAATTCCTCTTCGGTGACAATCCCGTTTTGGGTTAAATGGATGAGCTCTTTCACTCCAAAAACAGGCCCCTTGAGATCGTGCGAAATGATGCTGAAAAACTTGTCCTTCAGGTCGTTTAGCTGCTGGAGTTCCGTAGCCTGTTTTTTGAGCTGTTCGTTGGTTTTGATCTGCTCGGTGATATTTTCGAAGAGCATTAAAACACCGGAAACTATGGCCCCGCTGTCGGAAATGGGCACACACTCGACTTTGATATCCAAGGAGGTTCCAGATTGAGTTATTCGAGACTGGAGAATTTGGTGGTTTTGGCTTTCGAGAAGGCTCAGTATTTCCGGATGCGAACGGAAGATCTCCCTTGCGGGTATGCCGATTTTCAGATCCAGGGGTTTGCTCCAAATCTTCCCAGCAGCGGAGTTGAAGTCGACGATCTTTTGGCGGTGGTCAAAGATGATGGCACCTCTCGTCATTACCTCAAGTATTTTTTCTCGAGCCACAGGCTTGATGTTGAAAAGATTAAAGCGCAGAATTGCGATGGAAATCAGCAAGTAGGTGAACAAAAACGCGTAGGGCGTCATGTCCAAGCCTTCAAAAGGCTTGAACCAGGAAGCTTGGTAAAGGGCATTGAAAAAGAGCGGAAAAAGCCCTCCCATGATCAGCAATAGGGTCTGTCGGCGGAAGTGTAGATTGGCGTACTTGAATCTTTTCCAAAGGATGAACGTGCCCAGGAAGTAAAAGAAATAAGAATATATAACCTGGATTGGGTACCATAAGCCTTTTTTAATTCCCAAAATCGGAAATGGACCGCTTGTGATCAGCCAGTTGCTTTTATAGTGAAGGTGGTGCCAGGAGTTGGTGAGCACAAGCAGATAGGTTACTGCGGGCAGGACGAAGAGGCTGGGGTAGAGCCAGGGCTTGTCCTTAGTCTCGTAGCCGGTGTATTTCATAGAGAAAACTACCCAGGAGGATGGTGCCATCACCAGCCCAGCATACTGCAACTTGCTCCAAACCAACATGTCCTCGACGGTCTGTACGGTCAGTTCTATGCCGTAGAAAAAGCCCCAAACCGAGCTTGCCAACATCGTAAAACCTATCCATCTCACCGAATCCTCCAGTTTGATGGCTATATAAATGGACAATCCCCCCACCACCAAGCTTGATAGGATTAGAGTCAATGCATACGGATTGAGGATAAATTCCATAGGGAAAGCAGGGGACACTTTGCAAGGATAGCGATCGGGGCTTGGGTGATCAATAATAATTGATATTGATTAAACTAAAAAAAACCATGTTTGAAATTGGACTGATAATTTGAGTATTCCGGTCGCAAAGGCTTGGTTAGAATCGTAGCGCCCTGGCATCTGCATAGTTTTTTTGAGATTTGACAGCCCTCAGCCACGGTGCAAAAAGTTAAATGCTTGAGTAAAAGCAGGGAAGAGACTCGGCAATTGGCTACCTTTTTTGGGGGCTTTTTCGTATATTCGCACTCGAAAAATCGAACCTAATATCCACCTAAATATCCAAAAAAATGGCTTTTGATATCGAGATGATCAAAGAGGTGTATGCCCGGTTTCCGGAGCGAATCGCCGCAGCGAGAAAAGCTGTGGGGAGACCACTTACTTTGACTGAAAAAATTCTTTATGCCCACTTGACAGAAGGCCCTGCTTCTCAGGCTTATAAAAGAGGTGCTTCTTATGTTGACTTTCAGCCGGACAGGGTGGCGATGCAGGATGCTACGGCTCAGATGGCTCTTTTGCAGTTTATGCAGGCTGGGCGTGACAAAGTAGCTGTTCCTTCCACGGTACACTGCGATCACCTGATTCAGGCGGAGATTGGGGCTGAAAAAGACCTAAATAAAGCCAAGGATAAAAACAGAGAGGTTTACGACTTTTTGGCTTCTGTTTCCAACAAATATGGAATCGGCTTCTGGAAGCCTGGGGCTGGGATTATTCACCAAGTAGTGTTGGAAAATTATGCGTTTCCGGGTGGTATGATGATCGGAACCGACTCACACACTCCAAATGCAGGCGGTTTGGGCATGGTCGCGATCGGTGTCGGTGGTGCCGATGCTTGTGACGTCATGGCTGGCTTGGCTTGGGAGCTGAAGTTTCCCAAACTAATCGGAGTGAAGCTTACGGGCAAGATGTCCGGATGGACTTCTGCTAAAGATGTGATCTTAAAAGTGGCTGGTATCCTGACTGTAAAAGGCGGTACCGGCGCTATCGTAGAATATTTTGGCGAAGGAGCTCGCTCTCTTTCAGCAACCGGAAAAGGCACCATTTGCAACATGGGAGCTGAAATCGGTGCGACTACCTCGATTTTTGGGTACGACCAAAAATCAGCTGCGTACTTCCAAGGCACAGGTCGTGCGGACGTAGCAGCTATGGCGGATGCTATTGCCGAACACCTGACGGGCGATGCCGAAGTCTATGCTGAGCCTGAGAAATACTTCGATCAGGTGATCGAGATCAACCTATCCGAACTTGAGCCGCATGTCAACGGGCCGTTCACCCCGGATTTGGCATGGCCAATCTCCAAATTTGCTGCCGCGGTGAAAGAAAACGGCTGGCCAGCGAAACTTGATGTAGGCCTGA
>CAZTJM010000288.1:0-3688 GCA_964613865.1 uncultured Limnohabitans sp. | reverse complement strand
CTAGCGTTCATCCTGAGCCAGGATCAAACTCTCCATTGTAAATTGTCTACTTGTCCGCCGACGGACGGCCTAAGCCTCTTCCGCGGCGCCCGTTTCGACCAGGCTTTTCTTTTCTCTCACAACACTTCAAAGAACTTCTCCCCCGACTTCCCGGGAGTTGGTGAGACCGTTGTCCCAAATGCGAGTGCAAAGATCGGATTTTGTTTCTTTTTTTCCAAAATCCCGAAGAAATTTTTTGTCTTTTTTTTCTCCGCCTTGACTGCCTTATTTCATCTTTCCCCGAGACATCTTCTCAAATGGGAGTGCAAACATAGAAGAGTCTATTTGATTACGCAAGCCTTTACCAAACAAAAATCTCAATCTATTTTGATTTCCAATATTACCCTTTCAAAATCAGGACTTTTGTTTTTTGTACAGAGGGACTGTACTGCAAGGTTCTCCAAACATTAGGCTCTTGGCCTTCCCTTGGATCATGGAAACTAAACGCCCATAGGCAAAAAGCGGGATCGGGAATTTTGAACATCCTTTGATCACAACGGGCCGATCTTTGTACTCTTCCGGGTCAATCTGACTTAAGGCGGTTTCGGCAATGTGTTGTTCCAAATTCTCGAGACTTCCTATAACGTACCCCTTTGCCGTATTTTCGAGAAAGGTGCAAACCAACATGAAAGCCCAAGTAGGAACAATCGCATCTGCACTACAAGTAACCGCAACCCACTTATGGGAATACTGAGACCAATCCAATTCCTTCAAAGCCTGACGAAAATCCTTTTCCCTCAAGATCAACTCTTGAAAAAGGAAGTGCTTCATGTCAAACACAACCCTCTCTTCCTGAGGATAAAACTCCTCCATGTTGATCGAAAGGATAGGACTGGAAGCGACTCGGTTAATTATATCATTCATAGAGTGAGTAAGGGATTTTTTTTCGAATGCAATGCCTTAAACTCCTTCAGGTAGTTCGGCACAAAGTATGCAATATCCGCAAACTGCTCTTTTTCATACTTTTCGAAGGCAATTCTACCCATGTGTTTGGCCGAAAATGACAAATCGGAAATGAACTTGGCTTTCTCGTTTTTGACAACGGAACTTACCTTCTCCACCGCATCTCCGACAAAATAAACTCGATGATTTTCCAAAAAGTTCTCAAAAGACTTTTCAGATAGCACCTCCGCATCCAAAACTGCGATGGAAGCCAACCTACTGTCAAAGACCTCCCTGTACACCTCCATCCTGCGGGCATCCAACACGGGGACCACCAATTCGCCTTCTTCCAGAACGACTGCACTTGCCAGCGCTTGGAGAGTATTCACCCCGATCAAAGGCTTGCCCAAACCGAAAGCCAATCCTTTTGCAGAAGACACTCCGATGCGCAACCCTGTGTAGGAACCGGGCCCCTCGGACACCGCTATCGCATCCAATTCATGGAATGCGGCCTTACCTTTCTCCAAGACCTCCTCAACCAGCAGCATCAGTCGCTCGGCATGCGCCCCAGTTTGATTCAGTTCGGATAGGGAGACAAGGTCTCCATCGGCATGGACGGCTACAGAGCAAACCGGCGTTGAAGTCTCAATGGAAAGAATGGTGGCCATCTTATTTTATCGTAGCCGTCAACGTTTCAGCAATCTTGGCTGGGTCGGAAAGATAGGATTTCGCCACTTCCACTGCCGGATCCTGATCAAGACCCGCTTCTACCATTCCTTCCTGGAAGTAGTAGCGTGAAACAATCTCCTCACTTAGAATCTTCTTAACTTCTTCCTTATTAGTATCCAAATCCTGCTCCTTGCTATGGTTGACCTTCGCCTTAATAGCCTCTAGCTGAGACTTGATTTCGTCAAAATATTCTTCCTTCTCAGCATATTTCTCAAGATCCTGCACCGACTTTTCCACATAAGTTGTGTAGTCGTACTCTTTCCCAGCCAAAAACTTTTTGAACTCCTCGTAGTCCTGATCCGTGATCGTAAAGGTCAAGGGGTCTGTAATTGTTTCGTGTTTGTAGAAATACTGGGTAGCAAAATCAAAGATGTGATTGCCAGCTACGAGGGTGTAGGAAATCGGCGCGTAGTTGACTTCCTCTACCGACGCATCCGGTTCGATGCCTGCGCCATCCAAAACCCTCCTTCCATTGGCGGTCTTGAAAGCTTTCCTCAAGGAATCTGGAACCGAGGTCACTTCTCCGTTTTCCCGGGTCTGGGCATAATCTATCGCCTGAATACAACGGCCACTAGGAATATAGTATTTCGCGGTGGTGACCTTCACTTGCGCGTTATAAGTCAACGGAATCGTCGTTTGCACCAAGCCTTTGCCAAATGATTTCCTTCCGACCAAAACTGCCCGGTCATAATCCTGCAAAGCCCCGGCTACTATCTCCGCCGCCGAGGCACTACGCTCATTGATCAACACTACTATGGGGATATCCTTGTCGACAGGAGTTTTGGTAGTCCTGTAGTTGTAATTGACACTTTGGAGCTTACCGATAGTCTTTACCACGTCCTTTCCTTTTGGGATGAAAAGGTTGACAATCTCGACTGCCTCATTGACGAGTCCCCCTGGATTATCCCTCAGATCCAAAATCAGCCGATCAGCTCCTTGGGACTTGAGGCTCACGAGCGCGTTTCTGACTTCCGCCGAAGCGTTGGTAGTGAAGTCCGCCAGCTTGATATATCCAGTCTTTTCATCCAGCTTGCCATAAAAAGGGACATTCTTCAGCGATATTTTTTTTCTGACCAAAGAAAAATCAAGCGTATCCCTGTCGCGGAGCACCTTTACCTTTAGCGGCGTATTAGCCGGACCTTTCAAAAGATCGGACACCTCTGAGGTAGGCTTACCCACTACATCCACCGAGTCGATTTTCAGGATATAGTCGGCGATTTTGAGACCCGCAAGCTGTGCGGGAAATCCAGAATAAGGCATCAAAACCATATTTCCTTCTCCCCTGTTGCCGATCAAGGCGCCTATACCTGCATATTCTCCGGTAGTCAGCATTCGAAAATCGTCAGATTCCTCCTCGGGAATATATTCCGTGTAGGGATCCAGCTCCTCAAGCATCGCGTTAATACCGATGGTCACCAATTGGTCAGGATCAATTTCATCCACATAATAGGAATCAAGTTCCCTCACCAGTGTGGCGAAAATGTCGATGTTCTTGGCCAAGGCAAAGAGCTTGTCGTTTTTCAACTGAAAGGCAAAGACGCCTGAGAACAACAACAGGGCGAAGGGAATGAAAACAACGGGTCTTTTCAATTTATTGATCATGAGACAGAGTTTTTTGGGAAAGTTCTTGGGACAGCTTGCTCAAAGCCAGAATCATTTTGGGTTCTATTTCAGCAAACGACGTGTCAGGTTTACCAACAAATATAAAGCCCAGGATGATTCCATCAGAAAGCAACAAATGCTTATTCAGCCGATAGGCCTCTTTTAGTCTTCTCTTGATGAAGTTTCGACCGTTTGCCCGTTTGATTTTCTTCTTCGAAACAGAGAACAGCACCTGATTGGTTTGGCCGGAAAGGTCAATTTTTCTTAAAAAAATCACCTTGAAAGGGTACAAAAAAAAAGAGGAACCTTCGTTAAAAAGTTCCTTGATTAACTTCTCGGCATGAAGCCGTTCAGATTTTGGAAGTCGATAATTCATTGCAAGGACTGAACTCGTATGTGAACATACGAAAAGCAGTGCAAAGAATTACTTCTTCAA
>CAZTJM010000287.1:0-3697 GCA_964613865.1 uncultured Limnohabitans sp. | reverse complement strand
AAAAGCTTTCTCGGTAAAATTCCAAATCAAGTCAGCGGCTGCATAACTTCCAATGGCGGCGGCATTTGGCGCCTGTCCTTCCGTATTGTCTATTTCCCCGTGGTTGTACACAAAGACAGAGTAGAGGGAGGTAGTCCAGTGCCTCTCATATCCCAGCGTGTAGCCCAAGTCAGTCAAGGCTTGCAGCTCTCCTGCACCATCGAGCGCAGCGGACATTCCACCTCGAAACCGTGCCACACCCGGACCGTAGGCAACCTGATAGAAGAGTCGGTCTTTTTGTGCCACGTTGAATATACCCGATGCACTACCGCCAAAGAGGGAAACCTTATCGGTGTCTCCGGTGTCAAAACGGTACACCAGCTTGGCCGCAAACGCGGACAGTTGAAAGTGCCCCCAAGGTTTGGTCAAGCGGTATCTCCCCGTGAAGTCAGGAATTGGGTTTTCGAATTTCCCGCTCTGGGCCGGGGCCTGGGCATTGGCATGTGGTTCCTCCACTGCGAAAGCAAAATAGGCGTCTTTGGAGATGGAGTGCTTATACCTGAGCATGGGGTTTCTTGCAAAGAGATATGCCCCGGGTTTTTCAAAGTCAAGGGTATTGGGAATCATGGACTCATCCATGAAGTTGGACCACCATTGCCCGGCAAGCCACTTTCCGTCGATCTCCAGAAAAGCATGGCGAAGCCGCAATCCCCCGTTTGCCCCGTAAAAATCCGTCTCGACAAATGCCCTCAATTCTCCGACCTTGGTATCTGTGCGAACGTCCAAGTTGAGGCGTGTTTCTTTGGCATGCAGGTGGCTGCTTTGTCCTTTGGAGCCGTCCGTGGGGATCTTGGATACGTCAAAGAAATCGGGAGAAGCAATGGGATTGAAGTCGTGGATAAAATCCAGCTTGACATAGCCGCCAAACTTAAACCTGGTATCTGTTCTCGGGATAAGCCACCAGCCGGGAGGGAGCTCCGAATCCGGTTTCGCCTCCGACTGGCTTCGTGCCGGAAGGACAAACAATATCAACAGAAGCGCTGTGCAAAGTGATTTCATGGATTCTTGCTGGCTTACTGTTGCGAATTACCTGCAAGATCGCCCAGATTCACCGTCCGTTCGTTGACCTGTTGGGTTGGCCGGTTGTTTGGTCCTATCCTCTTGGAAAACTCAGCGATCTGGTCCTTGGTAAGAACCACTGGCTCCTGCAAGACCAGCCACTGAACTCCCTCGCTGCAAGGCGGCGTGGTCAAAGAGCCCAAGTAATGGTAGGCATAATTGTGTTTCGGAAGATGGACTTCCAGTTCAAGATTTACATCCTGCAGATGTTTTTCCTCTCCTTTCGAATTGGGCAGGTTGGCTACGATTTTGGCGAAGTTTTCATTCGGGGTATCGCCTTCACGGAACAGTATTCCCACCACCGCCAAGCTGCCGTCTACATTTTGGTGGACCATGTGCATTTCCATGGGGGCGTGCTCTCCATCAATGGTGTGTTCACTTGGGGTGTGAAAGTGGAATTGTTTCAATTCATAGGCCTTGTCTCCAAAAGTAAAGGTGCTTCCTTCGTCCACGGTCACCTGGATGGTATGGCCATTGTCGATGATCTCTTCCATGTGCTCGTTGTGAGCGATCCGAAGCGAAGTGGTCTTGTAGTCAAAGTTCCAGGCTCCCGCCGTCCGGGCAACCGACTCTACGATGTTGATGGGAGACTGGCTTTGCCCTTCGCCGCACAGGGCATAGACTGGAGTCAGCGATGACCATTTACTCGGGCCACTTTCCCCTCCGTAACCCCAATGCACCGGGCGGGCGGAAGTAGATTGGACTTTGGGCACAGAGTCGGTGGCTTCCGTCTCGTTTTGCTCGGTGTTTTTTGTGGAGCAGGAGTAGAAGAATAGGCCAGAAGCGGCCAATGCGATAACAAAGGATTTTCTTTTCATGCTTTTTTTCGGTTTAGGTATCTCTTTTTCTCTGAGAATGGTAAAAATGATTCAGCGCCTTGCCATAAAAAGTCGGCATGCTGCCGTATTACCGGACTTTCGGATCCGACCCTCCCAAAATCAGCGACCAAAAGGTGGAGTGATTTGGGAGGGACGGTTGGGCTGGCCTAAGGTTTTTGATAGACGATGTCCATGTTCTTTATCGTGCCGTTGAACTTGAAAGGTGCCTGCTCATAGTAGTCATCCGACACTGGCGAGCCCAGATCCGAGCCGATGTCGAAACAATCATTGGCTGTGAAGCCCAAAGTGGCCAAGGTCGGAATCATCGTACGGGCAATCTCTTTTCCGTTGGCTTTGATGACCATTTCTCCAGAATGGAGATGGGGCGGCCCGCCTCCCTGATGGGGTTTGAGCTGCAGGTCAAACTCAAGCTTGGTAGGGCCTGTCAATTTGGTCGTGGAGGCGACTTTGGTACGCTCGATTTCAAAGAGGTTGTACTCATAGTGGAGCTGGTTGTCCTTGATGTAGCAGGTGACACCCGCAGAGAAACCTCCCAGGGCAAAAAGAACCCCGTTAGCGCCATCGGGAATATCTACCTCCATGGAGGCATGGTGGGGGAAGATGCCGATTTTTGGTGCGGTAAACTCAGGCATGCGGTCGATGTCGCCGGTAAAATGGAATTCATCGGCCATATTTCTCGGTGCGTCCTCGGGATGGTACATAACCCAGAGTCCGCCGCCGATGGGCAGGTTTTTGTTTTTCGAAGACTCGATCAGGAAGAGCTCCTTCATCGCCGCCAGTTTTTCAGGGTGTTCTGAGGCCAAATCCTTGGATTGGGAGAAATCTTCCTCAAGATTGTAGAGTTCCCATACATCTTTGTCGGGAGTCCAAGTCGCCATTCCCGGCGTCACGGGAAGCCATGGCGTCCTTGGACCGAACGCGGAGGCAATCCACCCTTCATGATAGATGGACCTGCTAGCCATGATGTCGAAAAACTGGGTCGACTTTTGTCCCTTGGCGCTTGCATCATCGAAGGTATAGGCCATACTGGTGCCATCGATCACGTCTTGAGGGAAGCCGTTTACGACTTGGGGTTCCTTGATTTCCAGGATTTGGTAGATCGTGGGTACGACGTCGTTCACGTGGTGAAACTGTGCCCGTGGCGTTTTGTCAGCTTGTACCTGTTTTGGCCAAGATACCGCCATGGGCTGCCGCGTTCCTCCAAAATGCGCCGCGACGAGCTTGGTGCCTTTGTAAGGGGTAGAGCCTGCCCAAGCCCAGCCGGCATGGTACATGTTGTCGGTTTTGGGCGTACCCAGTGCTTCCAGACCGCCGAGCCCGTCCAGGGCCTCGATATGCTGGCTGATTTCCGTGGGGATCTGGTTTTGGGCGAGCAGCTCACTGATCGAGCCGTGCATACCTTCGGAGCTTGAGCCGTTGTCCCCCCAGATGTAGAATATAATCGTGTCGTCACGCAAGCCCATGCGTTCGAGCTCTTCCACAATCCTGCCCGCGTGGTGGTCGGCATGTTCAGCAAATCCTGCATAGACCTCCATCAGCCTTCTCTGAAAGGGTTTTTCTGCCTCGGGTATGCTTTCCCAGGAGGCCAGTGTCTCGGGTCTTGCGGTCAGTTGGGTGTTGGCGGGAATCCAGCCCATCTCTTTTTGGCGCTTGAATACCCGTTCACGGTACTTGTCCCAGCCATCGTCAAACTTTCCCTTGTACTTGTCGGCCCAGACTTTGGGCACATGGTGCGGCCCGTGGACGGCACCGGGTGCCCA
>CAZTJM010000286.1:0-3781 GCA_964613865.1 uncultured Limnohabitans sp. | reverse complement strand
TCCAATCCTTGGTAAGTCCCGCTACCTACGGCACGCCTCAGCGCAGCAGCACCGGACACGATGCGAAGCGACTAAATATGCTTTTAGCAGTCTTGGAAAAGCGAGGCGGGATGCGCCTCGGCCAGCAGGATGTGTTTCTGAATGTGGCGGGAGGCCTGCGTGTGGATGATCCGGGATTGGACTTGGCGGTCTGTGCCAGCCTGATCTCCAGCTACGAGGACACTCCGGTATCGGAACATATTTCCTTTGCCGGGGAGGTGGGCTTGGGCGGTGAAATCCGCGCCGTGTCCCGCATCGAAAACCGAATTGCAGAAGCCGAAAAGCTGGGCTTCAAAAAAATCGTCGTCTCCAAATACGCCGTCAAGGGCCTAGACCTGAAAAAATTCAAGATCGAAATCATTCAAGTCACCAAACTAGAGGAGATGTACCAGTTGATTTTTTAATTCCGAGCATATTCAAAACATTATAAAAAACGGCTGAGTAATTTTACCCAGCCAGAAAAATCCGGCTCGCTAGCTCTAGATTCACCAGACTACTCCGCTGTTAGTACGGGCTTTGCACCGACTTTTCATTTCAATCAATCCAAAAAACAACAGCAAGCCATGGACACATTTCAAAAACAATATCAAAGGATAAAGGAGGGAAAAGGCTTCATCGCCGCGCTGGACCAAAGCGGGGGAAGCACACCGAAAGCGCTTGAAGCCTATGGAATCACGGAATCCGAGTACAATTCAGAGGAGCAAATGTTTTCCCTGATTCATGGAATGCGGGCCAGAGTGATGACTGATGCGGCTTTTTCGGGAGACAAGATCATTGGGGTCATACTCTTCGAAAAGACCATGAATGCAAAGGTGGACGGCATTCCCACTCCCGAATATCTACGGGCAAACAACATCGTTCCCTTCCTAAAAATCGACAAGGGCCTGGAAGCCAGATCCAAAGGAGTGCAGCATATGAAGGACATCCCAGATCTCCCCAAAGTGCTGGAGGACGCCAAAGCCAAGGGGATATTTGGCACCAAAATGAGGTCAGTCATCCTCGAAAACGACATCGAGGGAATCGTCTCCATCGTCAAACAACAATTTGTAATCGGAAAAGTCATTCTCGCCCACGGATTGGTCCCGATCTTGGAACCCGAGGTGGATATCCACTCGAAAGACAAAGACAAAATCGAGAAAATCCTGCTGGAGGCAATCATGGCAGAGCTGGACCTCCTGCCTGAAGGGCAAACGGTGATCTTGAAACTGACCATTCCAAGCGAGGAAAATCTCTACAGGCCACTGATCGCCCACACCAAAGTTTTGAGGGTCTTTGCCCTGTCTGGTGGCTATAGTCTAGAAGAAGCCTGTGGCCTACTGAGAAAAAATGAAGGATTGATCGCAAGCTTTTCGCGCGCCCTGCTTGACGATCTCCGAGCCAGCCAAAGCGCCAAAGAATTCTCCGATTCACTAAAACACGCGATTGACAAGATCTACGAAGCTTCAATCACCTGAGAAAGCAGGACAGTGCTTGACGGGCTAAAGTCGCTTGCCTGCTTATATTTAGCCATTCAAGCCTATTGACCAGAGCCACCAGTCCATGAAAAAGCCTTTTTTCCTAATCCTTTCAGTCCTAGCGTTAGCTCTCTATTTCGGCAACTTTGTCCAAGCCCAATCGAACGATACTTGGCCAGATGGCAGTCCCATGTCGGATTGGTTTAGGGACTACAGCAAGGTAAGGTTGGAGGATCTGGGAAAGGATTATAGGATAACCGATTTTGGGATAAAAAACGATTCAACACTTCTCCAAACCCAGCAAATCCAGCGTGTCATCGATGAAGCCGCGGCAAAGGGTGGCGGAGTGATCCTAGTTCCAAAAGGCATCTTTCTCAGCGGAGCTCTCTTTTTCAAACCAAAAACCCACCTTCACCTCGAAGAAGGTGCCGTGCTTAAAGGCTCGGATGATATCGCCAACTACCCGCTGATTCCCTCCCGCATGGAGGGTCAAAATCTCGACTACTACGCTGCCCTGGTCAACGCCTATGGGGTCGACGGCTTCACCATAAGCGGCCAGGGAACCATCGACGGAAACGGGCTGAAGTTTTGGGAGGCATTTTGGAAAAGAAGGGAAGAAGATCCCAACTGCACAAACTTGGAAGTGTCCCGCCCAAGGCTGGTATTCATCTGGAAAAGCAATAATGTACAGCTACAAGATGTTAAGCTGATCAATGCGGGATTCTGGAGCAGCCACTATTACCAGTGTGAAAACGTTAAGATTCTCGATCTGACCATCACCTCGCCACACGCTCCGGTAAAAGCACCCAGCACGGATGCCATTGACCTCGATGTGGTCAACAACGTCCTAATCAAGGGCTGCTACCTCTCCGTCAATGACGACGCCATAGCCCTCAAAGGCGGCAAAGGCCCTTGGGCCGACCAAGACCCGAACAACGGAGCAAACACCAATATCCTGATCGAGGACAGTGAATTCGGATTTTGCCATGCGGCGATGACCTGTGGGAGTGAAGCGATCCACAACAAAAACGTCATCCTCCGCAACATCAAAGTGCAGGATGCCCGTCGTCTCCTTTGGCTGAAAATGCGCCCCGACACCCCTCAGCTCTATGAGCATATTTCGGTAGAAAACATCACCGGACAGGCCTACAGTATGATCTATGTGAAACCTTGGACTCAATTCTTTGACTTAAAGGGGCGAAAGGACGTGCCAATCTCCGAGTCACAGTCCATCACGATGAAAAACATTGACCTAGAATGCGAGATCTTCTTCGATGTGGCGATCACGGAGCATGATAGGCTGAGGGATTTTTCATTCGAGAATTTGACAATCAGGGCGACCAACGCAAAAATCGATCAGGGGATTGTAGAGAATTTCACGCTGCGCAACGTCAAAGTGAACAATAAACTAGTGGAGTAGAATTTGTGATAAGAGCGTATTGAGGGGTTCGGTTTTTTTCGAAATTCGCTGCGTTATTCTCTTCTCTCCATGAAAGCACTTCTTACCATTGGCCTGCTAATCCTCTCAAACACCTTCATGACGCTGGCCTGGTACGGGCACCTGAAATTTGCCGAATGGAAATGGTTTAGCAAGTTGGGATTGGTCTCCGTGATCCTGATCAGCTGGGGCATAGCACTATTTGAATACTGCTTTCAGGTTCCGGCCAACAAAATCGGTTTCTCGGAAAACGGAGGGCCATTTTCGCTTGTCCAGCTCAAAGTCCTGCAGGAAGTGATCACGCTGCTCGTTTTCATGGTCTTTACTCTCATCGCTTTTAAGACGGAGACGCTAAAGCTCAACCATCTGATAGGTGCGATATTCCTGATTTTGGCGGTATATTTTTTCTTCAAAAAATAACATCCCCGGCCAGAGCAGATTTTCTGACCTGAAACGACGCTGAGGAAAAGTGATTTTCGGGGATCAAAAGTGCGTCTGTCCCGATAGCAAAAATTTGGGAAAATGCCTAAATTCCGAAAATCGGTTCTCATGAGATCGCTTTCCTATAGCTTGGCGGCATTTTTTATAGCCTTATCCTGTACTGCAAAGCAGTCGGAACCTGTAGGGGATGAAAGCTATTTTATCGCCTACAATACCTTTGAGCCGGATTCTCTTGCCAAGGACAATTGGGAAATCCACCTCCTAAGTCTCGACTCTGCCCCTGCATCAAAAAATCTGACCAAGCATCCAGATGTTGCCTGGACCTATCTGGCCCATCGGGACAAAATCTATTTCATCCTTGATTATGCAATAGGATTTATTTCTGAGTCAAAAAGTGGTTAAATTTTGC
>CAZTJM010000285.1:0-3885 GCA_964613865.1 uncultured Limnohabitans sp. | reverse complement strand
GGCAATCGCAAGTACAGCTAGTATTATAGAGGAGATGGTAAGTGCGAATGAAAACAGCTCAACCAAATTTGGAATATTTCCCCATTTTATAGTAACAAGACCTAAAATTATCGTTACCAATATTCCAATTATATAAATGACATGAACTTTTATATGTTTTTCCATTTTTAAAGTTTTCTAATTTCACCCTATTAAAATAAGCGCAATTGCGCCTATCTCTCGTTTCTCTTGTTGCCACGCCTTGAATCTACTAAAAACTTCTAATTGAAAAGATACAGGTTTCGTTTTTCCCTTTCTTGGACAGGAACTCAAGAAGCCAGCTCGTCCTTGGAGAAGATTTTACCGCTTGCCTTTTCCTTTAAAATCACCTTTTTGTCTCCGTTAGGCAGGATTTCTTCCTTGATCAGCCAGTGGTCGGCATCGTAATCGTTATAGACGGAAGGCTTGGTTAAGCCTCTTTTTCCTCTCCATAAAGGAAGATTTACCGGTTCCCAAAGTTTGGTTTTGGCAGACTTGTAGGCGGCGTCCAGAATGGCATTGACCACATAGCCGTCATAAAAAGTCTCTCTGGGTTGTGTCCCTTTTTCCAAGGACTCAAACATATCGATAAACATATTCGGGTAGCCCAGTTCATGGGCTTCATCGCCTACGGGAAACAGCCATCCTGAGGAAGTTTCGGCCTTCTCGGCGACATAGCCTTGCCCGGCTCCGCTGCTGAACATTTCAAAGCCCGTCCTCAAAAAGGAATTGATCCAGATCGTGCCCTCCGTCCCCATCACTTCGTCCCGGAGATCCATCCCTCCCCGGAAGGTCCAAGAAACCTCAAACTGCCCGATCGCTCCGTTTTCGTATTTGACCAAGCCGATCGCATGATCTTCCGCCTCGATGGGCTTGACTTGGGTATCGGCCCAGCACATGACCTCAACCGGGAGAATGTCCTTTCCGATAAAATTCCTCGAAATCTCCACACAGTGGCAGCCCAGATCCACAATTGCCCCGCCACCGGCTTTCTCCATATCCCAAAACCAATCCGAATGCGGCCCGGGATGGGTTTCCCTTGATTTCGCCCACAGCACCCGACCAATCGCGCCCGACTCCACACTTTTGACAGACTTCAGAAATTTTGGGGTATAGCAGAGATCTTCCAGATAGCCTGCAAATACGCCGGCTTCTTCCACCGCTTGGGTCATTCGAAGCGCTTCGTCCGCATTTCTTCCCAAGGGTTTGGTGCAGAGGACGGGCTTTTTATGCTTCACACAAAGCATTACTGCTTCCTCGTGTACATGATTGGGAAGGGCAATGATCACCACATCGGTCTGGGGATGGGCGACGGCTTCCTCCATATCCGAAGTCCAAACGGGAACTTGATAATCTTTGGAAAAGCGCTTGGCAGTTTCCTCTTTTCGCGCATAGACCACGGCAACTTGGTCTTTGCCTCTCCTGCCGATCAGGGATTCCGCATAAAATCTCCCGATAAATCCTCCTCCCAGGATACAGATGTTTTGCATGCTTACTTGACGTTTAGGGTGATCTCTTTTTCCTTGACCAAAAAATCCGCGGCAGACACTTTCTTGATCCCGCTAGCCAAAATGGCCTCATCCCGAACTACCTCCACGGGCGTGATGCAGGAGGTATTTTTCTCCCGAAAGGGTTCGTTGTAAGAAAGATTGTAAGCCGAAATAACCGACCAGCGGGGCCTTTCGGAAAGATTCGCCTCTGAGCGATGCAATAGATTGGGATGAAAAAACAGGACATCTCCAGCGGTCAATTCGCAGTACACCAATTCCGAGATTTTTTCTGCTTCTGTTACAAAATCCGGATCCGCCCCCTGCTGCTCACCGATAAAAGAATGCTCGAAGCGCTGCATCTTATGGGTACCTTTCAATACCTGAAGGCAGCCATTTTCCCGGGTCGCATCGGTCAGGGCGAGCATCACCGAGATCATCGCTTCGGGATAGAGAAACCCGTTTTTGTACCAATACCCATAGTCCTGATGCCATTCCCAGGCCCCGCCTACCTTAGGTTGCTTTTGCATGATCTTGGAGTGAAAATGGCAAACTTCTCCAGAGCCCAAGAGCGCTTGCACGGAAGCGATCATGCGCTGGCAGCGGGACATCAAGCCGAAGGAATCATCTCCGGCGGTAAACCACAGCGTCAATTTGGTCTTCTTCCCGTCCTGATCATTGAGATCAAAGGAATTTCCGGTGACCGAGTCATCTGTGGCGACAGCATAGAGCAGGGCAATCTCCTCCAGGCTAAAAAGCCCTCGATAGATCAGGAACCCATCACGATGATAGGATTCCTGTTGAGCAGGTGTAAGCATTTTTGAGGCATTTTGGGTTAAAATCAAAAAAGACTTGGTCAGAATAAGTTGAGAAAAAATACGGAAGATCAAAAGTGGTTTTACTTCAAGGGCTTGGTAAAGAAAAGACCCAAATTTCTTCGGGTCTTTCAAAATTCAATTCCTCACTTATTCAAGGCCTCCCAAAGAATCTCTACCGGATGCTTGGCTTTTCGGCCCGTCCCATCTGCAATCTGGTGACGGCAGGAAGTCCCAGTAGCGGCGATCAGGGTGTCTACTTCAGCCTTTCTCACTGCCGGAAAGAGCACCAACTCCCCTACCTGCTGCGAAACCTCAAAGTGCTCTGCTTCATAGCCAAAGCTTCCCGCCATCCCACAGCAACCGCTTGGGATAGTTTCTACCGTATAATTTGCCGGGAGCGAAAGAATTTTTTGCGTCCAAATGACGGAGGAAAGCGCCTTTTGGTGGCAGTGGCCGTGCAATTTGATCTTTTGGGGTTTGGAGGTAAACTGATCCCCCTTGATATGACCTGCTGCCGCTTCTTGTGCCAAAAACTCGTCGATCAGCTTCACATGGAATTTGAGCTTTTTTGCCGCCTCGACCAGTTCAGGACTGACAATTCGAGGATATTCATCCCGGAAACTCAAGATCGCAGAAGGCTCCAAGCCTATTAAAGGCGTGTTACCATCGATCAATTTAGAAAAGACCTTCACATTGGCTTCCGCATGCTTTTTGGCTTTCGGCAAAAGTCCTTTGGAAAGCGCAGATCTCCCGCTTTCCTCGTGATTGATGATCTTCACCTCATAGCCCAGTTTTTTCAAAAGAGAGATGGCTTTGATGCCGATCTGGGTATCGTTGTGATTGGTAAACTCATCCACAAAGAAATAGACCGATTTGATAGGCTTGGAAGCCCCCGGAAGCGTTTCGTAATTTTTCGCATACCACTTTCTCAGGCTGATAGCGCTGATCTCGGGCAGATTTCGGTCCGGAGCGACGTTGAGGATTGACTTCATCCAGCCGCCCGTAAGTGAATTATTCAGGAAGAAATTCGCCACTCCCGGCATGATGGAACCGAGTTCATTCAATTCATTGATATAGGCAAATGCTTTAGATCGAAGCGGAACGCCATTGGCTTTTTGGTATTGATACAGGAATTCCGCTTTCATGCTTGCCATGTCCACATTGGAAGGGCACTCGGCCGTGCAGCCCTTGCAGCTCAGGCAGAGGTCCATGGCTTCCTTGATCTCTGGGTGGTCAAAGGCATTTTCCTTGTCGTCCAAGGTCAGAAACTCCCGAAGCGTATTGGCCCGACCGCGAACCGCGTCGCGCTCGTTTCGTGTGGCCATGTAGGAAGGACACATCGTCCCGCCTGAACCGGGAAGTTTGCGGCAATCGCCCGAGCCGTTGCATTTTTCTGCCAAGCGAAGAATCCCCCCCACCGAGGAGAAATCCAGCATTGTCTTGTGCTCCGGCGTTTTCATTCCCGGCTCATAGCGCAGGAACTTGTTCATCGGTGCGGCATCCACAATTTTGCCGGGATTGAAGATATTCTTTGGATCCCAGGTGTATTTGATTCTTCGGAA
>CAZTJM010000284.1:0-3890 GCA_964613865.1 uncultured Limnohabitans sp. | reverse complement strand
ACATTCCGCGATTTGGACAGCTGGGGGTGATTGCTGCCATGCAGGCGATTCATTTGAGTTCGGATCGCCCTTGGGCGATAGACAGATTGGGGGAAAAGCGCATCATCGACGGGGCCTATGTCTGGCAGAAGCTGACCCAGTCCGGCGCAGTGGTGACCAACGGCACCGACGCGCCCGTGGAGCCTGTCGACCCTATCCCTTCTTTTTACGCTTCCGTCACCCGCAAAACCCTGCAAGGCTTGCCTGAGGGTGGCTATGAAGGTGACCAAAAGATGACCCGGGAGCAGGCGCTAAAGTCCTATACCTTGGACGGCGCTTTTGCCGAATTCGAAGAGGATTTCAAAGGCTCGATCCAAGTGGGAAAAGTGGCAGACTTTACCGTCTTCGACCAAAATATCATGGAGGTGCCCGAGGAGGAGATCCTGAAAACCAAGGTAGCAATGACTGTCTTGGGCGGGAAGATCGTGTACAGCATACCATAGATGTCGGCCTCAGCACCTGAGCGACGGAAGTCGCGAAGTCGAAGGCTACTGAAATCAGAAGGCTGAAAACTGAAAAACGCAAGACCCGTCAGGTTTTCGAAACCTGACGGGTCTTTTCAAAACTTCCCAATCCCCACAAAATACAGATCAAAGCCGCCCAAACCTCCGGGACGATTGGAGGAGAAAATCATCAGGCGATTGCTGAAATCAACCGCATCGGAAACCACAGGACGAAATTCGTCAAACTCCGAGTTGATCTTTGGTCCGAAATTCACCGGCTCGTCCCATCCGTCGGCGGTCTTCAGGGAATAGTACAGGTCATACCCGCCAAACCCTCCCGGCCGATCCGAAGAGAATACCAATAAATTTCCATAGACGAATGGCATGTGGTCGTTGGAAGAGGTATTCAATTCTAGTTTGCGAACTGTTTTTAAATTGGAACTAGCAAGGAAGTCCATAGGACTTTGTCCTGCCGGAATATCGGATTCATAGATATCAAATTTACCGTCCTTGTCGGAAGAAAACACCAACATTTCCGGGTAGGAGGGATTGGCGTCCAAACCTTTCAAGAAATCTTTCCCATATAAGCTGGGATACATCTCGCTAGATTTCTCATCTAAAATCCGAAAAATCTGAGTAGTCTTAGCGTTGGAAAAGGCAGTCTCCCATTCAGCAAAAACCGAATATATCCCGTCTACCTCCCTGCTAAATAATATGACTCGGCTGGATTCATTTTCGATAAAACTGTAAGGGCCTTTTTCATGAGCTGGGGATACGGTTCTTTGAATCATTTCCCGGAATGACTCGAACTCTTTATCAAATAATACATTGGTCGGACTGATCATAAGAAATCCATCAGACTTGTCCCAATTGAAATCCAGGTAACTGAGTACGAGGCTAAAGTCCTGGTTTTGAGGATTCGCTCGATTGGTTGAAAACACCAACTTCACATTGTGTCCTATATAGGGTATATCGGAATTAATATCATCGTAAGGAGAGTTTACTTCCTTAACGTTGATGGGCTCTTCTGGAAAACGCCCTATGCGATATTTATCTCTGTCACAAGACTGAAACAAAAAAACCA
Source organism: uncultured Limnohabitans sp. (assembly GCA_964613865.1). Lineage (GTDB taxonomy): Bacteria > Bacteroidota > Bacteroidia > Cytophagales > Cyclobacteriaceae > Algoriphagus. The sequence goes on along the minus strand of CAZTJM010000284.1, from coordinate 2,324 downwards.
TACCCAAATAAACTATAGCCTTTTTCATCTTATGCCAGTTATCATTTTCAAACCATTATTGTAATTGTCTCCCGATGATCCATACGGAGCGAAACTGCCGCTTGAAAACCATCCGTTTTGACTTCCACTCCATCCCCAATTCATAAAATACCAAGAATAAGACCATTCCATACACCCGTCAATGCCGCAGTCGTAGGATCGATAATTGTGCCTTTTGAATCCATCACAGGTCCAAATATGCCATTCAAACAATCCGTCATGGCCGTAAAAGATTGCAGGGTAGCCCTGATAAATTTCGTTGCTGAGCAGCGAGGGATTGAAATTTGAGGTATTTCCTCCATTTTGCATGCCCATGCTTTCTAAGGCAGGACTAATATCCCAGGGTAAGGTCATCCCGTTGCAGGTGGTGCCAAAATTGAAATCCGTGTTTGCCGCTAAGGCAGAATTATACATCAGCAGCGCGAGGCTTGTTTCTCCCGAGCTACCGGGGGTCTGGCAAGCGTTTGAATATTTTGGCATAAGGTTATAAGAATAGCTGGATGTGGGTTGATAGTACCAGAGTGTTTGGGCTATAGCCACCGCACCGCACCCTATGGGACTTCGGTCGTTACACGGACAATTCTCCCAAATATTTGTGGGAGCCATATGATTCGAAATACCAGTTTGTCCCCAGTTGATTCCAAGCGTGTTTGATGGGTTGAGAGTATAGAGAGGGTCTCTTTTATACTCCCAATAATTCGGGTTGCACATATGCTGTCCATACTGGTACCACTCATAACAGTTAGTATTGGGATTATTTGCGGTTTCACCCTTCCAAATACGTCCACTGGGATCGTAGTCTTCCGAATATTTTTTCCACTCGTTGTACACTATAGGATGTACTTCCTCAATAATTTTTAACTCATTATCGATCTTCGTCATAGTCTCCAGATACCAGACCTTGAGTCCATTAACCTCCTCAAAGTCTTGAGGACTCAATTCTCCCTCGGTCGAATAGGCCAAGATGGGCATGATTCGGCTGTCTCCCGATATCATGACAAAACCGTCGTATTCGTTGATTACGTATGCTTCGAAATCCATACTGTCTGCCAAAGACACCCTGGACATCTCCCGGATTTTTGGGTTATTCCTGTTTGTCCGGGCCCTCGCAGCGACAAAACTGGAGTCTGTACCAAAAAATGATAGAGCAATCTCCTTGGCAAGAGATTCGCTGACCTTAAAAGATTCCAAATCCTCTTCTTGGACCTCGACTATCGATTCAGAAAAATCTTCCTCTGGTTGACATCCTGCTGAAAAAAAAATCAAAAATACCAGCAACGAGATCCATTGCTTGTTTGCTTGTTTGCTTGTTTGCTTGTTTGCTTGATCATAAAATTTTAAGGGTTATTATGGTTTATGGATTAAAAACTTAAAAGGAAAATATACAAAGTTGGAAATAGGAAAAAAATACCCTCTTCAGGGTATTTTTTGACACTTTTTCACTCCATATCATGGAAAAGGCCCAAAAACAAACCGGTAATCCACAATTATCTCACTGCTTTCTGTTTTTTCCCTAATTTCCCTTCCCAATAAATTTTTACCCCATGAGAAAACTGATACCCCTGGTTTGGCTCCTCTGCTTCACGCTCGGCGCGGTGATGGCCCAGGACACCAAGCCCATGTCCTGGAAGGACGTCGCCACCTGGAAATACATGCCCGGCAGCGCTTTTAAGCTTTCCCCCGACGGGCAGTGGATCGCCTACGGCATCGTCGGCCTGGAAGCGGACGGCGAGCTGATCCTGCAAAAAGTCTCCGATCCGGACAGCAAAAAATCCTTTTCCATCGGCAACACCAACTTCCCCAACTTCGAGTTTAGCGATAACAGCCAATGGCTGGCCTTCAAGGAGTCCCCAAAATTCTCCGAAAAGCAGGCCAACGAGAAGTCCATGGGCAAGCCCCTAAAAGAGAAGGTTCACCTGATCAAGTTGGGAACGGACGACAAAAAGACCTTTGAAAACGCGGGCGGCTTCAGCTTCAATGCCGAGGCTTCCACCCACCTGATCATCAACCTGCCCAAGGAAGGCAATGCCGACATCAAAGGCTCCGACCTCCTGATCCATCACCTTGGCTCCGGCAAGTCCCAAAACCTCGGCAACGTCCGCGAGCACTCCGTCAACAAGGCCGGCACCCACCTCGCCTACACCGTCGATGCCGCCAATTCCCAGGGAAATGGGCTCTACCTCCTGACTTTGGCCAGCAACTCCACCCAAGTGCTGGACACCGACGAGGCCGGGTACCAAAGCATCAATTGGACGGAAAAGGGCGACGCCTTTGCCGCGCTCAAG
>CAZTJM010000283.1:0-3959 GCA_964613865.1 uncultured Limnohabitans sp. | reverse complement strand
AATTCAAAAACTCAATTGTCCGATTAATAGGGGGCTAGACCATTGGATAGTTACCCTCATTTAATTTCCTGCTTTAAACTAAACTTTGTCTTTCAATCAGTCTTATTATATCATTTCATTCGTTCAATACATTTTTTCCAGACTATTTTTCGAATGAACTCACTTAAATCAATTCCAACAGAAAAGTCTTCACTGGATTTTCGGCAACCTAGGGCCAGTCCTGATGGCTGTGTTCTAAAGGATAGAAAAGCCTTTCTTTTTCTAAAAACCCCTCTCGTAATGCTTATCCTTCTGCTAGCCCAGACAGGTTTTTCCCAGGAGGAGACACAAACAGAAGAAGGAAAAACATCCGTCGAGCTTTCGCAGCAAGTAATGAATCCCACCACACTGGCTTGGCAGCTTCAACTGGAAGAGTTTACAATTTTCGATACCGAAGGGAAGGATGGATTTGCGCAGAATTTCCGATTCAGAGGGATTATTCCTTTGCAGAAAGGACTCTTGCTTCCATTTCCCCAGCTTATCCGGGTGATTGCTTTTGTGAACACCACTCCAGGCGGCCCGACTGGTCTGGGAGATGTGACGCTCAACCAATTTTTTATCCTCAGCAAGAAGCCTTGGGGTCAATTCGGAGCAGGCTGGAATGCCACGCTGCCCACCCGAACCTCTCCTGAATTGGGCTCGCCTCAGCTTCAGCTCGGCCCCGCTGCAACGGTAACTTTCACCAATCTTGGCAATTGGCAGATGTACTGGATTTGGGAAAATTTCTTCTCCGTAACCGGCAACGACAAATACGGTTCGAATATGTTCGCCGTCCTTCAACCCAATGTTTTCTACACTTGGCCAAATGGTGTCTATGCTGGGATAGAACCGGAGTGGCAGATCGATTACAAAACCGGCGGTGTTGCTATCCCGATGGATTTTCGAGTGGGCTATATCTGGTCAGGCAAGCTAAAATACAATGCCTATGTGGAACCGGAATTTATGCTGTACCGCTCCGAAGGCTATACCCGAAACCTGAACAACTTTGGGATACGCTTTGGGTTCCGCTGGTATCTGCCGATGTGAAAGGTTTTGTTTTGGCAGATCGCTGAAGAAAGATTCAACGCTGAGAATTCTAAACCACTTTAGTCAATAAATATGAAAATTCTATCCACAAAACTATTTGCAGCGCTCTCTTGCTTCTTGTTTCATTGACCGGCTTTGCCCAAGTCAAAAGCGACGACAGACTTCACGAAATAGAAATCCCAAACTTCTGAAGGATCGCAAAAGGACAGCGACCAACCTTAATGAGTTTGAAAAAAACACCGATACTCTCCATAGAGTGTCGACCCTGGATGACTTCTCGGACTCCTCAAAGTCGGAAGTCGAAATTATGTTTTATGTTTTTGCGCGAAAAAAATGCCCCAATAATGCCCCAATTAAGTATCTGACTTTTTGGGGACACATCAGTGATCCGGACTTTATTCATGCTTGGCTTTTAAGTAGGGACCAAAGCCTTGTACAGGTCTGCTTTATATGACCTCCCTATAGGAATCGATTGGTTGCCCAAAATGATTTGATTACCGTCTATCGTTTTGATTCGGTCTAACGCCACCAGATAAGATTTGTGAACTCGCACGAGTTTTTTGACACCCAGCAGACTTTCTGCATTTTTTAGTGACCCCTTCACAATGATCTGTTCGTTTTCGGTGTAGACGATAGAATAGTCCTTCAGACCTTTGACATGAGTGACCGCATCGAGGTCGATCCGCACCTGCTTGGTGCCGCTTTTCAGCATTACCTGTCTATCCGCGGTATCCAAGACTGCAGCGGACGGCTCTAAGTCCTGGTTTGATTTTCGCTTTTCCCCGTAGCGGTCCAAGCTCAATTTTAGTCCAGCGCTGAGCGCCAAATACCAAAGTGTGGTGAAAAAATTGTAGGGAAAGGCGCTCCAAAAATCCCTGCTCCGCACATCTCCGATCACAAAACCATACAGGTAGATATCATAGGCACTTTGCAGGCTGACGTAGATACAGGTCGAAAGCAAGAGAAGCAGCGTGTACATCAGATATCGCCGGGTTTGGAAAAAACGCGGCACCAATACATTCAGGTGAAAATAGACCAGCGAAATCAAGAGCCCCATCCTTACGACCACACAGGCAATGAAGTGCTCCGGCAGGCGAAACTTCATGATCAGGTATCGCCTGTCGTAAATAAAAATCAGCGTAATCACCGTCCAAAACAGCAGGTGAAGGAGATTGGTGCGGGAAAGGACTTTGGAGCCAAGCTTTGCTGACATTGATAGTGGGGGTCTAAGCTTCAATTACGCACAAATTCGGTAGCCGATTCAAGGGAGTAGACAAAGAGCCAATATTATCGACCAACGAAGGGCAAAACCTCAGCACACACAAGTCTAGTATCGGAGCCGTTGGTCTACTTTCGACTATTGGTGTTTTACCTTTTTTAGACTTCGGCGTAAAGTTACCCGAAGGCTCTCCAGAACTCCTTGGTCAACCGGCTCTGATCTTGGGAATGGAAGGCTTACACACAAGTTAAAAAAACACATGCTCACTTCAACGAATCGCACCATGAAAACTCCAAATGCAAAAACCATTTTCGCCAGCCTTCTGGCAGCACTCGTAATCGGCCTGATTACCATGGCCTTTTCTCCCAAGCTCGGCCTAGACAGCTACGAAATCTACCTCAACGACAAACTGATCCTAAAGCAGTACATCAACCAGCCCTTGAATCTTCGCACGCTGCAGCTGGACAAAGCCGCGCCCGAAGATCTGCTTTGGGTCAAGTACAACCACTGCACCATCAAGTCCGGCTCGGGCAGCGAGCGCGTGATCGTGCTCAAGGACAACAACGGCCACGAACTCAAGCAGTGGGCTTTTGCCAACAGTCCCAGTGAAAACAAAGCCATGAAGGTATCCGTGGCTGAGCTCCGCCAGCTGGAAAAAGACCACGCCGCCCACCAGATCAGTATGTATTATAAGTCGAAGGAACTGGCCGACGCGGAGTTGCTGGCTTATCTGAGATAAAAGTCCAAAAATGAAAAACCCTCCAAGAGTAAATTCTTGGAGGGTCAATTTTTAAGTTAGTTCAGGAAATGCTTACAGCATCTCCACGCTTCTTCTTACAAATGCTGTGAGATCCTTACCAGTCAGCAAGCCTTGGGAAAGCAAAGCCAAATCAAAGGCCTGCTTGGCCAGTTTGGTTTGGGCTTCTTCGCCGTCGGCCTTGAGGATTTTGTCCACTACGGGATGGTTGCCGTTGATGGCGACCTTGTAGCTGTCAGGCAGACTTCCGTAGAAGCTCATCGGGCCTCCGCCGGTCTGCGCCATGTCCTTCATTCGGCGCATCCACTCCTCCATGGTGATAGTCACCGGAAGCTCCTCAGGGCTGAGCCCTTCGATCTCGACAGTGTAGGATTTGTTGTTGATCGCCTTCTCGAAGAGTTCCTTCATAGACTTGCTTTGCTCCTCGGTCAGGAGGTTGGCGTAGCTGTCGTCTTTCTGGATCAGCTTCTCGGCCACGTCTGCGTCCACACGCTTGAGTTGGGTTTTCTCCAGCTTGGTTTCGATGTGCTGGATGAAGTGGCTGTCGATAGGAGAGTCGAGCACGAGGACATCGTAATCCTTCTTGTTGGCCGACTCGATGAAGCTGTCCTGCTTGTTGAGATCGGTAGAATAAAGGAAAACCGTCGTGTCGTTTTTGTCAGTCTGTACGGCTTTCACCTTCTCACGATACTCGTCCATGGTGAAGTATTCGCCTTTTGTGTTTTTCAGCAACGTAAAGTCCTTGCCTTTCTCATAGAATTTCTCCTCGGAGATCATGCCGTACTTCACGAAGAGACCGATGTCATTCCACTTTTCCTCGTAGGCTTTTCTGTCCTTTTTGTAAAGCTCAGCCAGCTTGTCCGCCACCTTTTTGGTGATGTAGTTGTTGATTTTCTTCACGTTGCCGTCGGCCTGTAG
>CAZTJM010000282.1:0-3985 GCA_964613865.1 uncultured Limnohabitans sp. | reverse complement strand
GAAGCTCTGGGTAGTCATCGTCACTTATGACAGGTATGGGGAACTTGTGAAAACTATTGACAGCTTAGAGCGCGAGGGGATTTCGAAGTCTTCAATAATCATCATCGACAATACGCCTAATGAGTCGAGGAAATCCCTTGATACTTTGTCAGGGTGTCACTGGATTTTTCCTCAGGAGAATGTTGCTTCTGCGGGGGGCTTTTCCTTGGGAATGAGATACGCCATCGATCACGAGGCAGCATGGGTGCTACTTTTTAATGACGATTCCCGTCCCAGAGCTGGAGCTTTGGAGTCTTTGAGGCAGAGTCTAGATCGACTGGAAGGCAACCTAGTTGGCATGTTGAAAATCGGAAATTTTGATAGTCGCGGGAAAGCGATTTTGCTAGACTGGAAAGGGGTGCGCAAGCCCAGATATGTCGATCCCTCGGATATTCCAACCAAGACTGACTTGGTGACCTTTGACGGCTGCTTGGTTTCTGGAACTTTGATCCGTGAGATCGGAACTTGTGACCCGGCATATTTTATGGGGACATACGAATTTGACTATTGCCTCAAAGCCTCGGAAAATGGCTTCGGGATTTATACCATTCCCAACGGTTTGATTGAGGATGGAAAACTTGGTTCTGTGGGAGGAACACCTCCTTGGCGCCAATATTACAATACTCGCAACCACCTTTGGCTGGGTATTTCCAGAAAGGATTGGAGGATAATCAGTGCCTGGATGCTTAGAGAGCTAAAATTTACCTACGCTATTCTTAGGTGGGAAAATCAAAAAAAGCTTCGATTGAAGCTTAAGGTATTGGCGGCGGTTCATGCTTTAACCGGGAAGAGGGGAAAAGTCTTAGATCCCTCTCAGAGCAATAAAAAACACTAATCATTGAAACTTCTTTTCACCCAGGATGCCCTTGTCAATGCCGGTGCCGAACGAAGCCATCTGGAAATTCTATCCCGATTTTCAGAAGCGATGGATGTGGTTTTTGTCTATTTCTATCCCAAGCATGACTTAAAAAGTGACTACGAAAAGGCCGGTATCCGGCTTTATTTTTTGGATATACCTGAGTCCTATCATTTTCCCTTGGCGGTGTCCAGACTGGTCAAGCTTATTCGGAAAGAAAAGCCTGATCTGCTCGTTTCCTGCCTTTGGCGGGCGGATATCATTTCCCGGATCGCTTCCTTGATTACTGGCGTTCCTTTGGTAGGCACCTTGGTCAACGATAGTTATTCCCCGCTGGCTTGGAAGGACAAGAAGGGGGTAAAACACAAGTTGGTGTATTGGCTAGACAGGATTACCTCAGGGATTCCGAAGCATTGGATAGCCAATGCCCAAGCTTTGGTCGATTCTCATGTGAAGACTTTGGGTATCGATCGAAGGAAGATTTCGGTGGTTTATCGAGGAAGGGCTGTTCCCATCATCGTTGGGAACGTCCTTGCGAGCGCAGCGAAGCAATCTTCAACCGATCAAAAGACTGCTTCGTCTGCTGAAAGCATAGAATTAAAATATGAAGTTTCCGATAGCAGACTCGCAGTGACGAGGAGTGTTGGGAACTTTATCTCCTACGGCCGATTATTAGAACGCAAAGGTTTCCAAGATGCCATCCAAGCTTTTTCTGAGGTAGTCAAAGTCCATCCCGATTGCACCCTGACCATTTTCGGGGAAGGGCCATACAGAGTACATCTGGAAAAACAAGTCCAAGAATTGGGCATTCAGAACTCAGTTTTACTCCCGGGTAAAATTGTCAACCCAATGGAAGCTCTAATTTCTGGATACTGCCCTCTGCCAGCTCCCGATAGCTATCGGGACTGCCAACTGCCAACTCCCGATAGCTATCGGGACCGCCAACCGCCAACTCCCAACCGCCAACCGCCAACTACCAACTGCTTACCGCCAACTGCCAACTACCAACTGCCAACTGTCAACTGCTTCCTATTTCCAAGCTGGTATGAGGGCTTTTCCGGTGCCCTAGTCGAAGCCATGATGGCTGGAGTTCCCATTATTGCCTCGGATATTCCCATGAATTTGGAGGCGGTTGAAGACCAGCATTCCGCATTGGTTTTTCCGGTTGGAGACATCCAAGCCTTAACCCGCCAAATGCTCTGGGCAATTCGGCATCCGGATCGTATGAAAGAGATGGGCCAAGCGGCAAAAAGGGAGGCGATCCTACGTTTCGACATTGAAACGATCACAAAGGAGTATGAGGAGGTTTTGAAAAAGGTGACGTCCGCTGGCTAAAAATCATTGTCTTCCACTTCAAAGCATGAAAGGTTTGTGTCCCATTAAGGCTATATCCACGGCCTGTGTCCTCAGAGGCCTAATAACTTTTAGGCAGCGCAAGGGGAGAAAATAGTATAGTTGTATGGGCTTTGGGGACACGGCTCGCAGGAAGGGAGTAATATGCGATGTCGGACACAGAGCTGGGTAAGAGAAATATGAAAATTGCGATAACATTAGTAAAGAAGTTGCTGGCCCATTTTGGATTGAAAGTCCTTCGCAGTAAAAATGAGCCTTGGGGATTTGATTTATACCATGATTTGTCTCGATTAACTTCGCTCGATGATTTCAAGGCCGTGTTTGACGTGGGGGCGAACGTGGGCCAGTCGCGTGATTTGTACTTGAAATATTTCAAACAGGCCAAAATCTTTTCCTTTGAGCCGGTGAAAGCTACCTTCCAAAAGTTGTCGGAATCGAGCAAGAATGAAAGATCTGTTTGCGTGAATGCCGCGTTGGGAGAATCGGCGGGAAGAGTCGCCATCCCACTTCAAGACAAATCCACTCAGAATTCCCTGTCAAAAAAGAGAACCGGAAACAATATCGGAGGACTTATTCTGGAAGAAATAGAAGTAGATACTTTAGACAACTTCGTGTTGAAACATGCCATAGAAAGTATCGACTTTCTGAAAATTGATACGGAGGGATTTGAAATGGAGGTACTAAAAGGCGGTTCACATTTTTTGAACAACGGTGGGGCGAAATTTATTTTGTTGGAATTGGGATTGAAGCTGCATGACAGGACTACCTATTACAATCGAGTTCAAGAACATCTCACTTCCCTTGGTTATGATGTTGTCGGGATTTACAAGCAAAGCCAAAGTCTATATACCAAAAGTAGATTTCTGATGCATGCAGACATTCTGTTTGTTAACTCAGAATGGTCAAAGTCACTGAAGCCAGGCTTTGTGAAGTCATACGATTTTGAATGAAGGCTTCGCTGGGATTTACATTTAGGGACACAGCGCAAGGGATGGACGTGCTTGTTGGAGCTTACAAAGGACGGATAGCAGAATGAACATTTTGCAACTTATTCAAAGACCCCAGAGAAGGGGGGCGGAAATCTTTGCCGTTCAGCTTTCGGGGGAGTTGATCAAAAGGGACCATCGAGTGTTGCTGGTGAGTATTTTTTCGGGACCTGGGGAATTGGAGTTTGCCGGAGATTGGATCAGGCTGGATCGGTCTGCCAATCACCGTTTCTTTGATTTGGCAGGGTGGCGTGCTTTTTCTAAGCTTGTTGCAGACTTCCGTGCCGATATTGTTCAGGCAAATGCCGCAGATACCTTAAAGTTTGCGGTTTTTTCAAAGAAAGTGTTTGGCTGGAATACTCCCATTGTGTATCGAAATGCCAACCAAATGGGAGATTTTATCCGGGGGGGCATCCACCGGATGTTCAACCAGTTTTTGCTAAACGGGATAGCAGGCGTTGCCTCGGTTTCAAGTGCATCACAAAGGGATCTTCACGATTCCTTCGTGTTTCCAAAAGAACAGTCGACGGTGATTCCAATCGGGATAGACTCCGATGAAATTGACGTGTCATTGGAGGCAAGGCCACCTGTAGACCTACCGAACAGGTTTCTGCTTCAAATTGGAGGACTGGTGCCTGAAAAAGATCCCCTGGGCATGCTTGGCATCTTCAGGGAAATAGCAAAAACGGATACTGGAACATCCTTGGTTTTTTTGGGCTCGGGGCAATTGCAGGAAGCGCTCTTGTCGCGT
>CAZTJM010000281.1:0-3998 GCA_964613865.1 uncultured Limnohabitans sp. | reverse complement strand
ACGAGACGTGGATGCACCGAATCTGGACATCGACCAATTCCGCGGCAAGCTGCCCCTCTTGGGCGTATGCTACGGCGCACAGCTTTTGGCAAGCAAATACGGGGGAGAGGTGCTGCCATCCACCATCCGAGAATATGGTCGCGCTAATCTGGATCACATCGATCTTCATCACGACCTGCTCAAGGAAATGACCCATGGCTCGCAGGTTTGGATGTCCCACGGAGATACGATCAAGGAGCTTCCCGCTGGATTTGAAGTCATTGCAAGTACTTCCTCCGTCCGTGTGGCGGCTTTTAAAATAGAAGGGGAAAAAACCTACGGCATCCAATTTCATCCGGAAGTGACCCACTCGCTGGAAGGCAAGAATCTGCTTAGAAACTTCGTGGTAGGCATCTGCGGCTGTGCTCAAGATTGGACGTCTGATACGTTCATTGACTCCACGGTTGCCGCTTTGAAAGAAAAAATCGGATCGGACAAAGTTGTGATGGGCCTTTCCGGTGGAGTAGATTCCTCGGTGGCGGCTACCCTGATCCACCGGGCTATTGGCGATCAGCTGACTTGCGTTTTTGTGGATAATGGCCTTCTGCGCAAAAATGAATTCGAAGAAGTGCTTGATTCCTACAAGCACATGGGATTGAATGTGATTGGTGTAGATGCCAAGCAACGCTTTTATGATGCTTTGGCGGGCTTGACTGATCCCGAAGCGAAACGAAAGGCAATTGGTCGGGTTTTCATTGAAGTTTTTGATGACGAGTCACATAAGATAGAGGGCGTAAAATGGCTCGGACAGGGCACCATCTACCCAGACGTGATCGAGTCTGTCTCTGTCAAAGGTCCTTCTGCTACTATCAAGTCTCACCATAACGTGGGCGGCTTGCCGGATTTCATGAAGCTTTCCGTGGTGGAACCTCTGAATACCCTGTTCAAAGACGAAGTACGGGAAGTAGGCCGTGCGCTAGAGATCGTCGAAACCATCATTGGCAGACATCCTTTTCCGGGCCCAGGCTTGGCAATCCGAATTTTGGGAGATATCACCGAGGAGAAAGTGAAAACGCTGCAGGAGGTGGATCATATTTTCATCACAGGACTGAAAGACCATGGACTTTACGACCAAGTTTGGCAGGCAGGGGCGATATTGCTTCCAATCCAGTCAGTGGGAGTGATGGGTGACGAAAGAACCTACGAAAGAGTTGTTGCGCTACGAGCGGTAGGCTCGGTGGACGGCATGACTGCCGACTGGATTCACCTTCCTTATGAGTTCCTTGGCAAAATGTCCAACGAAATCATCAACCGGGTAAAAGGCGTCAACCGCGTCGTATACGATATTTCCTCCAAGCCACCGGCAACGATCGAGTGGGAATAGGAGGCTTAATGATTTGGGATTTTTGATTTACGAAGATCCCGAGTTAGCCCTCCAAGGGAATCTAAACCCTGGGAGGGCTTTTTTTTTCGGCAGAAAAACCCTGAGGAGTCTATCAAAGAATCTGAAAAATCATGCCGGTTCGATGTGGATCAGCACGTGTCCCAGTTCCTTCAATTCTTTTCGTAGCCGGTCTTTGAGATTATGGGATATGCTATGGCCTTCTTTTACGGTCAGATCGCCTTTGACCGTGGCGTGCAGATCCACGTGGTACTTCATCCCGGCTTTGCGGATAAAGCACTTTTCCGTGCCTTCAATCCCTTTTACCTGCAAAGAAATCTCCCGGATTTTTAAGGTCAGTTCTTCGTAATTGTTTTCATCCATCACTTCGCCCAATGCCGGCCGGAATATTCCGTAACAATTGTACAGGATAAATACGCAGGCAATCAAGGCAGCGTAGTCGTCGGCAACTTCGAATCCATCTCCTCCAAAAATCGCGACGGAAATACCCAGAAATGCTGCGATGGAGGTGATGGCATCCGAACGGTGATGCCAGGCTTCAGCCTTCAACGAAGAGCTCTTGATCTTCTTGGCTCTATTCATTACCAACTGGTAGCTGATCTCCTTCCAAAGAATAATCGCTCCAAGGACTATCAGGGTCCATGACGAAGGAAGCGTGTGGGGAGTTCGGATGTTTTGGATCGCTTGCCACGCGATAGTGAATGCTGATACAATCAGAAAAGCCACGACCAAAAAAGTGATCAGAGGCTCGGCTTTACCGTGTCCGTAGGGGTGATTTTCATCTGCCGGCCGCGCGGAATATTTCAATCCCAGCAAGACCAAAAGCGAAGAAAACACATCGACGGTCGACTCAATCCCGTCTGCGATCAATGCATAGGAATTGCCAAAGATCCCCGCCAAAAACTTGATCCCTGCCAAGACTGCATTTCCCAGCATGCTGAAAAGGACCGTTCTGATGGCGAGCTTGCTCATGGAGATTAGTTTAAGATCCGAATTTCGGCCTTTTGAACCGAAATCTTGATGTAAAGACTGGGCTAGGAGTTGTTTTGCTTCCTGCCCAACCAGAAAAGACCTGCTCCCACTGCAATGAATATTGCGGTCATCCAGACGGACTGCGAACTAACCTGTAGCATTAGCCAGAGGCAGGCGAGGGTACCCAAGACCGGTATAGCATAGCCTCCTTTGAGTATAAATCTGCCTTTTTCCCTGAATTGAGGCCGCAGCTTGGGGATCGCGGCGCAGCTCATGATGTAGAGAAAAAGCCGGGACAAAACCGTCATTGCCGCCAACACGGTAAAGGTCCCAAAGGAGGAAAGCAGGAAGGCAGAAATACCGAAGAAGACCACCGAGTTGGCGGGGGTGAGAAAGCGGGAGTGTACCTTTCCAAACCACCCAGGGAGTGAACCATCCAAAGCCAGGGCATAGGTCACCCGGGTAGCCGAAAACATCGATCCAATCAGGTTCGCAATCACGGATGCGACTACCCCAATCATCAATACCACTGCACCAAGTTCTCCGAAAAGCGATGCGGAAACATCCAGCAACGGGGTTTTGGTGTCCGCCAGATTTGGAATGGCAGCTTGGGAGACGAGCTGTATGAGCATGTAGAGAACGGTGACTACAGCCAATCCAAACAACAAGCCCAAGGGCATGTCACGCTCGGGTGCTTTGGCTTCACCGGCAGGCACGACGGCACCCTCGAAGCCAACAAAAGCATAAATCAACAGCAAGGCCGCACTTCCCAAATCGGATGTACTTGGGATTGGCGAATCGAAGGAAGGGGTCACATCCCCTCCCAAGACAACAAGTCCGCAAATTGGCAGGAGAATCAGCACGGCAAATTTGATGATTGTGACCAGTGTCATGGATCGGATCGACTCCAGGGAACCCAAGACGTTGACTAGGCTCAGTCCAATGCATACGAATGCGAGCGTAGCCAGTCTGCCGGTACCGATTCCAGCGGGAGTAAAGAAGTAGGCGATGCTGTCAGTAAGCAAAACCGTGTTGGCGGAAAATGAAATCAACCGGGCAAGGTAATAGAGCCAGCCACCCTGAAATCCAATAAAGGTCCCAAAGGCCAAGGTTCCGTAGCGAATGGGGCCACCTGTGCCTCGGAAGTAGCTGCCCAGTTCCGCAAAGCAAAGGATCACGGGGAGCATCAGAAGCGCACAAAAACCGTAGATAAAGATGCTGTATTCGCCGGCAAGGGCGTAAGCGCCGCTTGGAAGACCAAAAATCCCAGCGCCGATCAGCCCGTTCACCACCAGCATCCAGATTCCCCAAAATCCCAGATTCCTGGGCAGTTTTTCGGCTTTTTCTTCGACGTTTTTTTCTTGGATCACGCGGGCGGGTTTCTTGGAGTGACTGTTTTTGGGAATATAGATAGAAAGTTCAAAGAACAAAATCCGGTTTGTGGGACTGGTAGCGTGACTGGATCATAAAAATGATTTTCACTACTTTGATTCTGACCTAGGCATGCCATGAGAAAAAATAAGGGAAGTCTTTATTTTTTGATTTTCCCCCTGATCCATTTTTCTAGTTCCACGGCATGAAAGACAATCATGGCCATTCCTCCACAAAAGACCAATTCAATCAGGTCCAGTGGCTGGGTGCGGAA
>CAZTJM010000280.1:0-4001 GCA_964613865.1 uncultured Limnohabitans sp. | reverse complement strand
CGGAGACCCCAAAGACAATCTGATCCTCAAAGCGGAAAAACTCCTCAAAAAGGACTTTCCGGGGCTCCCCAATTTGAATATGCATCTACATAAGAACATCCCTATGGGCGCTGGATTGGGTGGAGGATCGGCTGACGGCGCTTTTGCGCTCAAGCTGATGAACAATCTTTTCGATTTACATCTGGATGGTTTTTTCCTAGAAGAATACGCTGCGCAGCTCGGAAGCGACTGCCCCTTTTTCATCGAAAACACGCCCAAAATCGCCCGGGGACGTGGCGAAATACTCTCGGAGATAATTTTGTCCTTACAAGGAATCCACCTAGTGCTCATCAATCCGGGCATCCATGTCGGCACCAAGGAAGCGTATGCCGGCGTCACTCCGTCTACTCCGAAAGTCAGGCTGGAAGAAATCTTGGGCGACCGATCCCGCTGGAAAGATGAGCTCGTCAACGACTTTGAGCCAAGTGTATTTGCTGCGTACCCTGAAATCGGCGAAATCAAGAAAAGAATGTATGAAGCTGGCGCCTTCTATGCGGCCATGTCGGGTTCGGGCTCATCGGTATTCGGACTGTTTGATGAAAAACCCGAGAATACCTCTTGGCCAGAAAAATATTTTGTATTTGAATCAGCCTTATAATTCAATTGATTGTCCTCACTGCCTTTCTCCTTTTATTCCAGAAATTCAACAAGGGATAGAGGAGCACTGACACCAAGATGATCAGTGTCCCGAGGTAAAACTGTGGGGTCATTTTTTCGCTTTCACCAAAAACCAAAACCGCCAAGACGATCCCGTACACAGGCTCCAGATTGACCGTCAGGTTAATGGTGAAGACAGAAAGCCGCTTCATCAGCTCCACCGACACGGAGAAAGCGTACACGGTACAAACCCCTCCCAAAATCAGCAGCCAGAGCCAATCCAGTCCATTCCAAGCCAATTGCAAGGGCTGCCCTTCGGTGAGAAAAGCAGCATAAACCGGCATAAAAGCCAAGGCAAATACACAGGCTGCAGCCATCTCATAAAAGGTAATTTGATAAGGGCTGTGTTTTAGCGTAAGCCGTCCGTTAAGCACTGAAAACAGCGCTCCTAAAAACGCCGAAAACAGAGCCATCAGCAGCCCGAGCCAATAGCCTGTCTCAAACTGGAAAATCACCAACAAGCCAGAAATCACGAGAAGCCCCAAGGCTACCTCATACCACTTGATCTTGGTTCGGCTGACAATCGGGTCCACAAACGCCGTCCAAAGCGAGGTAGTCGCCATCCCCGCCAGGCAGACCGAGGCGGTAGAAAGCTTGGCCGACCAAAAAAAGAATATCCAATGCAGGGAAATTAGCACACCTACTCCAGCTATCTTGAGCATTTCAGGCCAGGGAACCATTAGGGGCCTTTTGCTGATGAAACAGACCGCTGCCATACCAACTGCCGCGATCAAGGTACGGTAAAACACCAATTCCAGAGAAGGCAGACTGATGAGCAAGCCTAGAATAGCGGTGAAGCCCCAGATCAGCACAATGAAATGAAGCATCAAATAGTCTCGGATCGGCGCCTTTGCGACCATCTATCTAGGGACGGTTTTGTAGAGCACCAGGCCGGTTAGCGCAAAAAGGATGTTTGGCAGCCAGACCGCGAGAATAGGATATTGGGTGCCGTTTTCAGCAAAAGTCCTGGAAAGGATAAAAAGTAGGATGTATACGAAAGCCAGCAAGAATCCCATGGCAATCTGGAAGCCTGAGCCGCCCCGTGTCTTTCTGGCTGACATGATCACTCCGATAAAAGTCAGAATCAACGCTGCAAAAGGCGACATCAGACGCACGTAACGCTCTATCCTGTAAAAATTTACGTTGTCGGCGCCCCGCTCTTCCAACACCTTGATCTGCCTACTTAGCTCGGGGAGTTTCAAGGTTTCATGATGATTCTCCGGAAGGTTGAAATCCTCCGGAGAAATGGACAAAACCGTGTCGAGTTCTTTTCCGACGGTGTAATCTTCCCCTCTCTCCTGAAGTTTTCGAAGTTTCCAGTTTTCCAGCCTCCAGACATTCTTCGCCGTATCCCACTGGATCCTATCCGCAGAAAGTTTGGCCAACAGCTCCCCGTCCTTGATCTCTTCAAGGGTAAAATAGTAGCCCGTATTATTGGCCTTAAAATATCGAGTTAAAAATGCATAGGAATCTGGGCCTACTTTGATGTGGATGTTTGGATCGGACGAAGCCCTGCCTTTGTCCAAATAGGCAATCTTAAACCGGGAAACCCCCGCCGTGGCACCCGGCAGAATCCATCCGTTCATCAAAAAGCTGACCGCCCCGATCATCGCCGCCCCCAGTAGAAACGGACGAAGCATACGCACAAAACTGACTCCAGAGCTCAGGATCGCCACGATCTCGGTCCGCCCGGCCATCTTGGATGTGATAAAGATGACTGCGATAAAAACCGTGATTGGAGTGAGCAGGTTATTGAGGTAGAGGCCATAATTGCCCATGTACCTCAATATCTCTCCCGCTGGCACCGAGTTACGGATATAGGTGTCATTCTTTTCCGTGAAGTCTAAAACTAGAACAATCAGGATGAGCATCACGACCACAAAGAAGTAGGTCTTCAGAAATTCCTTGATGATCAGTTTGTCAAGAATCTTCATGCTTATAGCCTAGTGCTTACTTTTTTTACCATCTGATCCTTCCAAACGGCAAAATCGCCAGCAAGGATATGCTCCCTCGCCTGGCCTACGAGCCAAAGGTAAAAGCTCAAGTTGTGTATACTGGCAATCTGGGCAGCCAAAATCTCCTTAGAAACCGTCAGGTGCCTGAGGTAGGCTTTGCTGTAAAAGGTGCTCGCATAGTTGCCTATTGCAGGGTCTATGGGACTGAAGTCGTCCTTCCACTTTTCATTTCGGATATTGATGATCCCCTCGGAGGTGAACAGCATCCCGTTGCGGGCATTTCGGGTAGGCATCACGCAGTCAAACATGTCCACGCCAAGCGCGATGCATTCGAGTATATTGGCAGGAGTGCCTACTCCCATCAGGTAGCGAGGCTTGTCAGCAGGCAAAATATCCGTCACCAACTCGGTCATTTCGTACATCATCTCTGCGGGCTCCCCAACCGAAAGGCCGCCGATTGCATTGCCTCCGCGGCCTCTTGAAGCGATGAATTCCGCACTCTGCTTTCGCAGATCCTTGTATACCGAGCCTTGGACGATGGGAAAAAGCGTTTGGCTATACCCGTATTTTCCGTCCGTAGTGTCAAAACGCTGAATACATCGATCCAGCCAGCGATGCGTCATCTCCATAGACTTTCTCGCGTAGCCATATTCGCAAGGGTAAGGCGTACACTCGTCAAAAGCCATAATGATATCCGCTCCAATAGTTCTTTGGATATCCATCACTCCCTCTGGGGAAAAGATATGCTTCGAGCCATCGATATGCGATTTGAAGGTGACCCCTTCTTCCTTGATTTTGCGCGTGCCGGCAAGGGAGAAAACTTGGTATCCTCCAGAGTCGGTCAGAATCGGGCGATCCCAGCCGTTAAAGCCATGAAGTCCTCCAGCCTTCTCCAAGATATCCAAGCCAGGGCGGAGGTAAAGATGATACGTGTTGCCGAGGATTATCTGTGCCTGGATATCCTCCTTCAGCTCACGCTGGTGCACAGCCTTGACAGTGCCAGCAGTGCCAACAGGCATGAAAATGGGCGTTTGGATCGTTCCGTGATCAGTGGTAAGCGTGCCTACTCGGGCTTTGGTTTGGGTATCTTTTTGTATTGGCGTAAACTTCATGCTGCGATCAGAGCCTGTAGAAATACCCTACAAAATGCCCCTTTTTTGCTCGCAAAAATATCCACTTATTCTTAAATGACTTGCTGAAATTGATTTTATATTTGCCCAGCAAAATCGACCTATGGGCCTATTTTTACTCTGGTTTTTCTTTGGCATCGGCGTTATCATTCGGGCAGTTTATCTCTTGGTGATCTTCGGACGGACAGCCTGGTTCAAATCACCTTCCAAGTCTTCGAAC
>CAZTJM010000279.1:0-4012 GCA_964613865.1 uncultured Limnohabitans sp. | reverse complement strand
GAGTTTGCCATGGACCCGAATGCTTTACATATCTGGCCCCGCGGGAAGTTTATGTTGATCGCGCTGCCAAACCCAGACAAGTCTTTCACCTGTACGCTATTTTTGCCTTTCGAGGGGTCAAAGGTTTGTTTTGAGAAAATCCGGGACGAAAAGGATCTGGAGACGATGTTTAAGGCGTATTTTGACGATGCCTACCAGCTGATGCCGGATCTGAAGACTGAGTTTTTCAAGAATCCAACCGCGGCACTGATCAATATTGAGTGCTTCCCGTGGGTACAAGGAAACGCCCTGCTTTTGGGGGATGCTTCCCATGCTATGGTACCGTTTTACGGGCAGGGGATGAATTGCGGTTTTGAGGATTGCTACATTCTCAATGGATTAATCGAAAAGCTGGGCACCAACGCCTGGGATCTGGTCTTTGAAAAGTTCCAGAAGAAGCGCAAGCCAGACACGGATGCTATATGCCAGCTTGCGATGGAAAACTTCAAAGAAATGAGGGATTCTGTAGGTGATCCAAAGTTTTTGCTCCGCAAAAAAATCGAAGCCAAGCTACATGAGCTCTATCCAAAAGAATGGATTCCGCTTTATACCATGGTGACCTTCTCCGACATGGGCTATGCCGAGGCTTATGCACAAGGCAAACTCCAAGAAGCGATAATGAACAAGGTGATGGCCAATCCACTCATCACCGAGAACTGGGACAAACTCGACTACGAGGAAATCATCAACCAAATGGAAACAGCAAAAGCGGTCTAACGACCGCTTTTTTTTCAACCAGATGAGTTGAATTCGTGAATTTTTCACTCAGAGTTTAAGGGATAACTGATTTCCAGAAGGATCCTTTCCTTGAAAATCGAAAGTTGCGACTTTTTCAAATTTTGAATTGTTATCGCCTTCGAAAGGCCTACGCAAGAGGATCATTTCATTAGCTTCGAAGGATGCCTGAAAATTCTCACCCTTCCAATCTTGCCAAGCCCGTTGCAATTGTTCCTCATTTAAATCTCTGGTTATTGTCAGATGAGCGAGGGTCGAAAAGTGCCATGATTTGTTTAAATAACGGCTTATGTAACGCTTTACGTTGCTCGACAACTGGCTGAAAGCTTGTGTATCGGCTATTTTGAGAAAGATTGTCTTAGTCTTAAACTTTCCGAACCCATTAACCTCCATCCCAAATGGAGATGCGGTTTTAGCAAATTCTTTTAGGGAGCTGACTAAGCCCGACTCCAACTTATCCGATAGTAAAAAAGAAGCAATCGTGATATGGGGTGCCGATTTGTGCGCGTTAGTATCTCGGTATCGCTTGGAAAAGGGTCTTTTTACCCTCCACGTAAAGCTGCTAATAACATCATCGGGAGATATTAACAAGCGGTATTCACTGATGCCAGACTTGGGCTTAGCTAAAACTGTTTTTTCCATTTCTGGTAGGGTAGAGTCTTGTTGATTTTATTGTTCCACCTCTTCGACTTGTGCAATCTCATAGGCGTTTTTCCCATCGAACTGAACGGGTACCTGGGAGCCGTTGTAGCTATACAGGTCATCTTTTTTCTCTCCAGTAATGCGGACCGAGAACTTGTTTGGCCCCAGAAACCTAACCTTACTGGATCCGAATTCCTTGATAAAGAAGTCCTCAGAATATACCACGTCCTTGGATACCTCGCTGGTGAATCCCACCGACTTGAGTTCCCCAAACAGACCGCTCATCTTGTCCAAGATCATCATGGCGGTCGAGTCAATATTCACTTCTTGGGCTTCAGCAAAATGGCCGGTAACAATCAGCGCCAGCCCTAAACAGATCTTTTTGAGCATAGATTAAAATGTAGGTGGAAATAAAAAAACTGTTTAAATCTAATGATTAGACTTCAAAGATTTATTACTGAAGAATGAAAATGCCGTCAAAAATAGCTAGTTATCAATAAGATGCGGGCTTGCTCATGTGTAGCCGTGTTCCTGTCCAAAACTTTGGGCTTAGGGCCCAGTTGGATGTAGTTGGTCGATCCCCACCAAAAAGTCTATGAAGGGCCGCGTCATCATGTTCGGAATAAGAATCTTACCATAGATTCAGTCAAATCTTACGGCCGAGCCAGGTCAAAAAACCCAGTAAAAGCAGAAGCTTGACACAAATACCAACAAAGAAGTAAGAAATTATAGCATCGGGACTTTGTCCGGGAAAGAGATTTGCCAAATCGGAATCAAATTCCCAATCCCAGCCGGTAAAAAAGCCATCGGCGGCCAAATATGCGATGTAAGCACTTCCAAGCAGCAGGAATATCAACAGCCCCTGCCCGATTCTCACGAACGTTTTGCCCAAAAGGGCTCCAGGGTCAGAAAGGGAAATTGTTGGGTTCATGGGGATTATGTTTTTCCCAATTTAACGAAAACAAAAAAAAAAAAGGAACCCATTTCTGGATTCCTTTTTAGGATATCGAACGCGACAATCTTAGTGTCTTGGTCTGATTTTTTCCTTGATACGGGCAGCTTTACCCTGACGACCTCTCAGGTAGAACAGACGAGCTCTTCTCACTTTACCTTCTCTCAATACGTCGATTTGCTCGATCGCTGGGGAGATGATTGGGAAGATACGCTCCACGCCTACACCGTTGGAGATTTTGCGGACAGTGAATGTTTCACCGTTCGTGTTTGGGTTTTTTCGCTGGATCACAGTTCCCTGAAACTGCTGGATACGCTCCTTATTACCTTCCTTGATACGTACGTGTACGTTGATGGTATCACCGGCTTTGAAAGAAGGGAATTTAGCTCTAGCCTCGCTGTATTCCGCCTCTACAATTTTCATTAGATCGCTCATAGCTTTATGTTTTTATGCTTTCGCAGTTCACCGCCGCAGCGGTTTAAATGAATTACTTTTTTTAACTCTTGTCTCGCCTACTCCCATCCGCTGCCCTTAAGCAGGTCAGGACGTTTTTCCTTGGTACGGCGAACCGATGCTTCAAATCTCCACTCGTTTATCTTGGCTTCATGGCCCGAAAGCAGCACCTCCGGCACGCCCATTCCCTCGTATTCTGCAGGGCGGGTATACACTGGCGGGGCCAAAAGACCATCTTGAAAGGAGTCCGTCAATGCAGAGGTTTCGTCATTGAGCACTCCGGGTATCAGTCGGATAATGGCATCTGCGACGACCGCCGCGACCAGTTCTCCGCCAGAGAGGACAAAGTCCCCAATGCTGATTTCCCGAGTGATGAACTTGTCCCGCACGCGCTGATCTACCCCCTTATAGTGACCGCAAAGGATCAGGAGGTTTTTCTTAAGCGAGAGCGAGTTGGCCATGGGCTGATCAAAGGTGTCTCCATCAGGAGTCATGTAGATGATTTCATCATACGTTCTTTCCTTTTGAAGTGCCTCGATGCATCGAGCAATTGGCTCGATCATCATGACCATCCCGGCTCCACCTCCGAATGCATAGTCATCGACTTGGTTTTGCTTGCCGGTGGCATAGTCCCTGAGGTTATGCACCTTTACACTGGCCAAGCCTTTGTCCTCCGCTCTTTTTAAGATCGAGTGGGAAAAAGGTCCCTCCAGTAATCCCGGCACCACAGTGATGATATCAATGTGCATGGCTCAGTCTTCCAGATAAATGTCAAGTAAACCTTCGGGTAATAGGCAGTAAACTTTTTTAGCTGCCTTGTCCACTTTGGAAATGATGCCATCCTGTATTGGAATTAGCACTTCTTTTCCTTGGTGGGTCACTCCGAGGAGATCCTGTGTTTCCAGATCGTAGATGATCTGAACTGGTCCGATTAGTCCCAAAGTCTCATCTATGACTTCAAAACCAACCAGCTCGTGGAAGTAGTATTGACCTTCTTCGAGTTGGGGCAATTCGGTCAGAGGAAGATAGGCTTCTGATCCGACCATATTTTCCACCGACTCGATGGTGTCCAGCTCTTCAAACTTGGCCAAGGCTTTTCCTCCCGGCTGGATCACAAAGTGCTCCAAAAAGAAGGGGACCAATCGGCCTTTTTGTTCGATGAACAGGTGCTCTAATCCTTCGTAGTCCTCA
>CAZTJM010000278.1:0-4035 GCA_964613865.1 uncultured Limnohabitans sp. | reverse complement strand
ACCGGTAAAACCGCCGCTTTTGCCATTCCCATCATCGACCTCGTCGATGCTGACTTCAACAAGCCCCAGGCTATCATCCTTTGCCCTACCCGCGAACTTGCAGTTCAGGTAGAAGGCGAAATCCAAAAACTTGCCAAGTTCCACAGAGCCATCAATTCTGTAGCCATCTATGGAGGTGAATCAATCGACAAGCAGATTCGAATCCTGAAAAAAGGCGTTCAGATCGTGGTAGGAACTCCAGGTCGTATTCAGGATCACATGAGCAGAGGTACGCTCAAGCTGGACAACGTTGGAATCATCGTTTTGGACGAGGCGGATGAAATGCTCGACATGGGATTCAGAGACGATATCGAAGCGATCTTGGAGCAAATGCCGGAAGAAAGACAGACCGTCTTCTTCTCAGCAACGATGGCCAAGCCCATCATGGACTTGACCAGAAAATACCAGAATAATCCAGAGATCATCAAAGTCGCAAAAAATGAGCTGACTGTCTCCAAAATCGAGCAAGTTTACTACGAAGTAAAACCCTCCTTGAAAATGGAGTTGATGACCAGATTGATGAACATCAACAATTACGCCCTGAGCGTGGTGTTCTGTAACACCAAGAGAATGACTGACGAAGTTACCGAGTCTTTGGGTGCTCGAGGCATCTTGGCTGAGGCGCTTCACGGTGACCTTTCTCAAGCTCAGAGGGACAAAGTAATGGGCAAATTCCGCAAAGGGCTTTGTTCTGTCTTGGTGGCGACTGACGTGGCTGCCAGAGGTATAGACGTTGACAATGTAGAGGCCGTATTCAACTACGACCTGCCTCTCGACGAAGAATACTACGTACACCGAATCGGCCGTACAGGCCGTGCAGGAAAGTCCGGTACTGCCATCACCTTCATCACCGGCCGTAGAGAAACCATGAAACTCAGGGACCTCGAGCGGTATACCAAGGCTACCATCAGTAAAATGACTCCTCCATCTGTGGCGGAATTGGTAGAATTGAAAAAAGCGCAGCTAGTGAAAGACGTGTATCGAGTATTGGCAGTTGAAGAGGACAACCAACTGTTCGAAGCGACTATCGGTCAAATGCTGGCTGAGGGCCTTAGTATCGAGCAGATCGCACTGGGCTTGATCAAGATGAACATGGGTGAAACCGTGAAAGAACTGAAAGAGCAGGATTTCGGAATCGAATCCTACGGCGATCGCAGAAGAGAAAGCTCAAGAGACGGAGGTCGCGACTTCGGTGGTGGTGATAGATTTGGTCGTGGAGACAGAGGTGCCGGTAGGTTTGGACGTGGAGATCGCTTCGAAAGAGGTGGTGACCGCAAAGAGCGATTCGGTGACCGCAGAGAAGGTGAAAGAAGAGGTCCAAGAGAAGAGAGAACCCGCGATGCGAATATGACTCGCTTGTTTTTGAACCTTGGCAACAGGGACAGGATTCGTCCAAATGATATCGTGGGTGCCATCGCTGGCGAAACCGGTGTACCGGGACGAAGCATAGGCGGCATCGACATCTTCGACAACTTCTCCTTCGTGGATGTTCCAAACAAGGACGCGGAACACGTGATTCGAGTAATGAAGAACAACACGATCAAAGGAAAAACCGTCAATATGGAAATTTCAAAAGGTTAATTTGGTTAAAGGTTAATTAGGTTAAAGGCACATTTCTTGAAGAAATGTGCTTTTTTTGTGCCCAAATCGCACACCACGTACATGCAGCTTTTTTTTCAGGAAAACATCGAGAGACCGCTCACTTACCTTGACGAAGTGGAGTCCAAACACCTGATCAGGGTGCTGCGCAAAAAGCAAGGCGATTCCATTCGGCTCACAAATGGCAAAGGCCAGGTTTTCGAGGGAGTAATCTCTGAAGCAAATCCAAAAAGAGCCGTGCTCAATATCCTCTCCGTGGAGGAAGTAACAGAGGATGGCTTCTACATCCATCTGGCCATTGCGCCTACCAAAAGCCCCGATCGAATGGAATGGATGGTGGAGAAAATCTCCGAGATCGGCTTTCATGAATTGACACTTTTGGAAACCATAAACTCCGAGAGAAGCTTCCTGAAAACAGACCGCTTGCAGAAGAAAATGATTTCGGCCTGCAAACAGAGTCTGAAATACCGTACACCGACTATCAAGGCGACTACCAAGCTGAGCGAGCTTTTCAAGTCCGGGGAATTTGACGACTATCAGAAGTTCATCGCCTACGTGGATGAGGATCACGAAAACCACCTTTTCGATGTGGCCCTTCCCAACAAACGCTACCTGATCTTGGTAGGTCCGGAGGGAGATTTTGACCCCAAAGAAATACAAACTGCTCTCGACAATGGCTTTACTCCAATATCCCTGGGAAAAAGCAGACTCCGAACAGAAACAGCAGGTTTAGCGGCAGTCCAGATTCTTCAGGTAATAAATCGATAATCACGACGTTTTTTCACATATGCCTCAAGTATACCTTGAAGTGACCAAGCAAATTTTTAACTTAGATATTTAACCCAATTCTCTTTCCCTTTACTTCCTGAAGAAATCGGAATTGACAATAAAACCTAACCTGCTGTGCCGTACAAAGAGCGAGAAATCGAGAAAAAATACCACTCCATTGGCGAAGTTGCCGAGATGTTTAAGGTCGCTCCTTCGCTGATCCGCTATTGGGAGGGGGAATTTGACATCATTCGCCCAAAAAAAGACAAAAAAGGCAATCGCCGCTACACCAAGGATGACATCCAAAAGATCCGCTACGTATACCATCTCGTCAAGGAAAAGGGCTACACACTTCAAGGCGCTCAGGAAGTAATTGCTTCCGGCAAAAACCAGGGCTTTGACAAAGTGGCGGCGGTTCAAAAACTTCAGGAAATCAAAGACTTTTTAATCAATCTGAAGGATGAACTCAAAGCCCGACACGGATCCTGAAAACCTACGCTACCAGCTCGCTCTCTCCCAGGCGCCCAAAGTTGGGCCTGGTGTGTTCAAAGCTATCTTGGCCTACAGCGGCTCGGCAAAAGCATTTTTTAATCTGAACAAAGCAAAAGCTTCGAAGATCCCCAGGGTTGGAGATAAGCTGCTCGAAATCCAAAAACAATCTGAATCCCTCCTGCGCAAGGCGGATGACCTGATTTCACTTTGTGAAAAGAAAGGGTTTCGCATCTTGACCTCATCCGATCCGCATTTTCCCCAAAGACTAAAAGCCTTGGAGGATGGGCCGGTAGTCCTTTTTGTCCAGGGAAATGGAGACTTGAACATGGATCGCAGCGTGGGAATCGTAGGAACCAGATCTGCCACTGCCTACGGCAAGTCCATCACCCGAAAAATCGTGGAAGATCTCCTGCCCTATCGACCGATGATTATTTCAGGCTTAGCCTATGGGATCGACATTGAAGCACACCGTGCGGCATTGCAGGTTGGATTGCCTACAATGGCAGTGATGGGCTCTCCACTGTCGCAGATTTATCCAGCAGCGCATCGCAAAACGGCCGAACAGCTACAGGAAACGGGAATCCTAATGAGCGAGTACGCGCCTGGAAGCACGATGGTACCGGGCAATTTCCCTGCAAGGAACCGCATTATCGCAGGAATTTCGGATGCTTTGATCGTCGTGGAAGCTGCTGAAAAAGGTGGTGCCTTGATCACGGCGGAAATTGCCTATAGCTACGACAAAGACGTATTTGCTGTCCCAGGAAATCTTCAATCTCCATTTTCCGAAGGCTGCAATCAGCTAATTCGTAAAATGAAAGCCGGTATCTATACCGGACCGAGCGATGTTGCAGAGGCTCTTTATTGGGCAAAACCAGGAGAAGAAGCCATCAAAAAACCAAGTCTTGAACTTGGAGGTCGAGACGAAGAAGAATTATCTATTCTGAGACTTCTTCTGGAAAAAGGAGAATCCGAGATCGACCAGATCAGTTACCAAACGGACATTCCCTTGGGAATGCTCTCTTCCAAACTCCTTTCGCTTGAATTTGAAGGGATAGTAAAATCACTGCCGGGAAAGAAGTTCAAACTCTTAATATAAAGAATCAGGAATTAAATACAATTCCCGTCAGCTTCATCGCC
>CAZTJM010000277.1:0-4036 GCA_964613865.1 uncultured Limnohabitans sp. | reverse complement strand
TTTCAGTTTGGCTACTTTATCTTTGATTTGCTCAAAACGGGCTTCAAAATAGCTGATGGTGGAGGCTTCGTCTTCTTTTACTTCTCCGATTTCCCGGTCTTCTCGTCCAAGGAATCCCTTCAAATAGACTTTGTTGTCCTTGATATATCCATAAGGATGCTCCATTTCAATGCAATAGGTTATAAGTGGTCGTTTCCAATTTTTCGCAAAATAATCATTTAGCCCCCACTTATCCTAAGAAAGGTATATTTTTGCCATCTTGCTCCAATGAGTTAGTAAACGATTAAAATATAAGCATGAGTGCAGAAAAAATCATCTTTTCCATGGCTGGGGTTTCCAAGGTTTACCCCCCTCAAAAGAAAGTCCTAAAGGATATTTACCTCTCGTTTTTCTATGGTGCCAAAATTGGGGTGCTGGGTCTAAACGGCTCGGGTAAGTCCTCTTTGCTGAAAATCATCGCCGGTTTGGACAAGGAATTCCTCGGTGAGGTAGTCTGGTCGCCCGGCTATACCGTCGGAATGCTCGAACAGGAGCCAAAGCTGGACCCGACCAAGACGGTCAAAGAAGTGGTGGAGGAAGCAGTAGCGGAGACTGTCGCCTTGCTGAAGGAGTTTGACGAAATCAATGAGAAGTTCATGGATCCCGAGATCATGGAGGATCCAAACGCCATGGACAAACTGATCCTCAGACAAGGGGAAGTTCAGGAAAAGCTTGATGCCGTAAATGCCTGGGAGCTGGACGTGATGCTGGACAAGGCTATGGATGCACTCAGGCTTCCTCCTGCCGATGCCAACGTTGCCCACCTTTCGGGCGGTGAAAAGCGCCGGGTGGCCCTTTGCCGCTTGTTGCTTCAAGAGCCCGATGTTCTCCTCCTCGATGAACCTACCAACCACCTCGATGCGGAATCTGTACACTGGCTGGAGCAGCATTTGCAAAACTACAAAGGCACGGTCATCGCCGTGACCCACGACCGATATTTCCTTGACAATGTCGCTGGATGGATTCTCGAACTGGACAGAGGTGAGGGCATCCCTTGGAAGGGCAACTATTCCTCTTGGCTCGAGCAAAAGCAAAATCGCCTGAAGCAGGAGGAGAAAACAGAATCCAAGCGCCAGAAAACCCTCGAACGAGAATTGGAATGGATTCGCATGTCTCCCAAAGCACGTCAGTCCAAAGGCAAGGCTCGTCTGAACGCCTATGACAAATTGGTCGGAGAGGAAGCTAGAGAGAAGGAAGCCAAGCTGGAACTCTTCATCCCGCCGGGACCACGATTGGGTGCCAAGGTGATTGAGGTCAACGACGTGTCAAAAGCTTATGGGGAGAAGTTGCTTTTTGAGCACCTGAGTTTTTCCCTTCCCCAAGGGGGAATAGTCGGCGTGATCGGGCCTAACGGCGCAGGAAAGAGTACGCTGTTCAAGTTGATCACTGGTCAGGAGCAGCCTGATTCTGGCAATTTTGAAGTGGGTGAGACCGTGCAGCTTTCCTATGTAGATCAGGAACACGGAGGTTTGGATCCCAACAAGACCGTCTATCAGATCATCTCTGGCGGCAACGAATTGATGAAGCTGGGCAATAAAGAAGTCAACTCTAGAGCATACGTTTCCAAGTTCAATTTCGCTGGAGCGGATCAGGAGAAAAAAGTCGGCGTGCTATCCGGAGGCGAGCGCAACCGCGTTCACTTGGCCATGATGCTCAAGGAAGGCGGCAACCTACTCCTGCTTGACGAACCTACCAACGACTTAGACGTGAATACACTTCGTGCTCTCGAAGAAGCGTTGGAAAACTTCGGCGGCTGTGCCGTGGTAATTTCCCACGACAGATGGTTTTTGGACAGAATCTGTACGCATATTCTCGCATTCGAAGGCGACTCCCAAGTGGTCTGGTTTGAAGGTAACTTCTCCGACTACGAAGAAAGTAAGAAGAAGCGCTTGGGCGACGTGACTCCGAAGCGAATCAGATACAAGAATTTGAAGTGAGAAATCTGAAATCAGAAAGTTGAAAACCTCCGGAGTCAGGCAGATTTCGGAGGTTTTTTGTTTTAAGAGGGCAAGCTAATTTAGGGAAAAGGTGGTTTGGAATTCGACTCAAGCAAATTCCGGCTACATTGAATCGATAAAAAATTAGACCATTTGGCCTAATTATGGAATAATAGGCGATATTAGCTTTCTCAAAGGTGTTTAGACTTCTGGTGGGATTGATTTCAACTCAGAAACTTGCATTGGATCGATTGTCAAGACCTCCAGTTGTTCGCGCCTTTAGCTCCCATTAACTCTACCCGAAAATCCAATGAGACAAATTTTAGCTCTGGCTTTGGCAGTCTTCGCGACACTCGCCAGCTCAATCGAAAGTCCATCACAGGCTCAGCATACTAAGCCCAACATCGTGATCATCTACGCGGACGACATGGGTTACGGGGACTTGGCAATCCAAAATCCCAACTCGAAGATTCCTACTCCCCACCTTGATCAGATGGCGCGGGAGGGGATGAGATTTAGCGACGCGCACAGCTCTTCGGGGATTTGCTCGCCGAGCCGATACGCGCTGCTGACCGGAACCTACCATTGGAGGAGACAGCATGATATCGTGGATTCTTTTGGCAAGCCGTTTTTTGCGGATGGGGATGTTTCAGTCGCAGAGGTGCTGCGCAGCAACGGCTATTCCACAGCCGCGATCGGCAAGTGGCACTTGGGCTGGAATTGGGAGCTGAAAGGCGAACCCAGTGCTGAAATCACTTCGGGTTCAAAGACCACGAAGGTCATCGGGCCGAACGACGTCGATTGGAGCAAAGCCATCAAGGGAGGGCCCACAGACCGGGGATTTGACTACTATTTTGGAGACGGCACGATCAACTTTCCTCCCTATGCCTGGGTGGAAAACAACAAGGTAGTCGAGGCTCCTACCGAGCTGATGACCTATGACAACATCGGCTTTGAGACAAAGGAAGGGCATTGGGAGTTTCGACCCGGACCAAGGGTAAAAGGCTGGAATCCCTATGAGGTCCTTCCAACGCTGACCAGCAAGGCAGTTTCCTACATCAACGAGCAAACAGCCGATCAGCCCTTCTTTCTCTATTTTGCCTTGCCTTCGCCTCATGCGCCGATCATTCCCAATGACGAGTTTGATGGGAAGTCTAAGGCTGGGGCCTATGGGGACTTCATGGTTCAGACGGACTGGGTAGCGGGGCAGGTGCTTCAGGCTTTGAAGGACAAGGGTTTGGAGGAAAATACCATCGTGATTTTTACCGCTGACAACGGTCCCGAAGCCTATGCTTGGACGCGTGGACTGGAGTATGGGCACTTCAGTATGGGAGATTTCCGCGGGCTCAAAAGAGACGTGTGGGAAGGTGGGCACCATGTGCCGTTTATAGTGAAGTGGCCGGGTCAGATTCCTGAAGGGAAGGTTTCTGATGAATTGATCTCCCAGATCGACATCATGGCGACTTTGGCGGCACTCACGGGTTCTGACCTGCCGACTCAGGCAGCTCCGGACAGCTATGATTTCAGCAAGGTTTGGAAAGGTCAGAATTATGCGACTCCCGTCCGAGAGACATTGGTGCACAATACCTACAAGACCATCTGGGGAATCAGAAAGGGAGATTTCCTCTACATCAATGATTCTACCGGAGGCCATAGAAAGATTCCCGAAGACTTTGCCAAGCTAAAAGGCTATACCGACTTTGACACTCCGGCATTACTGTTTAACATGAAAGAGGATGCTGGCCAGATGCAAAACCTGTATACTTCAGACTCTGAAAAAGCCAAGGAATTGGCTGAACTGCTGAAAAAATATCGGGCAGGTCAGTCAACTGCCAAGTAGTTGGTTGTTAGAGGCATGATATAGTCAGGCGGCTAAATTCAAGGGCTGAAACCACCGAGGTCGGGAAGACTTTGGGTTTTTTTTGGTTGGAAGAAATAGTAAAGTTTAATTTGATTTTTCGGCGAAACAGTGACAGATTTTAAATCTTTTAGTCGGGCAGCTTTCTTGAACCCGCATTATGCATTAGAGTAAGTATAGGGTTGGCTGAGATTAGAGATTT
>CAZTJM010000276.1:0-4052 GCA_964613865.1 uncultured Limnohabitans sp. | reverse complement strand
CATAGCAAAACTGTTCCAGGATAGTCACTCCAGGATCGTGTGCGTTGTAATCCGTCCAAATATCCCCGCTATACCCCTGGACATGGGCCAGCCCTCTTTCCATCAAGACCCTAAAATCTTGGGAGGAGCTTAACTGTTTGTCTTTTTTGATTGATCCTGCCTTTTGCATGTGTCTCAGAATTCAGCCAAAAAATCATCGTCCCACAATTTCCCGATCTGAAAAGTGATCTTGGAGTCTCCGCCATAATTGCTTCCCGTTCGGATTTGCAGGCGATAATTGAAGGTATCCCCTACCCACCGGCAGTTTATCTTATTCCACCAAAAGCCGAAATGAGCACAGGTCTTGGTGATTTTGGGCTTAGAATTTCCGAAAGTGCTCAGGGCCGTTGCGTGCAAGAGGGAATATTTCCCCTTTTGCTTTCGGCCTGCATGGGCGACAATTTCGAAGCCCTGGCATCCAGTCAGATTGGTGAGCACGTCATGCCAATTGCCGTCGGCCGGCACCTGCCCCTTCTGGTAAGCACCAACCCTGCCGTGTGAAGCTATCAGACCCGCTACCTCCAGCTTCTGGGACGGTCTGTCTGTTCCGATCCCTACATTTCCCCCTTTCTGGAAAAAAATGGTGGGATACTCCTTTCCTTTCTCCCTCAGGATGATCCCCTTGGTTTCTCCTTGGCCATTGACCAAAACCCAACTCGATTTTTTATCTTTTAGCGAATCGTAAAAACTTAGCAGGATTTCCTCGTCCCCCGAGGGAAAGACCATCAGCCCGTCTTCTTCGTTTTTGTTGATCCCGTCGTCCACCTTGTTGAACATGGAATCGATCAGGATCGCAAAGTGGATTTCGGTTGGAAGCATCCCACTTCTGAAGTACTTTTTCAGCTGCTCCCTGTCGTTTATGATGATGCTATTTCCGGTTATTTCTGCCATGGATGGGTGAGGCCAGTGGTTATTTTTTGGATTGTTTGATGATGAAATCTGAATCAATCGACAGATCGCCTATACTGGCTATTTCGGGATCCAGGAGCTTATTGTCCTGTATAACTTCAAGTTGATGGCTCTCCGAAGAGGTAAGTATCGCATAGGGGCTGATCGTGCGTAGTTGTTCGATCCTGTACTTGGTATCCGCCGTATCGATGATCTTGTAGCTGCCCTGGACTTCGACGATCTGGAGGACAGATAGACCGGTGATGAAGTCCACGTATGGCCTAGACTCAATGAAACTCTGAATCTCCGCCTTAAACACAGAATTGATGAATCCTTTTTCCTCTTGAAAATCCCCGGGATTGGGCGACAGAAACTCGATCAGCTCACGCTCAAGCAAGTCTCTGTAATAGCCTGACTGCTGGATATTATGGAACTTGACCGCGGCGCGGATTTTCAATTTCTCAAAAACAGGGTTGCATACCTCCAGTCGCGTAAATGGCGAAACAAAAGCTTGAAGGTATCGCTTAATTTCCTGAAGCAACTCAAACGGTGCCCGAAAACCCTCCTTCCCGAATTCGGATTCCAATGGCGAATGAGGGATTACCACGACCTGTACATTGCTGTTTTTGACCAAATGAAGAGGAAAGTCGCTCCGGCCATAGACCATCACCCGACCAATTTGAGGGAAGGCCTCCAACACAATCCGCTCCAAGTCCCAGGTGCTGATCCCCCGATTTCGGTGTCTCATCAATTCGCTGATCCTGCTTCTATCCTGCGCCGGAGTTTTTTTGAAGGTTGGAACCTTGATATGGTATGGGCCGGCGACCGAGTTGATGGCAGGGTTTCCGTTAGACACCACCGTCAAGTCGTCCCGTAGCTCGTGAGGGCTGAGCATCGTCGATTCATCCGGCACCTGTGTAGCCCATGCTGCATTCGTGAAAATTGCAATTAGGCGACTATTGATATCCGAGTACCCTGAGTTGGAGATTCTCAGCCAAAATTTACCGGAGTCGAGGCGAGTGCTGTTGAAATCCATTCGCGATGGAAGCTTGATCTTCACGATTCCTGATTGTAGCATTCCATGCGTCGAATCCTCCAGCATCAGATTTCCCAAGGGCACCCAGGTGTTTCTCTCCAGATATTCCCAGGCAACCCTTGGCGGATGGGTCACGGTATGGATGAAAAATGCCGGATGCAGCTTGAATCCAAGGTTCAAAAACTGGTTTTCGGATACGTCGGTCAGTCCGATGAGCAGGTTTCCCTTTCTGTTTAGCTGCGGCACCAAATAGGACAATGCATTGCCTGAGGCGGGAAAAACCTGACTGAAGCCAAAGGGAAACAAATGGAAGATTTTGATGCTACCGTTGTTTTCATTTCCTTTTCTGCCCAAGTTTTCCTTGGCATAATTGCTGTATGAAAATTCAACTCTCTCGACTTGGGGCGTGTACGCTGGCTTGGGCAATTCCCTGGGTCTTTTGGGAAATCTGCTGTTGTGAAATGAAGTCTCTGCGTACAGCTGCGCATATTTATCATGGCCAAAGGCAAACGGGCTTGGATCGGACAGTTTAAGTTCAAGATACACCGGGTTGTCCCGTCCAGGGACTTTCGGAGAGGGTTCACCCAGTATAGTCCGATCGACCAAGTCCAGGTTTAAGTCTATGACTTTGCTTTTCAGCAGGTATTCTCCATCGGATTTTTCCTTGGTTTCAAAAAGCGATACTTTCTGCTCCGGCAGTCGCGTCACATCACTTTGCTCCTCAAGAAAAGAATCGATGGATACTGTCGCGCGGAAGCTCCGATTGTTTATTTCTTCCGGGTAAGACTTATAATGACCTGTGAACCCCGTACGCTCATCCGGAAATCCAAGCCAAGTCAACTTCATCGATAACCTCAAGAGATATTTGTTGAAGATCAAAGGATCAAAAACCCTCAAATAGGAATCTTTGCTTGGCAGCGCCCCAAACGGAAGAAAAGGGTTCGAACAGTCCAACTTCCCAATTTGGTTGCTGCACTCGAACCCCATGCTGACGCCTTTTGAAAGTGTAAGAATTTCCACCTCCACCACTTCCAGCTCCTGAATCGGCCGATAGGGAGGATAGTGGGCGGCGTTGTTTAGCAGCAATCGAATACAAGGCCAATCCGTCCCGGCAATTCCCCCGTGCAGCTGTTGGTCATAAGCCACGGGAAAATCTCCCATCCCATCGAGTTCCAGCTTGAACTCAAGCCGAGACTCAGTTTCAAGAAAATTAACCTGGACAAACTCAAGTGCCTTCCATCCGGTCGTCGTAGTCAGTGCGACCGTAAAAGCCTCGTTTATAAAACTATAGATAAAACTCCTCAGTGCATGGTCGGAGCTTTGCTGACCAGACCCCATCGCTACTTCCTTTTCGCGTAGAAGTTCCGCCAGCACGTCTTTGAAGGCGCTGCAGGATTGGCGAGTGAGCTCAAAAGTCAGCTGAAAATAGTGTTTTCCCATCTCCACAAACAAGACAGGGGAACTCACCACCAGTCCGATGAGCGTGGCCCCCATGGTTCTTTGGTTAAGGCCCTTTTGACTCTGATCCTCCCCCATCACCACCGGAAAATCCGATGAAGTGTCGCCGCTAAACACGATCTCATTCTTCCCCTCCCCCCGATACAAAACGGTGCTGTAGATCCCGTTTAGCGCAAACTTTTCATTTTTTAGCCCTGAGGAAAACGGAAAGTAGTTGCTCTTATAAAGTGCCCTCAGGTCAACAACTTTCGCCGGGCTCAGCTCGGTATCAAGCTGGGTACGCAGGGAGATCACCTTTTTGGAGGGAAAGAGAAGGTTAAAAGTCGAGTTTTTGGGCAGAAGGTCAGCTCCGGGTTTCGGCATGAGACCAATCAAAACCTGAAGCATAGTGGGAGACTTAGGTACCTGCTGAAGAATTCTTTGGTAGTAAAAATCCAAATGTCTACGGGTCATTGAGTTCATGTCCGCTTGAACGTCCTTAAATAGTCTCAAGGCAGCGAGCAAGAGGCCAATGTGGGGTTGGTGGCCTCCGGAATCGTCTTCGATCATCTCATTGAAGCGTCTTCCTGCCAACTCCACGACAAAAACCAGATTTTTGTACACCGCCTTGAAGCTCTCATTGAAATTTATC
>CAZTJM010000275.1:0-4095 GCA_964613865.1 uncultured Limnohabitans sp. | reverse complement strand
AACAGCATGCGTTGGACTTATTCCTCCGCTTCAAGGCACACATATGTATATCCGCAAAGACACCAGTAGCCAAATAAGTTCTAACCGACAGTTGGTGACAATTGCTTTAGTAGGGTTTTAACTCGCTTTAAATTAGGTCAAAATAGACGGTTTTGGCCATGAACATCATCAATTTCACTAATCGGTTTCCAGACGAAGCTTCCTGCGTTGACTTTGTCAAAGCACAAAGAATCCGGCATGGAATCATTTGTAAGAAGTGCACAGGTCGCAAACACTATTGGCTCGAAAACAAGCTTTCCTTTCAGTGTGCCAGCTGTGGGTTCAGGACCAGTATCAAGAGCGGTACAGTCATGGAAAGCAGCAACTTACCGATCAGGATCTGGATGATGGCTATCACCTTTATTGCCGCTACCAAGAAAGGATTCAGTGCTGCCGAACTCCAAAGACAACTGGGGATGAAGCGCTATGAACCGGTTTTCAGGATGTACCACAAACTCAGGGCAGTCATGGGAAAACGTGATGACCGCTACAGGCTTGAGGACATGGTCGAGTATGATGAAGCTTTTGTGGGAAAGTCCACCAAAGCCAAAGTCCGAAGCAAACTCAAACGAGGTCGGGGCACTCAAAAACAGTCAAAAGTGGCTGCGATGGCCGAATCAACGGTTTTGGAAGACCCTGAGTCGGGAAAGTCCGATAAGAGTTGTAGATACTTCAAAATGAAGAAGATAAAGAACTTGGAGGCAAAGACAGCACAGACTTTAATCAAGGAATATATTGATTCTAAGGCTGTGCTTCAAACAGACAAGAGTACCACCTTCTCAGATCTGAGTGATTGTATTGATGTCCATGTCAGGGAAATCTCCGGAACAGACAAGGGCAAGTTTAACCTCAGATGGGTTCACATTGCCATCAGTAACTTAAAGAAACACCTGCAAACCTACCATATGATCAGTGAACGAATGATGCAGAACTACCTGGACGAGTTTTGTTACAAACTCAACAGAAGATACTTCGGTCAAAAACTCTTTGACCGGCTCATCATTGCTTCTATTTATCCATACTGGTATGATTGCGGATAATCATATAAATAAATATCGAATGAATCCATAGACACCCAGTTCATTAAAAATGAAGAAAAAATCCAGATCCAAAGAAATAGCCGAGAAAACCATCTTTGCTTCCTTTCAGATTTTGAAGGAGGCGGGTGGTGAAATGAGGGGAAGCGAAGTAGTGGAGAAATTGCGGAAACGACTCACCTTTGACGAATACGAAAACTTCCGCTACGAAAAGACCGGCTATATCCGCTGGGAAAGTATCCTACACTTTTTCACCATTGACTGCATGAAGGCGGGCTATATGCGCAAGCAGAGCGGTATGTGGATTTTGACCGAGGAGGGCGAGGAAGCCATGAAACTCGGGCCGGAAAAGCTTCTGTCCACCGCTACCAAGAAATACCGGGAGTGGGACGCACTCAACAAGCAAACGAAGGAGTCTGACCTCTCTCAGGATATCGAGCTGGATGACACCGAGGACGTCTCACAAAAGCAGGAAGCCCTCCTCTCCCAATATGAATCCAGCGCGCTGGACGGGATTCGGGAGTTTGTCAACCGCAAAAACCCCTATGAGTTTCAGGATTTGGTGGCCGTATTGCTCAAGGCGATGGGCTATCATATCGCTTTGGTAGCTCCCAAAGGTCGTGATGGAGGCATAGA
The DNA here is from genome assembly GCA_964613865.1 of uncultured Limnohabitans sp. Lineage (GTDB taxonomy): Bacteria > Bacteroidota > Bacteroidia > Cytophagales > Cyclobacteriaceae > Algoriphagus. The sequence goes on along the minus strand of CAZTJM010000275.1, from coordinate 2,383 downwards.
CATCATCGCCTACACCGATCCACTGGGTGTGAACTCTCCTCGGATCATAGTCCAGGTAAAACACCGACCGGAAAACAACGTGAGTTCGGACGAAATCCAAAAGCTCTCCGGCACCATGAAGCGAAACTCGGACGTGGGCATCTTCGTCACTTCTGGCGACTTCAGCAACCCGGCAAAGCAAGAAGCGACTTCAGCATACAAGCATATCGAGCTGATCGACTTTTCCCGCTTTGTCAAGCTTTGGATAGAATACTATCCCAAAATGACGGACGAGCAGAAGAATATGCTTCCGCTGCATCCGGTGTATTTTCTGGGGAGTAAGGAATGACTTAATAAAGTTTTGGTTTTGTATAAATTGACCAAGAGTCGAGCCTGTTTTCTAGGTAAAATGTTTCATTTATACTAAGTTTATATTGTTTTCAGTCTGAAAACTTTTTTATACCTTTCAGCGTTTTCCTAAAGTCAACACGCTTTGAAAAACATCATTTCAGTCAAAAACCTAGTCCAGTTTTACCAAAAGCATCCAGACTCCAAATCGAGTATCGAGACCTGGATAGCGGTTACCAAACATTCGGAGTGGGGTAAACCTTCGGATGTCGTACGGGATTTTCCAGACGCGGATCCCGTGAAAAACAATCGGGTGGTGTTTAACATCGCAGGAAACAAGTACCGGTTGATCGTTCAGATCAGCTACCTGAGGCAATGGGTATTTGTCAAATTCATCGGCACCCATTCTGACTATGACAAAGGGGACGCAAACCATATTGACCAATTTTAGAAACCAAAAGAGCCAATAGCCATGAAATGGGAAAAAACCATCACAACCGAACAGGAATATGAAAAAGCCCTCGCTAGGCTCTCTAAAATCTTCGAAGCAAATCCCGACAGTGCCGAGGGACTGGAAGCCGAATTGCTGGTGACTCTCATCGATAAGTACGAAAAGGAACACTACCCTATCTCTCTGCCCGACCCCATAGCTGCGATCAAGGAAACCATGGAGAGAAAAGGTATGAAGGACAAAGACCTCATCGCGGCCATCGGGAGCAAAACTACCGTCAGCTTGGTGCTCAACAGAAGAAGAGCCTTGACCCTCGATATGATCAGAAACCTAGCCGATCTGATGAACCTTCCTTTAGAGGTTTTGATCCAACCCTATGAGCTTGATGATAAGCAAGAAAAGGTGAAGCAATAAACTATACTGGTAATTGTCAGAGTAAAATGAGATACGATTCACTTTGAAGAAGATTTCAAACCAATGGGTTCTCAGTGTTAAACTTCCACCATCGGCAAATAGTATCGCGTATGCCTGAGTTTTCCAGTCTTTTTTAAGGCTCCCAGGGCTACCATTTCCGTAAGATCCCGGGTTGCGGTAGCTGGCGAAGTTTTGCAGATTCGGATATAGTTCTCGGCACTCAGTCCACCTTGGAAACCGGCTGGCCCCTCTCGAAACAACCGCAGCGCGACCTTGGACTGCCGCTCATTCAGCTGATCCCGGAATTCCTGAAAGTAGCGAGCCTTTTCCACTATAAACAAAATCAGTTTCTGCACATGGGCTTGGGCTTTCAATACCTCTTCAGAAAAATATAGTAACCACTCGGTCACATCCAGTGAACCATTGGCACGCTCCAAAGCCTGATAGTATGCCTTCTTATTTCGCTCTATGGTACTGGAAAGAGAGGTGATCAAGGGATGTTTGGCTCCCATAGCCAAGGCTTTTTCTGCAATGGCTCGTCCGACACGTCCATTTCCGTCCTCAAAAGGGTGAATCAATTCAAAAAACAGGTGAGCCAATCCAGCATGGACCAAAGTTGGCATTCCTTCATTGAAAGCTCGATTGAACCACAATAGATAAGTTTCCATCTCGCTTGGCACCTGGCGAGATGGCGGAGCCTCATAGAAAACCTGGGGTAAATCAAATCTCCCCGAGACAATTTGCATCGGATCTTCATGAACCCGGTACCCCCCAATGATTTCCAAATCAATTCTTCCGTTCATTACCATTTGATGCCAGGAAAATAGACGCTCCTGGTCAAGGGGCTCACTGTAGCTTCTGTAGAGATCCACCATCATACGGGAAGCACCTGTTTCCTTGGGGCCAGGTCTTCTCCCATCAGTCTGCAATCCCAGCTGGCCGCGGATGGATGACTGGACGGAATCTCTGTCCAATATTTCCCCTTCGATTTTTGAGGTATCCAGCGCTTCGTTGCTCAAAAGGGTCACCCGCAATTCATCCGCATCATCTGACGATACAGAGCTTAGCGAACCTAAAATCAAGCCCGTATTCCGATGGAATTCACGTTCTAAATGAATCAAGGCAGCTGCGTCAAAGGTAAAGTTTGGCCAATCTGGTCTCTCCCAAATCCATTTCATCTGTTTATAATTG
>CAZTJM010000274.1:0-4096 GCA_964613865.1 uncultured Limnohabitans sp. | reverse complement strand
TTAAATCGTTTTTGCATTGTATTAATCGTTTGATTGTTTAATGCAAAGATGGAGAGTAAGAAAGTGAAAAAAATTAAACTGGTTTAAGAAAGATGCCTTTTTCTTATCTCGCTTAAATACTCGGGAGTAAATCCGAGATATGAAGCGATTAAGTATTGCGGAACACGTTGTACAAATTCGGGATGATTTCTCACAGCTTGGAAATAAAATTCTTCTTTTGAAAACGAAAAAAGAAATTTGATACGCTTTTGAGCCGCTGCATAAGCCCGTTGGTAAACAAAACGGAAATAGCGTTCCATCACAGGAAATTCTTTCAATAATTTTTCCTGTTTATCTTGAGTGATATAAAGCACCAAAGATTTCTCTACAGCCTGAATATAAAATTCCGTAGGAACTTGGTTTTCGTAGGCAAAATTATCTGTAAGCCACCAGGTTTCAATGGCAAATTCGGTGGTTTGTTCAGTGCCTTTTTCGTTTATGTAAAACTTCCTCAACAAGCCACTCAAAACAAAAAAATGACACCTGCAAATTTGTCCCTCCTCTAATAGGTTTTCTTTTTTGGCGATTTCTTTTGTGTCAAAGAATTTTTTTATTTCTTCAAATTCAGCATCAGATACTTTTGCGAATTTAGCTATATGCTTTTTGAAAATTTCGGACATCCCTAATTTACATGGTTTGAGTGTAAGATTGCTGGTAACGACTAGCTATAAGGCGAGGCGACACACCGAAATATACATATTAAATATCAACAGGCCGCCATTGCTTATAGCATTTGTGTGTGCGTTGAATGATGAATATAGACCAAAAAGATGGTCCTTCCGACGGGTTAAAGTCCCTAAAGCGCGGGAGTCGTTACTCGAAGCTAAGCAAGTCGTGCCGATAGCGATCGGCAAGGTTTGCCGTGAGGCATGCAGTGAAGTAAGTCAGACAATGGTGTATGGTTTTCTGGCTTGGACTAAATATAATTTTAATCCCGTACCCTTTTAAGCAATCTGCTGATACATAGCCAGGTCCTCAAGCCAGTAAGCGCTGAAAATCTTCTTCCAGTCTTTTATCGCTCTTTCTTACCTCTTTTCTCAATGATGGTTTCAAGTTCAATATCAAGCATTTTCTGCAAAAACCGGCGAAACTGCCCCCCATTAGCCGGACTAAAGTGCCCCCCGCTGGCCGGAGCAAACTGACCCCCTTGGGGGATTGTTTTTTGGAAATGGAATAGTGGTCTCAGGAAGGCTGCTGGAACGGAGAACAAATTCTTATGGCCCAAGGCTCCCCTCCCCGCATGCCGGCCCATTCACTAAATCATTCCACAGGAAAGACTATTTGGTCTGATACGGCTTAGAATGTAGGTTAGGAACCTCATCAGATCAGCGTGCCCCCTGGAAAGAACCTGATCAACAGGTTATTCCCGACCTGTTTGCCAAAAGGCAGAGGCATAACCTCCAAAAACCCTTTCTGAGCGGATGCGAAAGAGTTTAAGTCAATCACACTTTACTCATCCCTCCCGTGAGTTGCTGCCGGTTCCTCTTTTAGGAACTTTTCAGGCTTCTTATCACCATATGAACCTTTCCGGTTTCTAGAAATAGCCAGGCAGACAGTACACCACGATCCCAAGGGTAGCTAGTTGTTGTTTGCCATTTTTCCTGTAAGTCGTCGGATTTCTTTTTTCAATGTCTGTTTTCCCGTTTCCGATCTCGTCAGTTTTATGGCTTTTTCGTAATGTCCAACGGCTTTTTGAATGTCAGACTTGGAAAATAGATACCCTAACAATTCGTGATATTGATTATTGTCTGTAAGTCTTAATTTATCCGCTTCCCAAATTGCTTTTTCGTGTCCGTAAACCTTTGAGATCGCAAAGGTCCTGTTCAATGCAGTTATAGGCGAATACTCGTTCAATATCAATTGGTTGTACAATTGGAGAATGTTTTTCCACTTGTCTTCACTGTCGGTAGTGTGCCAATAGGCAATTCCCGCTTCCAAATGATATTTTGAGATTTTGTCTCCGTTCGTGGCGTTTACCAAAAAGTAGTTCCCTCTTTCGATAAGCGATTTATCCCATCGGCTTTTGTCTTGCTTGTCAAAAAGTATGACTTCTCCTTTTTCATTAGTTCGGGCTTCGATTCGGGAGCTTTGAAAACACATCAACGCCAACAGCGCGTTTGTCTGTGGCGTATTTGTCAGCAAATTCTCTGTCAATGTCAAACTTAGCCGGATTGCTTCCGAGCAAAGTTCTTTTCTGATAAATTGATTGTTCGATTTTGAAAAATAACCTTCGTTGAACAGCAAATACAAGGTTTGCAATACGGTCTCCTGCCTGGATTGGATTTCAAGCTCTGTCAACGTCCTGATTTGGAAGTCACCGTTTCGGAGATTGTTTCTGGCCCGATGAAGTCGTTTTTTTATCGTCTCTATTTTCGTAATGAATGCATTGGCGATTTCTTCCACACTAAAACCACAAAGAACTTGAAGTGCCAACGCAATCTGGCTTTCGTGATTGTTGGCTGGATTACAAACGGCAAAAATCATTGCCAATTGACTGTCTGAAACAATCTGGTCGTTAAATTCTAAACCGTTTTCCTGTTTTGGTAGGTCGGGCTTTAGGTCATTTTTGATTCTTTCCTCAAAAATCGAAACATGTTTGAAATAATCTTTGGTCTTATTTTTTGCAACGCTGTAAAGCCAAGCCGTAGGATTCTCCGGAACCCCGTTAACCGCCCATTGTTCAGACGCTTTCAAAAAAGTGTCGCTGGCAATATCCTCGGCAATCTCGATATGTTTTAAACCAAAATGACGGCACAATACTGCCGTCATTCGCGCATACTCCTGTCGGAACAAATGCGGTAAAAGTTCGTTGTACGATGGCGATTTTTTCAAAAATCAATCACGTTTTAAGACTTCACGAACTTCTATGTTTCCACCCACTTGGTCGAAAATTGGGTTGGCTTTTGCAATTTCCACCGCTTCGTCCAGGTTGTCGGCTCTTACGACAAGGTAACCACTAATGAACTCCTTGATTTCGGTGTAAGGCCCGTCCGTAACCACGTTGTTTGGCTTTACGGTTTTGGCGCTTCCCGGAATGGGCAAAAGCGTGTTTCCCTTGTCCACTAATTTGTTTTGTGCCGCTATACTGCCCAACCAATTCATTCGCTCCTGCATTTGCTCAGGTGATGGTTTGAAATCCGAGATGTCTTTTAGTCTGAAAATTAACGCAAATTCTTTCATCTTACTGTTTTTTAAAGTTCACCCTAATGACGATTGGATTTTCAATTTGGGGACGAAGTTTATATTTTTTTGAAGAAGTTTTTTCGAATTGCAGGTGACTTGGATATTGGAGCCACTCTCTTACGGATTTCGATCCCTTTTTTGGACTGTTAACCGCGGTAAGAATCGGCTGCTTTGGCATTGTCCGTTTCCTGTGCTGGAGTTTTGGGCTTCCACTTACACTGCTCGCAAAGTCCCTCCTAATAGCGGAAGGTGTAGGTTCCCCAATGCCACCCTGCTCCGCCATTGTAAGACTTACTCCGATCTACGGATGGAAATTGCGGAAGCGGAATAAAACAATGAACCGGAATCAAAAGAATGACTCGCCCGAATTAACTCAAGCTCCAGATTGAGAAATGGCCCCTGGGGAGATTGATCTCTTCTGACCTAGCTGATCGTTACGGGAAAAGCGGCGAATCTCGCTCGATCCTGAGGCAAAGCCTCAATCCAAAAATGGCTAAAAGGAATACTACGATGGAGATGATCCCGATAATCAGAACTGACTGATTCATTAGATCGGCACAAATTTATCCGCAGGAAGAGCACTTGACTTAAAATCATCTGCGGGTGCTTTGCCCGTTTGGTCCTTGTATTCCGGGACTGTCCGGTAATGCCCGGTATCATTATTCCATTTCACCAGTGCTCCTCCTTCAAAGTAAACTGTTCCTGCATACCATACTTTACCGCTTTTGGCTATGCCATCATGCCCCAGCTCTTTGCTGACCAAAACTTCCGTAGGGCGCTCTGCGGTGATCACAAACTGGAATTTCCCATCTGCCAACACCGCATTCACCTCTTCTGTTGGATTTCCGTAATTGGTCGGAAAAATATGATAAGG
>CAZTJM010000273.1:0-4122 GCA_964613865.1 uncultured Limnohabitans sp. | reverse complement strand
ATAAATACACGGGCGGTTTGCTTAGAACAGCCTGAAATCCCTGATCTGCTCTATAAAAGTACCCGCGCTGGAAGGAGATAGAACAAGGATGAAAATAATCCCAAAGATGGCACCATAGAGGTGGGCGTCATGGTTGATGTTGTCACCGCCCTTCTTACCCTGTGCATAGGAATAGATCAGAAAAAGTACGCCGAGAATGAACCCCGGGAGGCAGATGATTCCAAATAGGCAGATATCGGAAAGGGGCATGATTACAATGCTGGCAAAAACTGCGGCCGCAGTGCCGCCCGATGCGCCTAGTGCCCGATAGTGGCTGTCGTCTTGGTGCTTTTTATAAGTTGGGATATCGGAGACAACGATTCCCAAAAGATAAAACCCCACGAACAAAAGTCCGCCAAGTGCTTCCCCAAAAGTGTAGCCTAAAAACATCTCCACCACTCTTCCAAAGAAGTAGAACGTAAACATGTTGAAGAGCAGGTGGATGTAATCTTTGTGGATAAAACCGGAAAGGATAAATCTGTCCCACTGCCCGCGCTTTTTGATCCGGTAGGGCATAAACATCCAACGATCCATCATCTCGTGGCGATTGAAAGCCACCATGCTCGTGATCACTGTGATCCCAATCAACGCAGTAGTCAGCGAAAATTCCATGGTCTATTTCTCTCTGTGAATCAGATCGTGGGTAATAGCCCGCAAAGCATTTAGATGGTTTTGGTCTGCGCAATGGATGCCGTCCAATTGTTCAAATGCGGTTTTAAAATAATCTTCCATTTTTCCCTCACTCAGCGACCTGATGCCCAGTTTGACGTATAGTCCCCGGACGGCACTAACTTTTTCCATCTTGTCAAACTCCCGTTGGGAAAGCCAAAAATTCAGTTCCTCTGCATCCTTTCCTTTGGCCAACTCCAGTGCCTTGATCAGCAAAAAGGTTTTTTTGTTGGAGATGATGTCTCCGCCAACCTGCTTGCCAAATTTTGCCTGATCCGCAAAGACATCCAGAAGATCGTCCTTGAGCTGAAAGCCCACACCGATATTGACACCGAAATCGTAAAGCTTCCTTGCATCATCCTTTTTTGCCCCAGCGAGAACGGCCCCTAGCTGCAGAGCATAGCCCAAGAGAACCGCCGTCTTCAACCGGATCATCTTGAGGTATTCTTCCTCGCTTACGGTTCCGTATTTCTCAAAGTTCATGTCAAACTGCTGCCCTTCGCAGACTTCTGCGGCAGTTTTGTTGAACAGGCCAATGACCTCAGGAAGAAGCGCAGGTTCCGTGCCAAGGAGCAGGTCATAAGCTCTGACCAACATGACGTCACCGGAAAGAATAGCCGTGTTGGCATTCCATTTCTCGTGCACGGTCGCCTTGCCTCGTCTCAGGGGAGCCTGATCCATGATGTCGTCATGCATCAGCGTGAAATTGTGAAAGACCTCAACTGCGCAGGCTTGATCGAGGACTTCCTCAGGATTTTTCCCGCAAAGTCCGTAAGCCAAAAGGGTGAGAAGTGGTCTGATTCTTTTGCCTCCCAAGCTCAAGATATAGCTGATCGGGTCGTAAAGTTCAGAAGGGGATTGCCCAAAACTGTGGGAGGTAATATGATCCTCGAGCTTAACTAAAAGCGCGTGAGCGAGGCTTTTTTCTGTCATTGTCTGCAAATTCCAAATCGATTGTTCGTCGGTCTATGTCTGTATTCACCACACGGACCATCACCTTGTCGCCCAAAGTGATCATTTTTTTACTTTTGCTGCCGATGAGGCGCATGTTTCTTTCGTCCAGCTCATAGTAATCGTCATCCATGTCTTGCACTCGAATCATTCCCTCGCACTTGGTCTCGGTGATTTCCACAAATACTCCCCATTCGGTCACGCCGCTGACGATGCCTTCGTAGTCCTTCTGTTCCGCGAGTGCCATGTATTCGACTTGCTTGTATTTGATGGAGGCGCGTTCGGCGTCTGCGGCACGTTTTTCCCGCTCGGACGAATGCAGGCATTCTTGCTCCCATGGCTCCGCATCGGGTGATTTGCCTCCGTCAAGATAGTGCTCCAATAGGCGGTGTACCATCATGTCGGGGTAGCGCCGAATCGGGGAGGTGAAGTGGGTATAGTGTGCGAAAGCCAACCCAAAGTGTCCCTTGGGCTCGGTGGTGTACTTGGCCTTGGCCATGCTGCGGATAGCGAGCTGTTCGAGGACATTTTGCTCTGGCTTACCCTGGATTTCGTCCATGAGTTTGTTAAGCGCAGCGGAGATTTTTTGGACATTGGTGACCTCTACTTGGTGTCCAAAGCGCTTTGCAAAACCAGAGAAGGTCTCCAGCCTGTCCAGATCCGGGCTGTCGTGTGTTCTATAGACAAAGGTATCCGTCCCGTTGTTTTTCTTGTAGATGAATTCTGCCACATACTTGTTGGCCAGGAGCATGAATTCTTCGATGAGCTTGTGGATGTCTTTGCGCTCTTTGACAAAAAGCCCCAATGGCTTTCCGGCCTCGTCCAGTTTGAATTTGACTTCGACTGTTTCGAAGTTGACCGCGCCATGATCAAAACGCTTCTTGCGGATTTTTTTGGCTATCTCATTGAGAAGCGTCAGTTCTTGGAAAAAGTCACCGGATTGCGTATCGATGCACTCCTGCGCCTCCTCATAGGCATATCTTCGATCGGAATGGATCACGGTTCGGCCTATCCAGTGCTTTACCACACGCCCGCTTCTATCCATCTCAAAGACGCAAGCGAAGGTCAGCTTGTCCTCCTTCGGCCGCAACGAACACAGTCCGTTACTCAATCGCTCGGGTAGCATCGGTATCGTGCGGTCTACCAAGTAGACGGATGTCGCGCGGTTGTAGGCCTCTTTTTCCAAAGCCGTCTTAGGTTTCACATAATGAGTGACGTCCGCGATGTGCACACCTACTTCGATATTGCCGTTTTCCAACTCTCGATAGGAGATGGCGTCATCAAAGTCTTTTGCATCAGCGGGGTCTATCGTAAAGGTCAGCACATCCCTGAAATCCTTTCTCGCCTTTATTTCCTTCGTCGTAATCTTGTCGGAGATGGCATTGGCTTCTGCGTCGGGCTCCTGTGGATATTCGAAGGGCAAACCAAATTCGGCCATGATCGAGTGGATCTCCACTTCATGTAGGCCAGCTTTGCCCAATACGCGAATCACTTCGCCGGTGGGGTTGTTGTCACCCTCTCGCCACTCGGTGAGTTTGACCACTACTTTTTCGTTGTGCTCGGCACCCTTGAGATCTCCCCGATGTACGAAGATATCCTTGTGCATCTTCTTGAAATCCGGTACGATGAAGGCGAAACGTGGGGAAATTTCCACCCGGCCGACGAATTCATCCCTGCTCCGTTCAAGGACTTCAAGCACCCGACCTTCCGTCCTGCCTGTTTTGCCTCTTAATGGGAAAACCATCACCCGGACTTTGTCGCCATCGAGCGCTTGTTTGAGATCGGCTTCTTTGACCAGGATATCGCCGCCGGTTGCATTCGGGTCATCCTGAATGATGAAGGCAAACCGGGGATTCACGTAGTCGACCGTGCCTGTTACGAAATCCGGATCTTTGGTGGAGCTGAAGTAGTTCCTGGAATTGCGGGACACTGCGCCTGACTCCACCAGCTTGTAGAGGACTGGTTCGACTCCCCCCTTGTTGAGTGAGTCTCGGATTTCCAAGCGCTTGATGATTTGCTTCGAATTGAATTCCTCCCCGTAATGTGCGTCCAGAAACTGGAGGATTCTTCTGGCTAAGTTGGCTGCATCGTTGGACGGACCGCCTGTTTTATGTTTTGAGTTTTTTCTATCTGGTTTTCTTCCCATGATGTGGGTGACTTTTTTCTAAGGTAAAAAGATTTGTATGCCTTAGACATTAATCTTTGTGATCTTTTTTTGTTTCTTCTGGCTGGCCCACTTCTATCACGAGCTCGTCCAGCTGTGGGTGCATGGCCATATAGATGCGGGCAGTGACCTCCACATCCCGAAGGCAATATTTTTTGATTTTTTCAAGGTCGTTTTCGAGATAAACCGGCACGCGAAGGGTTTCGGAAACGATGGTTTCCGCCTGCGGGCGCTGAGCAGCGTCGCGCAGGCGCACACGCAGAGTGCCGGAGCCAACCGACGACTTGAGTTCGCCAATC
>CAZTJM010000272.1:0-4172 GCA_964613865.1 uncultured Limnohabitans sp. | reverse complement strand
CTTTTTCCAATGGAAATTCATCCCTGGTTACTACGTTTTCTTCAACTGTGCCGAATTTTAATTTCATAAGTTTATAGTTTGATTTTTGAAGGCTATATGGAATCTCGCATGGTTTAGGATCAACTTAAAGGCGGAAGAACCTCGCCGCGCTCGATTTCATGATATAAGGTTTAATAGTTTGTCGTTGCTTCGATTGAAATAATTACTTGATGAATGATTCTATGGTAAGCATGCGCTTGGCCACCGCTACCCGTCCAGATCTTGCGAATTCCAGCAGGCCGTAGCCTTTGAGGATTTCCAGCAGCTCCTGAGTTTGCTCCTTGTGGCCGGTGAGTTCCAATACCACAAATTCCGGCTCGGCTGCGATTATCTTAGCGTTGTGCTGGCGGATGATCTTTTCCAAGCCACCGTCCAAACGCGAAACGGGAATCTTGTACAGTGCGATCTCCTGATAGACCACTCCCTCATCTTCGTGATAAAAGGCCTTGATCACATCGATGATCTTCTCGATCTGATTGACGAGCTGGATGACCGTGTCCTCGTTGGCCGTCACCTCGATGGTGATTCGGTGAATTCCTGGAATACGGCTTTCAGAAGCCGTAAGAGCATCAATATTTATCCCCCGGCGGGTAAAAATGATGGTGATCCGGTTGAGAATTCCGATGAAATTCTCGGTAATGACGAAAATGGTGTAACGCTTCATAGATTGGGATTAGCTAAGTCTTACCTCTTCTACCGAACAGCCCGTGGCTATCATCGGAAATACGTTGTCCTCTTTTTCGACGACCACTTCCAGAAAGAACGGCCCGTCGTGGATGAACATGTCTTCGATGGCCTCCTTCAGGTCGGCCCGATCAGAAACTTTCTGGGATTTGATATTGTAGGCTTCGGCAATCTTGATAAACTCCGGATTGTCCAATTCTGTAAACGAATAGCGTTTGTCAAAGAACATCTGCTGCCATTGGCGCACCATTCCTAGATAGTTATTATTCAACAACACGATTTTCACCGGCGCTTTGGTCTGCATGATCGTTCCCAGCTCCTGGATAGTCATTTGGATCCCCCCGTCGCCAACTACGCAGATGACCTGGCGGGAATAGTCATGCAACTGCGCACCGAGTGCAGCCGGAAGGGCAAAACCCATGGTACCCAAACCTCCTGATGTCACCTGGGTTCTTGTCTTTTTGTAGTTGAAATACCTCCATGCGATCATCTGGTGCTGCCCAACGTCCGTGACTAGAACCGCATCGTCGGCCTTGTATTGGTTGATCTGATGAATGACTTCACCCATAGTCAAGCCGAGTTTGGTAGGCGTGATATCGTGTTGCATTACCGCAGCCTTCTCCTGCTGCTCAAATTCACGGAAACGAGCCATCCAGGATTCGTGCTTTTTGGCTTCAATTGCCGCAGTAAGCATAGAAAGGCTTTCCTTGCAATCACCAACCACAGCGACATTTGCTTTCACATTCTTGTTGACTTCTGCTGGGTCCAACTCAAGATGGATAACTTTTGCCTGCTTGGCGTAGCGCTTCAGATCTCCCGTTACCCGGTCGTCAAATCGCATCCCAACCGCAATGAGAACATCGCACTGGTTGGTAAGCATATTTGGGGCGTAGTTTCCATGCATACCCAATTTCCCAACATAATTTGGATGGTCCTGAGGCAAGGCGCCTGAGCCCAAGAGCGTAGACGCAGCCGGAATTCCGGATTTGTCCAAGAAGAACTTCAACTCAGCTTCTGCTTTTCCCAAAACCACTCCCTGCCCAAAAAGCAAATAAGGTCTCTCGGCCTTGTCGATCAGCTCGGCAGCCTCTTGAATTTTCGTTTTTTCTACCGCTTCGTAGGTTTTGTAAGACCTGAATCCCAAGCAGGGAACGTAGTTAAACTCCCCAAAATCCGTCTGGGCATTTTTTGTAATATCTATCAAAACAGGCCCTGGCCTACCAGAACGGGCAATGAAAAAGCCTTTTGCGATAGCTGGGGCTATATCTTCAACTCTTCGAACCTGAATATTCCACTTCGTAGCTGGCATTGAAATACCGACCACATCAGTTTCTTGAAAGGCATCAGTTCCCAACAAATGGGCTGCTACCTGACCGGTGATACAAACCAACGGCGTGCTGTCGATTTGAGCGTCAGCCAAACCAGTGATGAGGTTGGTTGCCCCTGGGCCTGAAGTAGCTAAGCAGACCCCGACTTTGCCAGAGACTCGCGCATAGCCTTGAGCAGCATGAATAGCGCCTTGCTCGTGTCGGGTCAACACATGTTTTATTTGCTCATGATAGTCGTAGAGCGCATCGTACACCGGCATGATCGCTCCACCGGGGTACCCAAAAATAACTTCTGCCTGCTCAGCGATAAGTGACCGGACAACTATGTCCGCACCTCTGATCATCATGTCCTTCATAGGCTTAAAATTTATCTGTTACGCAACCCTCAGAAGCGGTTGCCACAAGTTTGTTGTATTTTTTGAGTGTTCCTTGAAGCCCTTCGATTGGGCGGGGAGACCAGGTACTACGGCGGCTTGCAAATTCTTCTTCCGACACATCGACTGATAAATTTAAGCCATCGGCATCGATAGTGATGATATCTCCGTCTTTCAAAAGCCCAATCGGCCCACCGCTCCAAGCTTCAGGAGTAACGTGTCCAACGACGAATCCGTGCGTCCCACCGGAGAATCTCCCGTCGGTGATCAGCGCCACATCAGAGCCAAGCCCTGCCCCGATGATCATCGAAGTTGGCTTTAGCATTTCCGGCATTCCTGGCGCACCTTTAGGGCCTACGCTTCTGATCACAATCACATCACCGGATTTGACTTGGTGATCACGGATCGCATCATTGGCTTCCTGCTCGGAATCAAACACTCTGGCGGGTCCAGTGAAGGAGGTTCCTTCTTTTCCCGTGATCTTGGACACAGCACCTTCCGGTGCGAGATTCCCCTTTAGGATACAGAGGTGTCCTGTTTTCTTCAGCGGGGACTCCACTGGATGGATGACATTGACCATCGAAGGGACGATGGCATCAATATGCTCGAGGTTTTCTGCCAATGTTTTGCCGGTCACTGTCATGCAGTCACCGTGAAGGTATCCTTTGTCCAAGAAGTACTTCATGAATGCAGGAAGTCCCCCTTGCTCATGTAGGTCCTCCATCATAAACTTCCCTGAAGGCTTGAAATCGCCCAACATCGGGGTAGTCGCGTTGATTGCCTTGAAGTCTTCTAAGGTGAAGTCCACTTCGGCTGTTTTGGCGATAGCCAAAAGGTGGAGCACCGCGTTGGTACTTCCGCCCAAGGCGATCGTCACACGAACCGCATTTTCGATGCTTTTGCGGGTGATGATGTCCTTCGGTTTGATATCTCTCTCCAAGAGAATCCGCATGTATTTGTTGACTTCTTGGCATTCTCTCAGTTTCTCGGCAGAATTTGCAGGATAAGAAGAGGAGTAAGGAAGAGACATCCCCATGGCCTCGATCGCCGAGCTCATGGTGTTGGCGGTGTACATTCCCCCACAAGCTCCCTTGCCAGGACAAGCGTTGCGGATCACGCCGTCATAATCTTCGTCAGAAATGGTGCCCTGTACGCGCTTTCCAAACGCTTCAAATGCCGACACGATGTTCAGTTTTTCTCCCTTGTAGTGACCGGAGGCAATGGTACCACCGTAAAGCACGATGGCAGGACGATTGGTTCTCAACAATCCCATGATCGCCCCGGGCATATTTTTGTCACAGCCAGGCACGGCAATGCAGGCATCAAAGGAATGACCGAGGATGAAGGACTCGATGGAATCGGCAATGATCTCCCTGGAAACCAAAGAGTAGCGCATTCCCAGAGTCCCCATGGACGTACCGTCGGAAATACCAATGGTATTAAAAACCAAACCGGTCAGATCATATTCCTGGGAGGATTGCTTGATCAGACCGGCGAAGTCATTGAGGTGCATATTGCAGGGGTTACTTTCATAGCCACAACTCGCTATCCCTACAAAAGGCTGTTTCATCTTTTTGTCGCTCAAGCCAGTGGCATACAGCATGGCTTTGCCCGCCGGATGTTCGTCGTTGTCGCTTATTTCCCAACTGTATTTCTTAAGATTGCTCAGGGTCATATTTATGCTAAATAAAAAAGTGCCTCAGGTCGGTGAGGCACTTTAGATTTTTATATACTGGATTATAATGGT
>CAZTJM010000271.1:0-4177 GCA_964613865.1 uncultured Limnohabitans sp. | reverse complement strand
AGGCGGGCTGGAAGTATATGGACTACCGCGGCAACCAGCCCAACGTCTGGGACGGGGTACCCCAAAACGTCCTGGACAGGCACGGCCTGTCCAACCCCGAGGAGTACCTCTCCCTCTACCTCAAGCCCGAGGATCGAGGCAAAGTCGCCGAGTGGGACGCAGAAGGAAACCTGATCGGGTAATGAATAACTAACTACACATGAACGGACTTTTGCGGTTTTTGTCATTCATCCTGTTCAGCTTGCTTGCCGGGACTTCAACAGGCCAGGTGCAGCAGACTTTCAAATCACCATATTATTTTGATTCATCTGGTGTTTCCCGCCAGACGCTTGAAAATTACCTTGAAAGGGCAATCACGATGGTTTACCTGCTTATTCCAGACCGTCCGGAGGGCGGGCGGGAATACACCTTTCATGCCGATGACGTTCGGATGGTCAAAGATATCGGGGCTAAATTCATTGGAAGAGCCATCTACCGCTGGGGTGGGGAATCGCGGTTGAACCAGCCGGAATTTTGGGATCAGGCCCAATTGATCCTTGATGACCTACATGGCTCTGACCCTGAAATGATCCTGCAGGGCTGCCTTTTTGAGATTGTCACAACCGAAGTTGATTCAGTTTCCATACCACCCTGGGTCTTTGAAGATTTTGACCTTCCTTCCGAAGAAAGAAATTTCTCCTACCCATTGATGTTGAATGACGGCGGTGTCTTTGTCGACCACTGGGGCAAGGGAAAGAGCGTTCCTGACATCAGTAGGCTGGAAACCAAGCTCTGGTTTTATTTTTTGGCTTCGAGCTATATGGGGATAGGGGTGGAGGCTTTTCATCTGGGGCAGGTGGAGCTTATAGGAATGAATGATCCCGGGCGTCTGCACTGGAAGTCTCTGATCAAGAAAATACGACAGAAGGCAAAACAGCAGGCCAGGAGAGGTTGGGTAATTTTGGATGCCCATGTTCCGAAAGGAGAGTTTTCAAATGGCGGTGTGAGCTTGATAGACTTCAATTCCTTTCCGCTTCGGGTAAAGGAAGTGGTAGACGAACCAAATAAAGGCATTTTGGAGGTTGGTCATTTGGATGCGATATATCTAAAGAGCAAGGGTGTATTGACTCCTTCAGGATGGAGATGCGAAAGCCTTCCCTACCTGGTTGAGTTTGATAATTTTGGCAGGGGCCCGTTTCCCAATGAGGCAGATACCACTTCGCATTTTGTATGGGGCTGGGATGAAATATCCTGGTTTGCCCAACTGCCAAAATCGGAAAGAAACAGTTGGTTGGAATATGCTTTTCACTGGCTTAAATCCACCGATCCAAACGGCCACCTCCAGATTCCGGGAACCCGGATGATATCCAACCCGAATACCAGTGGGGGTAACTATCGGGCTAATTCCGAATCCGCAGATTGCCCAATAGGCTACGGACAGGAGGTTACCATCAGGTCACTTTGGAAGGAGGAACCAAAGTAGGGTCCCCTGCCAATACGATTTTGGATAGTTCATGCTATCTGATGTTGAGTTACTGAAACCAAAAACCAATCGATCCCTGACCGGTTGGTTTTTTATCCCAACTTTTTCCACTTCTCCTTTTGACTTTCTGAGAATTGGGTGGATTTAGTGTCAAAGTTGTGTTCTCGGCAACACCCAAGCTTCATGATTCTGGAACAATCGGAACATCGGACAACGGGACCGCTTGGCCCTGATCCAGAGGAAGTCAATAGTTTTTTGCCGGGTAGAAGTACCTCTTGCTTGACTTCAGCGTCAAAGCGGATATCCCCATCTGGAAATTTCAAGGTGATATAAGCATCCAGTTCTTTTTTGGCGTGCGGTTCCCATTTTCCCTCACAATGCAGTATGGGGAACAGGTTTTGAAATGTCTGCGCGATTATTTCCTCATCTTTCATGTTCACAAAAAGAGCGTGTTCACGATTCGTGAACAAATTAAAATAATGAACAAATTGGAAACTGAAAATAGCTTTCTGACTGCATGTACTTATCCCTGCCCGTTTCCCAGCTTGGTGACGCAAATTTAGTCCAGTTGGGAATTGATTTTTTAAATGGGGCACGTAAGGGTGGTCTAGAAAAAGCTGAGCCAGGATATGGCTTCGCTGCGAGATAAATTAATTCCCAATTCTATCCCTACTGTTTTGAAGGCCATCTGAGCCGACTTCGGATTTGAGTGTGGATATTCTTGAAGTCAAATTGCTTTTTTTAGCATCAAATCAAACCAATAGGAAATGGCTGTTGAAATCATCACCAGGGACGATCTCCAAGAATTCAGGGTCGAATTAGTAGCAGAGATTGCAAAGCTTCTGAGCTCCGGAGCAAAGGAATCAGGCAAGCGCTGGCTCAAAACTGCAGAGGTGAAAAAGTTGCTTGGCGTATCGTCGGGGACACTACAGAACCTGCGAATCAATGGATCTTTGCCTTACACGAAACTTGGGGGAGTTCTTTACTATGACAGGGAGGAGATTGAAAAGATGCTTGAAACGAGCACCAAGAACGAACGCAGGCCTGGCGATACATTGCCTTGGAGCCGTGTCTAACCCCAAAGAATTAGGGACAGGGTACGGAAGTATAATTCCTCCTTCCCCCCTCATGGTGGAAATCTACTTTATCCAGAAGAGGGCGTTGCCGACCGATGCAAAAGAATTTTTCAGAATCCATGACGAAAACGGTTGGACAACTTTTCGCGGGAAGCCGATCCGGAACTGGAAGGCTTGGGCCAATGAGTGGATTTGGAGGCAAAGGCATGAAGGTGGTACTGATTTAGCTTGAAAAGCTAATGGATATCGCATCATTAAGCTCGGAAACAAACTGTTTTCTGAGCACATGTTCGAATTCTTGAAGATTACACCAGCTGCAGGATTTTTTTAGTGAAAAAGGATGCTGCGTTGGACTTGTTTCATTACAAGGGCGATATCTGGAAATTTGTGCCATCAGGTGGAGCTGGCGATTCAGGATCCGAACTCTTTTGTGGAAGATTTGGAGCGTTTTTGCCGATTGGACAAGTTTTTTTGAATACCAGTCGCGGTCGACTCCACCGTTCCGAACCGAACGTCAACCTCTTGGTTTCGGGATACGGATTTCCCCAACTACACGGGGATATCAGCTGGATATTAACCGTTAAATGCTAGCAAAATCTTTCAAAATGGACAAAACCGACTTACTTGGGAAGCGACAAGACAGCCAGACCAGTAGAGGCTGTCTTTCACCCAAAAGACAACATCACCCAAGGTCGACGCTAGGCTTCAACGGCAGCCCAAATGACAAAACCCCTTTTTTTCCTTGGCTCTCTACTGGCTACCTGCTGTATCCAGGGATTGGCAGTCGGACAACTGGCAAGAAAGACACAGGAAGTCTGGCCCTCGATTGACGTGTTTTATAGGGTAAATGACAAGCTGAGGCTGTATGCAACGGCCTCGGGGACAAAAAAAGACTCCTCCAACTATACCGATGGATCAATTGGGATATTTCTTGACCTGTTCGCTTTTCCGATATTGGCCAAAAGGCGTGTAAACCATCTGGAGGAATTGCCCGGCACCTACCTGCGGCTGCGGGGAGGCTATCAAATGAGTGCGTCTCCGGCAAGTGCGGAGGATCCGTTTCAGGAAAACCTTTACGTGCTACAAGCCGATGGTCGTACCATACTCCCGGCCTCAATCCTCCTTACACTACGAAATCGTTTTGACTTCCGCTTCAATGAGGGGGATTTTAGCACCCGGTACAGGCCCAGGTTGGCCCTCGAGCGGGACTTCCGTACCGAATACCTTTTTTTCACCGTCTCCAGCTTTATGGAATACTATGCGAATCTCGGACAGTCCCAATTAAATAGGTTTAGGTTTCAGCTGGGACTCGAAGTTAAGGTAACCAGGCATCTGGCGTACGAATCCTTTTGGAACCACCAGTTTTCCAATGAACCCTCCATTTCCAGGGTCGACGCATTTGGAATGGTGCTGAAGCTTTATCTGGATAGACGCGAAAGGGACAAAAGCGCAAAGTCTACGGCAGACAGTTACAATTCCCAGTCATACTAACCCCATGGACGATTCAACCCAAGATTATTTGCTGCAATTCCCCAAATCCATCCCCATACCCCAATTGCCATGAACAAGCTCTTTTTCATCCTGACCTTTCTGCTTCCATTGTTGTGCATGGGACGGCAATCCCAAGAAGACTCATCCG
>CAZTJM010000270.1:0-4198 GCA_964613865.1 uncultured Limnohabitans sp. | reverse complement strand
CATCTACATGCTGGTAGGTGACGGTGAACAGGGTGGTGAACTGGTGGCTGGAGCTTCTACCAGAGACCAAGCCCGAATCAGCTTTGACATCATTTCAGGGATGGTCAGGAACAATCCTACACTCAGAAAGAACCTTTCCACACTCAGAAACAGCATCGAGTACGGCAAGACTGATTCCTTCTTCAAGGTGATAAGCAGTGAGGCTGGTGGTATCCATGGGGCTAACCTCAACTTTGCTTTGGTGGATGAATACCATGTACACAAGAACAGTGATCTGTACGATGTATTAAAAACCTCTATGGGTGCAAGGGAAGAACCTTTGCTGCTGACCATCACCACCGCTGGCAACGACCGGACAAGCCCTTGTTTCAGTTTGTACGACTACAGCAAAAAGATACTCGAAGAAATCATCATTGATGAAACCTTCCTGCCTGTGGTTTATGAAGCCATAGATTACGATGACATCAACCAGCTTCTGAGCATGGAGAATGTCAAGCTGGCAAACCCTTCATTTGGCAAGTCTATCAAGGAATCCTATCTGGAAGAACAGATAGCCAAGGCTAGACAAATGCCAAGCTACCTGAACACTTTTAAACAGCTACACCTCAATATCTGGGTGGACAATGCCGAAAGCTGGATAGCCAACCACGACTGGATGACAGTCCAGGACAACTACACCGAAGATGATTTATTGGGCATGGAATGTTGGGCTGGTTTGGATCTGGCAAACAACAGGGACTTGAACAGCTTTGTGCTTTTCTTTCCCATGCCCAATGGCACCTATAGAACGCTGAATTACACCTTTATACCCTATGAGTCAGCACAGAAAAAGGACAACATAGCTGCCGGTAAAGCTTTTCTGGGATGGGCTAACAACAAGGCAAACCACCTGTATCTGACCGATAAGCGAGGCAGGGACGATGACTACATCTTCAACAAGATCATGGAGCTTTCCGAGAAATTCAGCATCAGAAACATTGCCTATGACCGTTGGGGAGCAGACCAGATTGTAAGCAGGTTGGAAGTGGAAGGCTTCACCTTTGCCGCTTTTGGTCAGGGCTTCAAGTCCCAATCCCCTGCCATCAAAAAGACCGAAACACTGGTGATCGATGAAAAGCTGAAGCACAACGACAACCCTGTTTTAAAGTGGTGTATGTCCAATGTAAAGATCGTCAAGGATGACGCTGGCAACGTCAAACTGAGCAAAGAACGAAGCAAGGAAAAGATAGATGCAGTGGTGGCACTGGTGATGGCTGTAGGCCAATGGGACAGGGACATGGCACAGGAAATCGAAGATGAAGCCAATGCTGCTAGCCCTTATGACCATGCTGGCTTCTTTGCATTATAAACCTGCCTGCATTGATTGGATTCTAATTAGAGATAAAAAATGTACGGATTCAAAAGCATGGCTGAAGTGGCCAAATGCTTGTTCAGGTCTATCGATACAGTTTTTATCACCAAGTACCTTATCCCTTTCTTTTTGATTATCGACTCCCTGTTTACATGGATCTTTGTCAGCACAGGCGGGATTTACTTTTTGATGGCGCTGTATGTCATCGACTTTTTGACGGGCATAGGAAAGGCCATCTACTTCAGTTTAAAAATCAGAAAGCACAAAAAGGAAGGCAAACCCATTCCCCAAGCATGGGAAGACCAAAAGCTAGTAAGCAAAAAGTTTCCAAGGGTATTGATTACCCTGTTTTGCAGCATCCTGCTATTGGCACTGCTACAGCTAGCAGGTACTTACTCACTGGTGTTTGTGCCACTCTATTCCATCTTCTATGCCGTCTTCACCGGACAACAACTGATCAGTATAGCCGAAAACCTGTCTGAAGTGGGCGTGGTCAGCATGGGCATTCTTACCAAGCTGAAGCAGAAGATCACAGACATCACTTCGGATTGAGGCATTCCTAATTAGGAATAAACGCCAATGAACTTCAAGAAACTTTTTGGCTTTGGTCTGGACAAACAGCTTCATATCCCCCAACTGATCAGCATTGATGAATTGGGCTTGGGTGAAGACGTGACGGACAAAGCCCTGACCATAGCATCTTTCTGGAAAGGGGTAAACATCCTGTCCAACAGTATTGCATCCTTCCCCTTTCGGATCTACAAAGACAAAGAGATACAACGTAGCAGTGACCTGTACTACCTGCTGAAGCACAAGCCCAACGAGTACCAAACCAGCTTTGAGTTCTTCAATACCATGGTGCTGATCATGCTGCTGAAAGGAAACAGCTTTGCGTTGATCATTAGGGATGACAAAGGCACACCCGTAGCGTTTGACATCATCAGCTACCACTATGTAGAGGCGATCATTTTTGACGGCAAGCTTTACTTCAAGTTTGACGGAAACGCCAACAAAACCATCATCAACACGGACTTGATCCATTTTAAAAATGTGGGTGCCGGTTTACTGGGAGAAGATATCGTCACCAACTTCAAGAAGAACATACAGATAAACGTCAACAGTGTGGACTATACCAACAAGGTCTACACCGGTGAAGCTTCCAGTATCAGGGGTACCATCACCTATGACAAGGCACTCAACGACCGTCAAAAGGAAGTACTTAGAAAGGAGCTGACCAACAACTTTTCAGGAAGAAGCGGCAAAAGGATTCTGTTTCTCGAAGACGGGATGAAGCTGGACAACATCAACCTAGATCCATCACAGACCCAGTTTTTGGAAAGCAGGGAGTTTGAGACACAGGAAATAGCCAACATGCTCAACCTGCCTGTCTTCATGCTCAAGGCAGAACGCAACACTGGATCAGGCATTGAACAGGACAACATACAGTTTTACCAGACTTCATTGCTGCCACTAGTCACCAAGATAGAACAGGAACTACAGACCAAGCTTTTCACCAAAAGCGAGATCCTATCAGGTTACTATGTCAAGGCAAGCGTCAACAGCCTGTTAAGAGGTGACAGCAAGTCCAGAGGCGAGTTCTACAAATCACTTTTCTATCTGGGTGCCATCAGTCCCGAAGAAATCAGGGAGCTGGAAGACATGGCCGGTGAAACCAAAGGTGACACCTACATACAGGCCAACCTCATACCCACATCCATTACCAAACGCTTCTGGGACTCCAAGGCAAGATTGGATTACGCGAAAGCGGAAGACTTGGAATCACCAGACCCTAACCCACAATGACCCTTACCATGAACAACATAAAAGAAGTACGCCTATTTGAAAACATCGAATACCGGACAGTACAGGAAGAAGACAGAAACTACATCGAAGGATACGCGCTGAAGTTTGGACAGGAAAGCAAAGACCTAGGAGGATTCAGGGAAATCATTGAAAGAGGCTCCTTGGACAACGCTGATTTAAGCGATGTGGTCGCCTTGTTCAACCACAATCCCAACTATGTGCTGGCTAGAAAAAACAGCGAAGTGGAGACACTACAGCTTACCGTGGATGACACCGGCTTGTTTTACCGCTTTGAGGTGGATGAAGAAGTAAGCTATATCAAAGACCTCTATTTAAACATCAGAAAGGGCAACATCTCCAAATCAAGCTTTGCCTTCAGAATCAACGAAAACGGGCAAAAATGGGAGAAACGTGGTACTGACTACCTACGAACCATCACCAGCTTCAAGGGGATCTACGATGTAAGCCCGGTGACAGTACCTGCCTACAATGACACCTATTCCGGTGTACGAGCTTTTGACGAGTTCAAGGAAAGCATGGCAATAGCCCTGTCCAAGCAGTATTCCACCCTAAACGAGAACAGGCTGAAACTACTGTCCAGCCAATTGATGCCCTGATAATTACCAGTAAAAGACTACACATGAAAAAAAGTATAGAATTAAGAAAACAACTCAAGGCCGTTGAATCGGAAATGTCCGCTTTGTTGGACGTGGCAAAGACTGAGGAAAGAAACCTAAACGATGCCGAACAGACTGATTTTGACACCAAGTTTGAGAAAGTGGAAGCACTGAAAAGAAGTATTGAATCCGCTGAGAAGGTAGAAGCTTTTGAAGCCAGACAAGCTGCCAACACCGGTGTAAGCGTACCCACCATTTCCACCGGAAAGAAAGAAGCCTACTCTTTGGTAGGTCATATAGATGCAGTAAGAAAAGGAAAGCTGGAAGGCGTGTATGCCGAAGCACAAGCCCAAGGGGAAAAAGAACTGAGAGCTTCGGGTGTCACTCCTGATGGCAACGCGGTCTATGTACCTGCCAACTACTTGCG
>CAZTJM010000269.1:0-4201 GCA_964613865.1 uncultured Limnohabitans sp. | reverse complement strand
CTCTTCCCCCACCCAAAACAAGTCCGCTCCCTTGATCTCGGTGATGCCTTCGGGCACTTCTACTTGGGTCAAGTAGAAAAGCGGCAGAAAGAGCTTACCGTCCGAATTGGCGATCTCCAAAGGCATGCCTTCCCTTCCAAGGATACGGATGGTCGAGGCGACAAACCACTTTTTGAAATCCCTGTTTTTGACCGGATAGTACTTCCATCCCTCGTCCAAAACGGTCAAGTCAAGAAGCTCCGCCTCGGCGGTCAGGGTCTCGAGTTTGGAATGGTCGAAGCCCACCAGATGGGCTCCCTTGTGTTGGGAAGCTAGCAGGTATTGCAGGCCTTCATGGAGAAAGGTGGCCACGGTGGCAGTTAAAAATCGGACAGGATATTGCTCCTCCAGCAGGTGGAGATTTTCTTTTTGAAAAGCCTCCTCAGCGATAATCACATCTACCTTGATCCCCCAGCTCAAGACCTGATCCATGCATTCCTGCCAGACCAAGACAGTGGGCACCCACTCCAAAAGCGGCGAAACCGCGTCAAAACCGAGTCCTTCGGTATTCAGGATAAAAACAGCGGGCTCTTGCTGCTCTTTGACAAAATGATGGCTAGACATCAGCTCCAGAGTTTTTGGTAAAAGTTAAAGACATTTTCGAAAGCCATTTTGCGAAGCTGGGCCTCGGGCAAACTGGCGCTCAGATGCTCCAGAATATCGGGATATTTGCTGGCATTCTCTGCCAAGGGAAAGTAAAAGGGATGCCGCTTCGGGTCTGGAAAGTCCTTGGTATAAAAGAAGTCTGCGCCGAAGCAGATCGCATTTTTGCCCAGTTTGGCTCCGTATTCCAAATGTTCGTATAAGCGCTCTGGTACTTCCGTATCCAAGAATGCCCTGAGGAAATTCACTCCGATAATCCCGCCCCGATCGATGATTTCCTTGGCAAACTCGTCGGTCAGATTCCTCTTGTGATCCCACATTTTCCGGAAATTAGAATGGCTGGCAATGACCGGAATCGGCAAATGGTGTCGGTCGATATGTTTTAGGATTCCCTCTGCAAGCAGATCGGAAGTGTGGGAAAGGTCGATGGGAATCTGCTTGCCAGCCATATAGTCTAGCAGCCTTTTCCCGTCCTCTTTTAGTCCGATCCCTTCGGTGTAGTTGCCTCCCCCAAAGCGATTTTCGGTATGGTGAGTCAGACTGATGTACGCCAGCTGCCCGACTGTATCGACAATTGAGTCAAACTGAGCGTAAATCTCGGTCCATGTGGCATTTTCATGTCCGAATCCAGCCGCGTTTTCTACCGAAGCGATGATGCCAATAGGCTCTTGATTGTCCTGATTTTGAACGTATTCCGAATCAAACCTGGTGACGGTACCGGCTTCGTTTTGAAGCAAATCCGCAAAAATCCTGGCTTGCTTGCTCGCCAAATCCATGCTGTCGGGATTGACATCGGTGTAGATGGCCATGACCTGCATTTTCATCCCACCGGCTTTCATCCAGGGAAATGCACAGGCAATTTGAGTGGAATCAAAAGGATCAGCGCCGGGAACTTTGGCCAAAAAAGACAAGAGGTCACAGTGCATATCAGCTACAGGATACTTCATAGAAAGGGGAGGTTTTCGAGCAAAATAAGGCAAAAAAAGAACAGCTTTATGCCTACTTTTAGGCCTTTCAACAATTCCTTTGGACCTATGGCTGTAGCAAAACCCTTCAATTTCAAAAAATGGATCGATGAAAACCGCCACCTGCTCAAGCCGCCTGTCGGCAACCAGCAAGTGTACAAAGGAAACGATGATTTCATCGTCATGGTTGTGGGCGGTCCGAATTCTAGAAAGGACTACCATTATGACGAAAGCGAGGAGTTTTTCTACCAGTTGGAAGGTGACATTGTGCTAAAAATCATCGAAGACGGCAAGCCAAAGGATATTGCGATAAAGGAGGGTGAAATATTCCTCTTGCCCGGAAAGGTTCCCCATTCTCCGCGCCGCCCGGCAAATACGGTTGGCTTGGTGATCGAGCGATACCGACAGGCTGGAGAGATGGATGGTTTCATCTGGCACTGCGAAAACTGCGGGGAAAAGCTGCATGAGGAATACGTCGAGCTCACTGACATCGTCTCCCAGCTGCCTCCGATCATGGAGCGCTTCTGGTCCAATGATAACCTGAGAACCTGCAAGGCTTGCGGGACTTATATGGAGAAGTAGGCCTAGTCAACAGTCCACAGACGACTGTCGATAGCCGTTTTTGCCAAGAATTGAGCTTGGCAATCAAGCTTAAAACACAATAATGACGGGAGGTGGACGGTGGTCTTTTCGACCGTTGAACAAAATATGAATTTCGAATTTTCCCAATCCTTCGCCCTCCAAATGGACGCCCAAGACCCCTTGGCGTCTTTCCGATCGCGATTTCACTTTCCGAAAGTAAATGGAAAGGAAGCCATCTATTTTTGCGGCAATTCGCTGGGCATACAACCCAAATCCGTCAAAGACCATCTAGAGCGAGAATTAAACAACTGGGCGGATTTGGCAGTAGACGGACATTTCCATGGGGAAGATGCCTGGTTTCACATTCGCAAAAAATCCAAGCCGGCACTGGCTGAGATAGTTGGAGCGCACGAACATGAAGTGGTGGCGATGAACAATCTTTCCGTCAATCTTCATTTGTTGATGGTTTCGTTTTATAGACCGAGCGAAGAGCGGTACAAGATCATAGTGGAAGCGGGAGCTTTTCCTTCGGACCAATACATGCTCGAATCCCAGGTCAAGTTTCATGGCTTGGATCCGGCTGACGTGCTTGTAGAACTGAGTCCCAGGCCGGGAGAGCATACCCTGCGCACAGAGGATATTTTGGCTGAAATCAGAAAGCAAGGAGATTCCCTGGCTATGGTCAACATGGCCGGTCTGCAATATTATACCGGGCAGCTTTTTGATATGAAGGCAATCACTGCCGCCGCGCATGAAGTTGGCGCGGTTGCGGGTTTTGACCTCGCTCATGCGGCTGGAAACGCCGTTCTGAAGCTTCACGAATGGGATGTGGATTTTGCCACTTGGTGCAGCTACAAATATCTCAACTCAGGCCCGGGCAATGTTTCGGGTATTTTTGTCCATGAGCGCTATGCAGAGCGTGCCGATTTGCCCCGTTTTGCGGGCTGGTGGGGACATGACGAGGAGGAGCGATTCAAGATGGAAAAAGGCTTTGTACCGATGTTTGGAGCCGACGGTTGGCAGCTGGCCAACAACAACGTCTTGGCTTTGGCAGCGCATCAATCATCTTTGGACATTTTTCAAGAAGCGGGAATGGAAAATCTCCGCGCAAAGAGTGAAAAGTTGACCGCTTATTTGGAGTTTCTCATCCATGAGATCAGCGGAGAATCAGGGGTTTTGGAAATTATTACCCCAAAAAATCCTGCGGAAAGAGGCTGTCAGTTATCTTTGCTGATTCATCGGGGAGGGAAAGCCGTATTCGATGAGTTTTATAAACATGGTGTGGTAGGTGACTGGAGAAATCCCAATGTGATCCGTCTTGCTCCTACTCCGCTGTACAACAGCTTCATGGACGTGTTTCGATTTGCACAGATTTTGGAACAATCCTTGGAGAAATTCGCTTGAAAGAAGCGTGGGTAAACTTATCCGATGAAAAAAAACGAAATCACCATCTTGGGTGCCGGCCTGATCGGCAGTCTGATGGCCATATACCTCAAGCGCCAAGGGCTGGATGTCTCAGTCTACGACAAGCGGCCTGACAAACGTAAAACTCCCTATTCCGAAGCCGGCAGATCCATCAATATGGCACTAAGCCATAGAGGTTGGAAAAGTCTGGAACAGGTGGGTTTGAAAGACAAAGTGCTACCGTTGGCTATCCCGATGTACGGGAGAAAAGTGCACGACGAGCACGGCAAAACCAGCTTTATCCCCTATGGCAATGCCAACCAGGCGATCTACTCTATCTCCAGGGGCAAATTCAACCAAATGCTGGTCGAAGAGGCTGAGCGGCTGGGAGCTGCTGTCCACTTCGAGCACAAGTGCGTGGATGTGGACTTCCAAAGCAACCAGGTGACCTTTGATACTCCAGGGGGGGAGAAAACTCTTGTTCCCAAGGTAGTCATCGGAGCGGATGGAGCTTACTCTTCTCTGAGGATGGCAATGCAGAAGCAGATCCGCTTCAATTACAAGCAGGAGTTCATTCCGCATGGATACAAGGAATTGACGATCCCAGC
>CAZTJM010000268.1:0-4250 GCA_964613865.1 uncultured Limnohabitans sp. | reverse complement strand
AGAGGTTACCTTTCTCCTTACTTCGTGACCAACACCGAGAAAATGGAAGCTGAACTGGATAACCCATTCATCTTGATCTACGACAAGAAAATCTCTTCCATGAAGGAATTGCTTCCAGTTCTTGAGCCAGTAGCACAGTCAGGCAAGCCTTTGTTGATCATCTCTGAAGATGTGGACGGTGAAGCTTTGGCAACCTTGGTTGTAAACAAAATCAGAGGAGCTTTGAAAGTAGCTGCTGTGAAAGCACCAGGCTTTGGCGACAGAAGAAAAGCAATGTTGGAAGACATCGCGATCTTGACTGGCGGAACTGTGATCTCTGAAGAAAGAGGTTTCAAATTGGAGAATGCAACTCCGGATATGCTCGGAAGAGCTGAAAAGATCAACATCGACAAAGACAACACAACCATTGTCAACGGTGCAGGTGACGCAGCTGCCATCAAAGGCAGAATCGCCGAGATCAAAGCTCAAATCGAAAAGACCACTTCTGACTACGACAGAGAGAAGCTTCAGGAAAGACTTGCCAAACTTTCTGGCGGTGTAGCTATCCTGTACATCGGTGCTGCTACTGAAGTGGAGATGAAAGAGAAAAAAGATCGTGTAGACGATGCATTGCACGCTACCAGAGCGGCAGTTCAAGAAGGTGTCGTAGTAGGTGGCGGTGTGGCTCTCGTGAGAGCTGCAGAAGCACTTGCTGACCTGAAAGGCGAAAACGAAGATCAGGACACTGGTATCAACATCATTCGTCTGGCGATCGAGTCTCCATTGAGAACTATCGTGTCAAACGCTGGTGGCGAGCCGTCTGTAGTGATCAACAAGATCAGAGAAAATAAAGGAAACTACGGCTACAACGCGAGAACAGACATCTATGAAGATCTGTTTGCAGCGGGAGTCATCGACCCTACCAAAGTGACTCGATTGGCTCTTGAAAACGCCGCTTCTATCGCAGCGCTTCTATTGACCACCGAGTGTGTAGTAGCAGATGTGAAAGAAGACGCTCCGGCAATGCCTCCTATGGGCGGCGGCGGAATGGGCGGCATGATGTAATGCCGATTTCCAGATCAACAAAAAGGAGGCTCAAGCCTCCTTTTTTATTTACTTGATTTTTAGACTGCCTATACAACTACAAATAAAAAGCCGCTAAAACCTTTTTTACGCAAAGGGAATAATTGTATTTTGGTGTAATTACACAACCTATCACCCGACGCCCTATTTTAATGGTTCACTTTGATGCTGTATTTTTAGTGGATGACGACCCCATCAACAACCTGATCAACAGGAGGCTTTTGGGAAAAATAGGGATAAGTACACGGATTGAAGAGTTTTTGGGAGGAGAAGATGCACTCGAAAAAATAGGCCAACTCAATCCAGACAACAGCCTGCTTATTTTTTTGGACATCAATATGCCCGTCTTGAATGGCTGGGAATTCCTCAACCGCTATTTGGAAGCCTTCCCACATAGGAAAGACAAAATTGTCATCCTGTCCAGCTCTATAGATTTTCAAGACCGCCAAAAAGCTGATGAATACAAGGTGGTTTCCGGTTTTCTGGAAAAACCATTAACCATTGACAAGATCAATGATCAAATGGAAAAATACAGTTGAGTAATCCGAATTTCTAGTGGATCACTTGATCCAAACGCTGCCAAATGTCACGCATCAGCAAAAATGGCACAAGCGCATCTCCGCCCGAACTCCCCATCCTGACAATAACCAGGTTCTCTGAAGGAATCACCATCAAAAACTGCCCGTTTTTCCCCATCGCCTGATACATATCCGCTGGAGCTTGAGGAATGAGAGAGCCAGGGATAGTTGCCTGCGATCCGGGAACCATGAAGGACGCCTTTCCATTGAGCCAGGTCAGATAGCCATAGCTCAGGTTGAGACCTTGGGAGGTTTGGCTCATTCCATCAAAATAATCACCCGACCAAATCTGGTCTCCAGCCCAGTTTCCCCCGGCCAACATCAGTAGCCCAAACCTGGCAAACGATCTCGGGGTGGAGTAAAAGACATTGTTAAACCCAGTCTGCTGCCAAAAACCATCCATCCCGATCCTATCTCCCAGATTTTTCTCGAAAAAACTTTGGAAATCCTTTCCCGAGGCGTTTTCCACCACGCGCTCCAGCAGCGTGTAGGTCGCGTTGTGATAGCTCCAACGGGTACCGGGCTTTGCCAAAAACTTGAGGATTTCAGGTGCTGGGTCATCCAGATTTTCCACGTCATCGTCTATCCCGGTTGTCAGCGTCAGGTGGTGAATGAGCTGGATGTCGCGTTCCTGAGCTAATGGCATGGCGGTCCAGCCCTCGCCCAGGTACTGTTGCGTACGGTCACTGGTCTTCAGCAGATTTTTCTCTTGTGCGATACCGACCAAAGCTGCCGTCAGCGTCTTTCCCGCAGATGCCCAGTACCAATAGGAATTTTGATCCATCGCTCCAGCCCCTGTCAGCTTGGCTCCCCAATATTCTTCCACGACAATCTTGCCGTCTTTCAGAATGATAAATGCCCGAGTGTCTTGGGTAGGAAGCCAGGTTAAAAGCTCAGCCAAAGCGGCTTGATCCCAATTCAGATCTTCCATGGGCATATTTTCCCAAATCGAAGAGCCGCTGGGAGGAAAATAGAGCGTTGGGGAAGGACTTGGCTTTTGGGCCTCGGCACAGCCAAAAGCCAAAAATACCCAGCATCCCAATAAGATTTTAAAGTCAGAAAACCTCCTTATGAAAAGAATGCTGGGACTTTTGTTCATTTTCTTAGGGTATCTGAGACAAAATTTTTCAGGTCTTCCCTGAAAAGCTTGGCGGATGGCAAATGGGTATACATCATGTGTCCGGCCTCATAGTAAGTCATGATGATCCTACCCGTGGCAGACTTTGGCAAGTCAAGATGGGCGATAGAATGCTCTACCCCATAGAACACAGTAGCCAAATCGTAGTAACCATTCATGATCAGAACCTTGACATTGGGATCTTTGCTCAGGGCATCAGCCATGTCGGGCAGGGTCGTCACAGCGGCATCGGCTCCCCAGAAGTTGTTGCCTTGGTGCTTCCAATCCCATTTAAATCCCTCCTTTGAGTAAGCGGAAGTGGCATAAAGCAAATCCTTGCTCACTCCCAGGCTACCGTGAAAATAGTCCAGAAATGCCATCGTATAGGCAGGGGAGATCGCGTCACTTTGTGGGTCGGTAAACGCGTTCATTGACATAGGGTCAATGTTCATCCCCCTGTACCTCGAATCCAATCTGCCTACGGTTTCTCCGGTGCTGCGAAGCAGTTCCTGAAAATACTCTCCCGCGTCGAGCTTAAGGCTGGCACGCTTCCAAGTCTCTGCGGAAATCCCGGTGTAATCCTGAAGTTTTTGCGCGACAGCGCTTTTCTCTTCCTCCGAAATCCTGTTGCCCTTGAAAAGCGCCGGAGTATAGTGGTTTTCTGTGAAGCTTCTTACCTCATCCACGAAACTCGGCAGGTCTGCTCCTTTGTTGGCTACTTTGTCATGATACCAGCTGGTGGCCGCCATGGTGGGCAAGTAGGCGATGTAGGACAAATCTTCGTTGGGAGCAAAAAACAAGGAACGCAGGTCAAAGACCGCGGACACCATGATGACCCCATTTAGCGCATAGCCTCTATCCAAAAGATAGCTCATCACTCCGGCATTTCTGAAGGTCCCATAGCTTTCTCCCAGGATGTATTTCGGGGAATTAAGGCGGTCATGCGCTTTCAAAAACTGCATGATAAAAAGGCTGACGCTTCGGATATCCTGGTCTACTCCCCAGAAATTGGCCCCTTTGGCCTCCCCTACAGGGACGCTTAGGCCAGTTCCCACCGGATCCATCATCACCACATCGGCGATGTCGAGGATTGAAAACTCGTTGTTGACCAATTGGTAGGGAGCGGCTTGGTTATAATTCGGATCGTCGACCACTATTCTTTTTGGGCCCATGATGCCCATGTGAAGCCAATAGGAAGATGAGCCGGGTCCCCCGTTGTAGGCGAAAATAATGGGCCGGTCCTTCTCGGGATTTTCCTTGAAATAGGCTGTGAAGCCAAACAAGGCAATCGGCTTGTTATTCTCATCCTTGAGCTCCATAGTTCCCGCCTTGGCATTGAGGTTGATCACCTTACCATCGATGGTCACAGACTGCTTGGATTCAAATACCTTTGCGATCGGCTGGGATCCTACTGTCGTATCCTTTTGTTCTTGAGCAAAAGAAAAAGTCCCCAATAGTAAGAAGGCAAGTGTAAATCTGATTTTCATAGTGGT
>CAZTJM010000267.1:0-4272 GCA_964613865.1 uncultured Limnohabitans sp. | reverse complement strand
TTGGAGCCGATAAAACCGGCTCCACCTGTTACTAATACTTTCCTGTTTTCCAGTTGTTCTCTAAATCGCTCAAACATTATAGAAAATTACAGTCTAGAATCCACCAATTCCTTGCTCAATACCGATTTCACGTCAAACACCACCTGCGAATCGGACTTTCGGATATCCCAAGTCTTAAATTCTTGATGACCTACCGCAAGGATGATTGCTGAGTATTCGCTCAAAACTGGCTTGGCACCTCCATTGATCACATCGATGCCATATTCATGCTTCACTTCCGCGGCATCTGCCCATGGGTCATAGACACATACATCCATATCGAAGGATTTCAACTCGTTGAAGATGTCAATCACCCGTGTGTTTCTGACATCCGGACAGTCTTCCTTGAAGGTAAAGCCTAAGATTAGGACTTTGGAATCAATTACTTTCAGATCCTTGCGCATCATCAGTTTGATCACCTCGGTAGCGACGTGCTTGCCCATGGAATCGTTGAGTCTGCGTCCCGCTAAGATGATCTCCGGATGATAACCCACTTCTTGGGCCTTTTGGGCCAGATAGAATGGATCGACCCCGATGCAATGTCCGCCCACCAATCCCGGCTTAAAAGGAAGGAAGTTCCATTTGGTACCCGCTGCTGCCAAGACCTCTTGGGTATCTATTCCCAAAAGATTGAAGATCTTGGAGAGTTCGTTGACAAAGGCGATGTTGATATCGCGCTGCGAGTTTTCGATGACTTTGGCGGCTTCCGCCACTTTGATACAAGAGGCCTTGTGTGTGCCCGCAATTATGACCGCTTTATAAAGCTGATCTACATATTCTGCCACGTCAGGCGTAGAACCAGAGGTTACCTTTAGGATCTTTGTCACCGTGTGTTCCTTGTCTCCGGGGTTGATCCGCTCAGGAGAATACCCGGCGAAGAAATCTTCGTTATACTTCAGACCTGAGACTTTTTCCAGTACTGGGATACATTCTTCCTCTGTGACTCCCGGATAGACCGTGGATTCATAAATCACGACATCTCCTTTCTTGAGGATTTTCCCTATTGCTTCCGAGGCCTTTAGCATAGGCGTCAAAACTGGACGGTTGTGCTTATCCGTCGGAGTGGGAACTGTGACGATGTAGATATTAGCTGAGGAAATCGGCAATACAGCATCCGTGACTAGGAGGCCCGTTCCTCTGTCTTCCAGTTCCAAGGAGGTTTTCACCAAAACTGACTGCAAATGATCATTGTCAACTTCTAGTGTCCGGTCATGCCCCTTTTGCAACTCGTCGACACGCTTTGGGTCGATGTCATAACCAATGGTTTTAAATTTCTCCGCAAAGGCTGCAGCAAGTGGTAGGCCTACATAGCCGAGACCGATGATGGCAATTTTACTGTCTTCCAGATTTTTAAGCATCTAAAGCGCTTTTTATTGTTTTCAAAAAGAAATGTAACTCATCCTACGATGTGCTCCCACTGAGCATTGAAGTTCTTTCGGACTAGGTCTACATCTGAAGCGACCATCTCTTTTACCAATCCCGCCAGATCGTATTTCGGCTTCCATCCGAGTTTGGTCTTGGACTTGGTAGGGTCACCCAATAGTAGGTCTACTTCGGTGGGGCGATAGTATCTCGAATCGATCTGCACTACGACTTTTCCCTTTTCCAACTGAAATTCAGGGTTTGATGCAGACACTACTTTTGCTACTTCCTTTTCACCTTCTCCCTCAAATGCCAATTCGATGCCTACTTCAGCAAAGGCTAATTTCACAAAATCACGTACTGAAGTGGTGACCCCTGTGGCAATCACAAAATCCTCAGGTGTATCCTGCTGCAGGATTCTCCACATGGCTTCTACGTAATCCTTGGCATGCCCCCAGTCACGAAGGGCATTCAAATTCCCCAGATACAGACACTCCTGTTTGCCCAAAGCCACTGCCGCGGTAGCCATGGTGATCTTACGCGTCACAAAAGTTTCACCTCTTCGGGGTGATTCATGGTTGAAGAGAATACCATTGCAGGCATACATGCCATAGGCTTCTCGATAGTTTTTGGTGATCCAGAAGCCGTATATCTTGGCCACACCGTACGGAGATCGAGGATAAAATGGAGAGTTCTCGTCATAAAAGCCATTCTCGTTCTTATTTTCTTCCAAGCCCCCATACAGTTCGGACGTGGAAGCCTGATAAATTCTGGTCTTATTGGCTAGGCCCAGGATTCTGACAGCTTCCAGGATTCTGAGCGCTCCCATTCCATCCACATTGGCCACATATTCCGGTGAATCAAAAGACACTTTCACATGGGACATTGCTCCCAAGTTATAGATTTCGTCAGGTTGTACTTCCTGGATGATGCGGATCAGGTTGGTAGAATCAGTCAGATCCCCATAGTGCAGTTTGAAGTTTACGTGCTGCTCATGCTGATCGATGTAGAGATGGTCAATTCGGGCTGTATTGAAAGAGGATGCTCTTCGCTTTATCCCATGAACAAAATAGCCTTTTTCCAAAAGTAACTCGGCTAAGTAGGAGCCATCTTGTCCGGTAATTCCGGTAATCAATGCAATTTTCATATCTTGTTTTTAAAGGTTGAGGACTACACGTTATGGGCTAAAAATCTCGTAACGCTTGGGAATTTTGCCGTCCATTAGATTTTCACTTCTTTAAAACTCTCCTGGTTTTCCAAAAACCACTGATAGGTTTTTTTGATCCCCTCTATCAAGCCCACTTTGGCCTTCCAGCCGGCGTTCTCCATTTTGGATACGTCCATGAGCTTGCGTGGAGTGCCATCCGGCTTGCTGGAGTCCCAGAGAATCTCCCCGGTGTGGCCTACGGTGTTTTGGATCAACTCTGCCAAATCCCTGATTGTCAAATCCACCCCAGTCCCCACGTTGTAAAGGTTATCATGGAATTCATTTTCTAAGGCAAACACCACCGCGTCAGCCAGGTCTTCCACATAGAGAAACTCCCGCATGGGCGTACCCGATCCCCATAGTTCGACAGGTGAGTTCCCGCTCTCTTTGGCAAGATGAAACTTTCGGATCATCGCTGGCAATACGTGGGAAGTATTGAGATCGAAATTATCAAAGGGGCCGTAAAGGTTGGTTGGCATCAGGGAGATATAGTCTCTGCCATACTGCTTTCTGATCGCTTCGCAGGCCTTTACCCCTGTAATCTTTGCAACCGCATACCATTCGTTGGTTGGCTCCAAGGAACCGGTGAGCAAGTATTCCTCTTTCAGGGGTTGGGGAGCCAGTTTTGGATAGATGCAGGAGGAGCCCAGAAAGATAAATTTCCGCACATCAGCACGGAAAGAGGAGTCTATCAGATTGTTTTGAATCTGCATATTCTCCATCAGAAATTGATAGGGGAAGGTATTATTCGCCATAATCCCTCCAACTCTTGCTGCGGCATCGATCACCACATTCGGCTTTTCGGTAGAAAAAAAATCGGAAACTTCCTGTTGATTTCGAAGATCCAGTTCCGCGGAAGTCCTTCCAATCAAATCGGAATATCCTTTTGCTTCCAATGCCCTCCAGATAGCCGAACCGACCATACCCCGGTGTCCGGCAATATAAATTTTAGTGTTGTGATCTTGACTCAAAAGAAAAAAGGTTTAGTGTTTAGTGCCTATTTGATTAAGAACTGCAAACATTGAAGTTAACTAGCGTTTGGCATTTAGCTATTTTTCAGCAGACCGTAAAAATAATCAATGGTCTTTGCCAAACCAGTACGTAGATCCACAGTAGGTTCCCAGTCCAGCTCTTTCTTTGCCAGATCTATAATGGGTTGTCGCTGCATGGGATCATCTTGGGGCAAAGGCAAAAACTTAAGTCTACTTTTACTGTCAGTCAGCTCAATCACCAACTGAGCGAGCTCTAGCATGGTAAACTCCACCGGATTTCCCACGTTCACCGGCCCGGTAAACCCATCCCTAGAATTCATCAGCCGATACATTCCCTCAATGTTGTCATCGACATAACAGAAACTTCGAGTCTGTTTGCCTTCCCCGAAGATAGTAATGTCCTGCCCTTTTAGGGCCTGAACAATAAAATTACTTACCACCCTGCCGTCATTGGGGTGCATTCTTGGACCGTAGGTGTTAAATATCCTCATCACCTTGATCGCCACCTTGTGTTGTCTGTTGTAATCGAAAAAAAGGGTTTCCGCACAGCGTTTTCCTTCATCGTAACAGGCTCTGATGCCTGTTGTGCTGACACTTCCTTTGTAGGACTCCGGCTGGGGATGGACCTCCGGGTCTCCATAAACTTCTGAGGTACTTGCTTGGAGTATTTTG
>CAZTJM010000266.1:1724-4311 GCA_964613865.1 uncultured Limnohabitans sp. | reverse complement strand
CTGCATCTGTCGCACGGATTTCACGCCGGTATCGTAGTGCAGGCCGATTTCATCCCAAAGCGTCCTCCCGGATTGCAGCTCAAAATCCCAAGGCAAGTGGTGAAACCACAGCAGGAACTTTTCCGGAATCTGATGGGGATCAGACCAGGCCTCGACGATCTCAGGGGCGTATTGGCCCAATGCGTTGCTTCCGCTCTCGGTCCGGTCAAAGCCTATCCCCAGACTGTCGGCCTGGTGATAGTAGAGGGAAGTCCAGTCGGCACGACCTCCAGTCACCCACGGCCCAGGACCGTAGTGGTGATCCCTGCCCATAATATGGTGCAGGCCAAGGGGCATCATGTAGTTGACAGCGGCCTCGCGGGAGGTTAGGAGGATATCTTGGATCTTGGTCAGGACTTCGGCGTCTTTTCCAAAAGTCATCTTCACCCATTCCCCGGCGATGGCTTCTGAGGTCATGTCTGGATCCCAAGCCAAACGTCCAAAGGCGTACCAGTTGGACTGGGCCATCATATGGCCGGTCCAGTTGCGGTCGGTGCCGATGTTGGACACGCCCGCTACAAGTGTCAAATTTTGTCCTGAGTCAGTTCCGTCGACGATGCCTCCCACGGTGGCCGAGGCGTCGGGGCGGTAGGTTTTGCTTTGCAAAACTTCCTCCCACATCGGGGCGAGATAGACCAGTTGGGTGGCTTGGCCCAAATACTCTTGGGTGATCTGAAATTCCATTCCCAGGTTGGTTTTGGGCATGGCTCCAAAGAGCGGATGGAACGGCTCCCGAGGCATAAAGTCGATCGCCCCGTTTTTGACTTGGATGATCACATTGTCGCGGAATTTCCCGTCCAATGGTTCGAATTCCAGATTGGCGTGCTTGTGCCGGTCCTCGTCCAATTCATGGGAATAGACGAATGCTCTCCATATTAGTATGCCTCCGTGGGGAGCCAAAGCATCCGCGAGCATGTTTGCCCCTTCGGCATGGTTGCGGCCATACTCGTGGGGGCCGGGTTGACCTTCGGAGTTGGCTTTGACCAGAAATCCCCCAAAGTCCGGGATGAAGGAGTACATTTCTTCGGTTTTCTTTTTCCAAAAATCGATGACGACCGGGTCGAGCGGGTCGGCGGTTTTCAGGCCTCCGATCTCCATGGGTGCGGAAAATCGCGCGGTAAGGAAGACCTTGATTCCGTAAGGGCGAAAGAGGTCTGCCAAGACTTTGGCCTTTTTCATAAAGTCCGTGGTGAGAATCCGAGCGTTGGCATTGACATTGGTGAGGGAGACGGCATTGATGCCGAGGCTGGCATTGGCGCGGGCGTAATCCAAGTAGCGGGGATCGATGTAGCCTGGTAGTTTGTGCCAGTCCCAGATGGAAAATCCCGCATAGCCCCGCTCTACGGTTCGGTCGAGGTTGTCCCAATGGTTGAGCATTCGGAGATTAACTTTTGGGCTGTCAGTTTTTTCGGTCGCCGGATCAAAAGAATCGGTTTGTATACTCCGCAGCCAGTCAAAGACCCCATAAAGCACGCCAACAGGGCGGTTTCCAATGATGGCGTAGTAGGTTTTTCCCTGGAAAACGATTGGGCCACGCCAAAAGCCATCCTCGCCGAGTTCCTTGATCGAGGTCTGCTGCTGCAGGCTGAGCACTTGGGAAAGCTCCTCCCGGGTACCGAGCCAAACCTGGGTTTGCGCGAGTCTTTCGGTGGTGAACACGGGGGGTTGGCCGAGCATTTTTTCCCCGGAAAGGGTCAATTCCTTTTGGATGACCTCATAGGTGGGGCTTTTTCCAAAAAAGTAGAAGCCCGAGTAGAGCCGGGAAAGGTCGGACTTGAGTTGGGTGTTTTGCACCGGACTGTAGTCCAGCCATAGTCCGTAGCCGTCATTGGCCAGGGCGGAAAAAGTGAGGGCAAACCAGCAGAGCAGGGTAAACAGGTTTTTCATGGGGATAGGTTTTTGGGCGTTTTAAGTTGATGAAAAAATGGGCGAAAACCAATGTTGGGGTTTTGCGGGCTTAGAAGATAATCGAAAGGGCTGAGCACCGGTAGCGAATGTTCAACCCTTTCAGGGTTGCCATTTTCTATCATCAAGTCCCAACACCCCCGGTTTCACCGGAGGCTATTGAGAGGTTTGACCACTTCGTGGTCTTTTATTTCCTGGTAACCAAAACTCCCACGCCTTTGATGCGGCGACCCCGCACGGGGTCAAACTTCTCAATAACCATGGGCGCAACCCATGGATGTAGACAGACCGCTATTCAAAGAACCGACCCCGAAGGGAGTCGAACTCTTTCCAATCAACTTCCCAAATCCGATCCCCGACATTTTTCGTCGCCTTTCTGATTTTTGACCGCACTTGCCGTGGGGCTTTCCTATCTTGGAGGCTCGACTGGAATCGTCGGGAAAGGCGAGGCTTTTCAGCTCAAAGGTGCTTTTAACGCTGCTTCCCTCTTCGGTCTCCGGTCTTCCGTCCAAAGGGACACCGAAAGAGATCAAAAGCGGTCCTGTCGAAAATTACAATTGAATCTAGCCCATGGATCATCGCCCTTTTATCCTCTACAAATCCTCCGCCGGCTCGGGCAAGACCTACACGCTGACGCTGGAAT
>CAZTJM010000266.1:0-1624 GCA_964613865.1 uncultured Limnohabitans sp. | reverse complement strand
TTTGGCGTATTCCGTGACCTGATCCTGGAGCTACGTGTCCTCAAGGACGAAGAGAGCATCCTGCTGATCTCGGATGTCAACGAGTTTCTCCAGCAGATCACCAAGGACAACGACGCGCCTTTCGTCTACGAAAAGATCGGCAACCAGTACCGCAATTTCCTCATTGACGAGTTTCAGGATACCTCAGACTTCCAGTGGACCAGCTTCAAGCCCCTGCTGGAAAACTCCCTGGCCTCCGGCAATACCAACCTGCTCGTGGGCGACGTGAAGCAGTCGATTTACCGCTGGAGGGGTGGCAAACTGGAATTGCTTCTAAACGAAGTTCAAAGCCAGTTTCGCTCGGATGTGATCGAGGAGAAAAGCCTCTCAACCAACTTCCGAAGTCTGCCAGGCATCATTCA
The DNA here is from genome assembly GCA_964613865.1 of uncultured Limnohabitans sp. Classification (GTDB taxonomy): domain Bacteria; phylum Bacteroidota; class Bacteroidia; order Cytophagales; family Cyclobacteriaceae; genus Algoriphagus. The sequence goes on along the minus strand of CAZTJM010000266.1, from coordinate 1,223 downwards.
ATTCAACAACGCCATTTTCAATTCCCTGCCCGCGCTGATGCAGGACGGGATGGCGAGCCAATATAACCTGGACGCTTCGGGTCTGCTCGTAGCCGCATTCAAGGGCGTGGAACAAGACATTCCCGAAAAGAAGCTGGGCTTGGAATTTCAGGGGAAAATCAAGCTGACTTTCAAACAAAAAATCGCTACGTCCCGATCCAGCGAAGAAAATGAAGAAGAGGAGGAGGAATCTGAAAGGGACGTTTTGGACAAGCTTCCCGGTATCGTAATGGAGCTTCAGGATAGGGGCTATCGGCTGAAGGATATTGCATTCCTAGTTCGGAAAAACTCCCAAGGAGCCGAGATCGCCGACAAGCTGATGTCCTATGCGAGGGAAAACTCTGACACGGATCACCGCTTTGACGTCTTGTCCGAAGAGTCACTGTTTCTCGACAAGTCGGCCGCGGTGAAGTGTCTAGTCGCGCTTCTGACATTCCTCGTCAATCCCGCGGATAAAGTCGCCTTGAAGACCGTTTGGCTTTACTATGCGCTGATCCACGAGATCGCCTATAGCCATGAGCTTTTTCACAAGGATAGCCTTCCCGAGAAGCTTCAGGAAAAGCAAGTAGAATTGCTTTCCAAGCTCAATGAACTCACCCAGCTGCCACTGCTGGAGTTGCTGGAGGAATGCTTGGCGATCCTCGGTTTTGTGGAAAAGCAGGCCGACCTAGCCTATGTCTCTGGCTTTAAGGAGGCTGTTTTTGATTTTGTGAAAAAGAACCGGGCAGATCTGGTAGGTTTTCTTGACTGGTGGGAACTCAACAAGGCCAAGCGCACCGTCAAAATCCCGGAAGACCACGATGCGATGCGAATCCTGACCATACATAAGTCTAAAGGCTTGCAGTACAAAGTTGTTCTGATGCCTTTTTTGGATTGGAAGATTGTCGCTTCAGGGCAGCAGGCTCCGATCATCTGGTCACCCTTTGCCACCGAGGCGGGTTTGCAGACGGTCATGCCGCTCACGCATGGCAACGCCCTTCAAAATTCAGCTTTTGCGTCAGCGTATGAGGAAGAGATTCGACTGGCCTATCTGGATTCCTTGAATATGCTTTATGTGGCCTTTACCCGAGCCGAAGAGGTTATTTGGGGCTTGTCGGATTTCTCCCAATCCAAGGATGGAAAGATCAGCCTGAATACCACCGGCAACTTGCTCTTTTCGCTTTTTTCCTCCGGCTTCCGTGTGC
>CAZTJM010000265.1:0-4315 GCA_964613865.1 uncultured Limnohabitans sp. | reverse complement strand
GGACTTCGTTAATGTGGTCGTACATATCTTCCTCAAAGACAAGCGTGAATACTATGGCTTGGAGGAGTTATGGGGAGATGCGAAAACCACGCTGATCAATTAATCAAGGATAAACTTTCAAGAGTTTAAGCCGTTTTACCTTAAGTTTACAGAATTACCATAAATGCGATGAGCGAAAAAAATAAGAGTAAAAATTTTGTCCCTAAAGCACCACAAAAGCCCAATTTCCAGCTTTGGCTAATTATTGCGGCTGTACTCGTGCTTCTGGGATTGACCTGGATACAGCAACGCGGCGCGGTGATCGACATCACCCAAAAGCGCTTCGAGGACATGTATCTGGCTGGCGACGTGTCCAAAGTGGTGATCGTGCGAAACATGAACCGTGTGGATGTGACATTGAAGCCCTCAGCCCTGCAAAACGCCAAGTACAAAACCGAATTGGAGTCCAACTCCTCCTTTTTCAATCCATCCGGTCCGCACTATGCACTTCAGGTGACCACTTCGGACAAGTTCCAAACGGATTTTCAGGCTCTGGAAGAAAAGGTACCTGAGGAAGATCGGATCGGAGCTTCCGTCACCAATGAGGAAAACTGGAGCAGCTATTTTGGCAGCTTCGGATTTCTGATCTTGTTGTTCGTCTTCTTCTGGTTTATGATGAGGAGAATGGCTGGACCTTCTGGGCCCGGCGGACAGATCTTTAATGTAGGCAAATCCAAAGCCCAGCTTTTCGATGCCGAAAACAAAGTAAAGATCACCTTTGACAATGTGGCAGGCTTGGATGAAGCCAAAGAGGAAATTCAGGAAATCGTCGAATTCCTCAAAAACCCAGGAAAATTCACCAAGCTCGGAGGAAAAATTCCAAAAGGAGCCCTTCTGGTAGGACCTCCAGGCACCGGTAAAACCTTGCTTGCCAAAGCCGTAGCCGGTGAGGCAGGTGTACCGTTCTTTACCCTCTCGGGCTCCGATTTTGTCGAGATGTTTGTCGGTGTTGGAGCGGCTCGAGTACGTGACTTGTTTAAGCAAGCCAAGGAAAAGGCGCCTTGTATCATCTTCATTGACGAAATAGATGCCATCGGACGATCCAGAGGCAAGGGCCAGATGCCGGGATCCAACGACGAAAGAGAAAATACCCTCAACTCACTTCTTGTCGAGATGGACGGATTCGGGACGGATACGGGGGTCATCGTATTGGCCGCTACCAACAGACCTGATGTCCTTGATAGTGCTTTGCTGAGGCCGGGTCGATTTGACAGGCAGATCTCCATCGACAAGCCGGATATCGTAGGTCGCGAGGCGATCTTCAAGGTACACCTAGCGCCGATCAAGATTTCCAACGACATCGACCCTAAAAAATTGGCGGCTCAAACCCCTGGCTTTGCCGGTGCCGAAATCGCCAACGTATGTAATGAAGCCGCATTGATTGCAGCACGTAGAAATAAGTCTGCGGTGGATATGCAAGACTTTCAGGATGCCGTGGACCGGGTGATCGGTGGACTTGAAAAGAAAAACAAGATCATCTCACCGGAAGAGAAGCGCATTGTCGCTTATCACGAAGCAGGACATGCTGTGGCAGGTTGGTTCCTGGAGCATGCAGACCCATTGGTAAAAGTAAGTATCGTTCCTCGTGGGGTAGCAGCTTTGGGTTACGCCCAATATCTGCCCAAGGAGCAATTCCTCTACCAAACCGAACAACTCATGGACGAGATGTGCATGACGCTTGGTGGTCGGGCGGCTGAGCAAATCATCTTTGGAAAGATCTCCACCGGGGCGCTTAGCGACTTGGAGCGAATTACAAAGTTGGCCTACTCTATCGTCTCCGTCTACGGGATGAATGAAAAGCTTGGCAACGTGTCCTTCTTCGACAGCAAGAGCGACGGATATAAAATGACCAAGCCATATTCTGAGGCCACGGCCGAGATGATTGACCAGGAAGTGAGCAACCTGATCCAGGTAGCTTATGACCGAACGCTTGCTTTGCTGAATGAGCATCGCGAACACCTGGAGATTCTTGCCCAAGAGTTGCTTGAAAAAGAGATTCTTTTCCAGGCAGATTTGGAAAACCTGATCGGAAAGCGCCCTTTTGCCAAGGAGACCACCTATCAGGCATTTACCAACAAAAAAGAAAAGAAAACTACGCCTCCCCTCGATACCAAAGCCGAGGACGGGGATACGGTCATCGAGCCCGCTAAGACGGAAGTGCCGGAAACCAATCCAGAAAAATAGTCCAGAAAGCCCCGCTCCAATCGGGGCTTTCTTATTTTTGTCCCTCGACCCTATCTTTGGTACATGCTAGCTAACACGCCGGATTTTCCCCTGAATGGCAAAAAACTCTATTTCGCGTCCGACTTTCACCTAGGAGCACCGGATTCAGAGACCAGCAAGGCTAGGGAAAGAAAGATCATCAGCTGGCTGGACATGATAGCTGACGACGCTGCGGCGATCTTTTTGGTCGGTGACATTTTCGACTTCTGGTTTGAGTACAAGCAGGTAATTCCTAAGGGCTTTATTCCGTTTATCTCGAAAATCTCACAGCTTCGCGACAGGGGGATACCTATCCTTTTCTTTACTGGTAACCATGACCTGTGGATGAAGGATTATTTCACCGTCGAGCTTGGAATTCCTGTCTATCACCATCCGATTGAACTTGTCGTGGAGGGTCAAAAAATCCTAGTCGGACATGGAGATGGCTTGGGTCCAGGCGACCACTTTTACAAGCTGCTAAAAGGTGTGTTCACCAACCCTTTTGCCCAATGGATCTTTCGCTGGGTTCATCCGGACTTGGGGATCAAACTGGCCAAGGCATGGTCGGGACACAGCCGCATCTCCAATCTTGAAAAGAACGAAAACCATTTTTTGGGAGACAACGAATGGCTCTGGCAATATTGCAAAGAAGTCGAATCGAAATTTCACCACGATCTCTACATCTTTGGCCATCGCCACCTTCCCCTTCAGCTTGAAGTTTCACCGGAATCCACTTACTTTAACCTAGGAGAATGGGTCACCCAATACACCTATCTCGTATATGACGGAAATGAAGCCAAGCTCGTGAAATTTGAATCATGAAACTCTCACTGATCCTATTTTTCGGCTTTTTGTCCAAGGCGATCTATTCCCAAGACACCCTGATTTTCGAAGCACCCATGGCCGAAATCCCCGTGGAGTTTCTTGACTTGGTGTCCCTCGACACCAAGGACCAAATCTACGCGAGCAACACCTCCGGGGACATCTATCTTTTTGACCAAAAAGGAAAACAAACAAACGTCTATTCACCCACACGCCAGGCTCGGTTAAATCAACTTGAAGCCTCCTGGACTGTGAATATTTTTGGCTTTTCGCCCGATCTGCAGGAATACCGGGTTTTGGACAGATTTTTAAATCCGATTGCGGAAAATAACTTTCAACTTGATGAGGTAACTCTTCCCAAAGCGGCTACTTTGGGCAACAATAACGTGATCTGGGTGTGGGACGAGTCGGACCTTTCGCTAAAAACCCTAGACTATCTCAGAAATCTGGTACTCCAGTCCCAGCCACTCAACCTCATCCTCGACTCCGAAGACCTAAAAGTCTCCGAAATCAGAGAGTTCAAAAACAGACTATTTATGAATGTCCCGGACAGCGGGATCTTCATCTTTGACAACCAAGGCAACTTTTTGAAAAAAGTGACGCTGAAGATCGATCAGCGAATGTGTTTTTACAAAGAAAGCCTGTTTTGGGTTGATGACAGAAACCTCAAAATGTATTCCCTGCAGTCACAAGCCATCTTCGACTTGGGAACACTTCCCTCCAAGGATGTCCAATACCTCCAAATCGGCCAAGAACACATCGTGCTCGTCAAAAAAAACCTGATCAGCATCTATCCGCTTCCCGAAGGCTTGAGGCAAATGAAGTGAGTGCGGTGGTCAGCCCGTAGCTCCAAGCAACAAAAAAAACCGACAGAGTCCACTCCATCGGTTGTTGTACTGGATATTTCATCCGCCACGTAGGCCTTACGCCATTTAGCTGATTGCAACCAGTTCTATATCGAAAATCAGATCCTTTCCGGCAAGCTGGTGGTTGGCATCCAAGACGATTTTTTCGTCCGTCAGATCTACCACGGTCACTTGCATGGGCTGTCCGCCTCCGCCCTGCAGTACAAGCTGAAGTCCAATCTCCGGCTCAATATTCGGCGGAACCTGACTCAAAGGCACCTCTATCATCATGTCATCTCTTCGCTCTCCATAAGCCTCTGCCGCAGGGATCGTCACGGTTTTCTTGTCTCCGATGACCATGCCATACACTGCCGCATCGAAACCTTTGATCATATTTCCGTCGCCCA
>CAZTJM010000264.1:0-4512 GCA_964613865.1 uncultured Limnohabitans sp. | reverse complement strand
CTACGGGTCATTGAGTTCATGTCCGCCTGGACTTCCGCAAACAGTCTTAAGGCAGCGAGCAAGAGGCCAATGTGGGGTTGGTGGCCTCCGGAATCGCCTTCGATCATCTCATTGAAGCGTCTTCCCGCCAACTCCACGACAAAAACCAGGTTTTTGTACACCGCCTTGAAGCTCTCATTGAAATTTATCTCATGGGTTTCTCTTTTTTCGGAAATCAGCATCCCAGAGAATTCGAACGTGTTGAACTGTTTTTGGTAGTGGAATACCCCCTGAACTACCGGCTCAAGAAACTTCTTACTGTTCATGATTTCCTTCATCAGCGGACCAGAATAGTTGCAGTCCCTAAAAAGCCTTTCCCAATACAAGAGATGCTTAACCATGGAAAGCAAGTTGACCGCCATCGCCTCCTGTTGCTCTTTCCTTGACCTTGTCCTATTCTCAGCCTTGACCGCTAGGTCGTCCTGTCGCAGCTTATAGGAATCGAATGACGCCGCTGCAACCAGCCCCGTGATGAATACCGGATCGTCCAGCAAAAATGGCCTCCAGGTACCAAGGGGCTTATTTTGAAAATTATAGTAAGAAACCGCGTCGGAATAGTCCAATGTAAACTGGACCAAATCCAACAGTGTCCGTTCATCGGGAACGATGGAGGTGGGTTCCAGTGAGGGAAGTAGTCTACCAGATTGGTTAATTCCGTTTTTCATAAGGGATCAGCACTTAGCTGTGAGTCAGAGGTTTGTTCCTTCCTTGAAATAGAATGGATAAACCATGTTGCTTCTTGAATTGGTGATAATTACCGTGTACTCGATATGGATATGCAGAATGCCCTCGAGCAATTTTTCCTTGCCGAAGAAGATATCATGGACCTTGATCCTCGGCTCGTAATAGAGCAAAGCATCACTGATTGCATCTCGCAACAGCGTAAGGTATGTCGGGTCATTGGTCTCAAACACATAGCTGAGAATGTCACAGCCAAACTTGGGATCCATCACGCGCTCAGTAGGGATTGTGCCGAGTATGATCCGGATGCTTTGTTGAATGTCCTTTTCAGCCGAGACCATCTCGACCCACTTTGAGTCGATCTCAAATGCCGGGGGAAATGCCCAGCCCATTCCCAAGAATGCATTGGAGGAGTCTGCCATGTCAGCCACCGATCATTACTGTGGGACATCCTAGGACTATGGAGCCGCCATGGGCGGTAGAGTCCCCCATTCTCGCGGCAGGTTTTCCACCAATCATTACAGTGGCCGAACCTTTGATGATCGAGTCGGGCGGTCCTACGCAAACGCAGGAATCCCCCAACACCGCAGCGGGCATCCCACCGATCAACACGGTCGGCGCTCCAGGCCCTATTATAGGACCTCCCACGTGGGGAATGGGTGGTGTCCCCGGCGTCTGCATGGGACAGGTGTGCATATCTGTCAATCTTGCTGCCATTGGCATAATTCCATCAATTTATCATGACTATCGCGCCCTTCAGGGCAGTCTGGCCAGAGGCTGAAAATTCGGCTGAGGCGTTTCCCGCAGCTTTCATAGAGACTTGTGCTTCCAGCGAAACGTTCAGTCCCTTTCCTGTAAGATCTCCCCCCGAAGCCTCCAGGTTAATCCCTGAAACGGCTTTGAGGTTAATATTTCCCTTGGCATCGAGCACGATGTCTTTGGGACTGGACAAGGTTATCCCGTCTTTGTTTAGGACAGCCGAGTTGGAGTTGCTGTCGTTAAGGGTAATCTGCCCTTCTTTATCATCCAAGATTACGGTATTGCCTCCTGGAGTTTTTATTGTCAGAATTTTGTCTTTTTCGTCAAACACCAAGGCAATTCCGGTTTTGGAATGGATGGCTTTGGTCGAATTTTCCGCGTCCGGCTCAAACATTGGTTTTACCGTGGAGCTGTATAGGCTGCCGATAATCACCGGAAATCTTGGGTCTCCGTTGATAAAGGTCACCAAGACCTCGTCTCCCACTTCCGGAAAAAAGAAAAAGCCGGCTTGGTTTGAGGCATAGTTCGCAGCTAGTCTCGCCCAGATCGTGTTGGAATTGGAGGAGTTTTGAAAAGCACCCAACTCGATCAAAACGCGGTACTCCGCATCTGGATCTTCATTGATCTGTTTGACTTTCCCTAGGTGGGTTCCCCTGATTCCGGGCAATAGCCCAAGTCCATCCTGCTCCTGAACATCGGGGAGAGAAGAATGCCAGCGGGATTGCATCCCCACAAAGACCTGTGTCGTCCAACTCCCGTCCCGGCAATCTTGCACAATCTTCGAAACGAACGCATTGCCATCGAATCGGTCCCCAAAGTTCCTCAGCTCCACCAAATCCCCAGGACGTAGACTGACTGTTCCAGGAATTGTGATCACCCCGCGTATTTTGGATAGCGCGGATTTGCTGATCCAACTCTTGGAAAAAGAGGTCAACTCCTCTGAGGACAGTGGCGCTGAGGAAAACTTGTTTAGAGTCGGAATCGACAGCTTGGACGCGATATTCTGCGCGGTCAGATTTCCCTGAGAGATCGGGTCATTCATGCTCGCGCTCACCACAGCATTCGCCTGCCCTTTGAAATCCCAAGAGGTGAAGCTGAACTCGGGATAGGCATTTTCTCCGTTGAGCTCTAGGTCAACTTCGATGGCTGTCAATGCGGCATCCACAGCAAATGCCGGAGAAGCGGAAAAGTCATATTCCTTGACGCTGACCTCATTTTGGTCTGTCAAAACGTAGAAATTGTTCGCTTCCGCACGGATCATCAGGTAATCCCAATCCGAAGAATTGAACTGAAAAAGAGGATAGGAAAACTGCGTAGCCGAATCCACCGTGGCAGTCAGGCCCGCTCCGGTTATCAGTGTACTGAAGAGGTCATCGTCCTTGGACTCCTCAAGAATGGTGTTTGCTCGGGACTTGGTGAGCTTGAAAGACTTGTCTCTGCAAGTGACCAACAAACAGGATGTGGTATCCCTCACGATCATACGCTGTCCGACGATAACCCCTTTAAAGGCAAGAGCCCTATCGTCTCCGTAGCCCAAATTGATTTCAATCTCATTTCCGGGAATGAAATTGGAGGAAGAGCTATTCGAAAACGGTTCATTTTCCAATCCAAACGCCCCGCCGTCGGAGACCTTCAACGTTGCAGAAGCTATCCTATTTACTTCCAAAACCACCCCGATGGAAATCACCTCAATCTCCGCGGAGAGTACGGTTCCGTCAACAGTGATCTCAAAGGAGACGGGAAGATCATTTTCTTTTATCAACTCAGCCATGCTGAAGCTATACTAATGGTGGGAAAATAAGCTGGTCCCCCGGCGAAATCGCGCGGATATTGTTCAGGGAATTAAAGTCAGCCACTTGGATATGGTATTTGCTATCGCCGTAGATCTTAAAACACATCGCCGGCAGGGTATCGCCTGCCTTCACGATGCGGATATGCGTGAGGTCAGAGGAATTCCTCCGTTCTTCAAGTGCCTTCTTTTTTACAGATACCGACCCGATAAATACCGCTTTAATCTCCGCCCGAAGTGGTGTTCCATCCAGGTCCATCATAGAGTAAAGAATGTCCCATTCCTTGAGCCTTCCTTCAAAAAGGGACTGCGTGCCCCAAAGGATTTTCACGTAGTTCGGCTCGTGAATATCCCCGTTGTAGGTATAGATCAGGTTTTTTACCACGTTGATCTGTTGATCTACGGGCTGGGTGGTCATGACTCCTGTGCTGTCAAAAAAGAAGTCCATGTTGAAGGTTTTGGTCCCGACACTGCGGAACTTCACAGTCTCGGCAGAGACTCCCAAGGGAGATGAATTGGTCGAATATTTCAACTCGGACTTGTCCCGGTATTTGTCGGGATTTACCAACACATCATATTCCCCAACCTTGTCCGTGAAATCGGGCTTTTTGTAAGCCACCAACTTCATTTTGGTTAAGTTTCCCGAATCCATAGTCACCTAGCAACGCTGTTTTCGATCATTTCAGAGATCCTTTCTTGGCACTCCTTCACGATTTCCCTTTTGGCCGACTCCACGAGCTGCCTTATCGCCTCATAGTCCATTTTTTCGCCGCGATTGGATCGCTCAGAATCCTCCACCACTTCACCCCTGATTATCAACTGCTTAATAAGCAACGTCATCTTAGCTGTCTTTTTTAAAGTGCTTGTACTTAAGTGTAAGCGTTTCTATTGCCAGTTCATTTTTGGTGCTCCCCAATGCCGACAATTCCCACGAAAGCGGGATTGCCCTGAATACAGTCCAGGAAGCAAGAGGAGCGGCATCGGGCCCCAGCAGCATCACCTGCAAATCCAGAGGCTGGAACTTGAAATTCTCCAGTGCATTGCGGCACCAGGTATCCAGGCTGGAGTTTTGGAGCAGGCATCGCTTGAGCACGAGGTCGGCGTATTTAGGAGGGGAAGGGAGATAATGCATGTAATTGTTATCTCCCCCCTCCAATTTTTCGGTGACCTTTACCGTGACTTTCAAGCCGGAAACTTCCTGAAAGCTGCTGTCCATCTCCGGAAAACCGTTGAATGTGACTCTG
>CAZTJM010000263.1:0-4534 GCA_964613865.1 uncultured Limnohabitans sp. | reverse complement strand
TTCGGATTCATGGTAGAAGTACGGTCTCTTCGCACGGTGCCCTCTACAAACCACATGTTCTTGTAGTCGAAGTTCAAAGTTCCGATGGCTGCGTCGATCACCTGGTATCTTCTCCATGAACTGTTGTTGGGAAGGTTTGTCGAAGCCACTATGTCAAAGAGGTTTTCACTGCTCAGACCACCGTTGGTGCTTCTGCTGATCATGTCTCCTTCGTCTTTCCTAGCCGTATAACCCGCCATCGCACTCAGCGTGATCTCATCCGTAAGCTTCTTGCTGTAAGTCAACATCAAATCCCCATATAGGATGCTATAGTTTTCGTCCTGCATACCGAAGGAGCCTGAAGGACCAAAAGCAAGAGGTCTTTCAGTATAATTCTTAGTCTCGGAATATCTGGAAGTGAAGTCAGTGGAAATACGTGCTCTAAATTTCAATTCATCAGTGATCTGATAGTGCGTGGTCAAGCTACCAATCACTCGGTTGCTAAGCTCGGATGCGAGGTTCTTGTTCACTCTCCATACATAGTCCCCAATGTCACCCCTGAAGCCGTTGTAGACAATATTTTCGTCAGGAGTAGAGCTTTGCCCGTTACCGGTTACAAATCTGTAACCATCGCTAGTCTGATACTTGTTCAGATACCATTCCCCGTTATCAAATCGGGACATCATCCCGCCGAAGTTGTTGATCATCCGATCCACTGAGTAGGGTCTGTTCGCGGTATTCTGATTAATATAGTTCACCATCAGATCCACTTTCACCTTTTTGTTGAGGTTATAAGTGGAGTTCAGGTTGACTATGTTTTTGCTGTTTTTAGAATTCAAACTAAGCGCTTCATTATCTTGACGAGTCAATGACAATCTCACACTTCCATTTTCACCGCTATTGGAGACCGCAACGTTAAATTGGGAACTCACCGGACTGTTGAACAGCGCTGCATAATTGTCTCCTTGGTCCACGTAAGGCCGCTGCACCCCGTCCCAAGCCATCATAGGCTGTCCGTCGAATTCCGGACCGAAGTTGATGGAAGCGTTTGGCTGAATACGTATCCCATTAGCGTCATAGTTGAAGCCATCGTCATCCTGCCCCATATCTGCGACATGTTTCGGTGCACCAAGCGCTCTCACGGTTTGATACCTTGGTAGGTAAGCTATCTCGTCAAAGGAAACGTTGGCATTGAAGTCCACCGAAAAGCCTTTTGCTCCGGCAGTACCTTTTTTGGTAGTGATCAATACGACACCGTTTACCGCTTCAGAACCGTAAAGCGCTGCTGCTGACGCACCTTTCAGAATGGAGATGTTGTCTATATCTTCCGGGTTGATGTCCAGGAGACCGTTACCTCTCAACCTTTGATCACCCCAGTAGTTGGTATTGGTGACCTCTTCGTTTCGGATAGGAACCCCATCCAATACGATCAGTGGCTGGTTTTTACCCGTGATCGAGTTGATCCCACGCACGGTAATGTTCACCGCAGAGGTCGCTCCACCGGCACCCGTCTGGATTCTCACACCAGGAGCCTTACCATAGAGTGCGGTCGCCACGTTTGGTGTACCCACCTTGATCAGTTCGTCCGACTTGATGGTTGTCGTCGCGTAGCCGAGAGATTTCTGCTCTTTGGCCATACCAAAGGAAGTCACGACGACCTCATTGAGTAGGGAAGTCTCCTCTGCCAAGACTACGTCGATGACGGTTCTGCTGCCAACCTCGATATTCTGAGTAGTGTAGCCCAAATAGGAGAATACCAGCGTAGCGTTTTCAGCTACCACCAAGGTGTATTTCCCATCGAGATCGGTGACGGTGCCCTTTGTCGTACCGAGTACTGTGACTGTTGCTCCCGGTAGGGGATTGTTTGCTTCGTCCACCACTGTTCCTGTGATTGTGACATCCGCTTCTGCATTTGCACTAGCGGTCATGGAAGGAAGCAGGCTTGCGGCATAATCAGGAGCTGCCTGTGCTGAAAACACAGCGCCTAAAAACATGCCCTGAGCCAAAAGGATGGTCCCTGTTTTTCCAAACAGCGCCTTTGGCTTCCATAGCTGGGGTACTTGTTTTTTCATTTGTTGTTGGGTTGAGTTACTTAAAATTCATTAGTTAATAACAACTGGGGTTTACTGATCTAGTCTTTCTCGCTTTTCCATTCATGCGTTAAGTAGTTAGGATTATCTAAATTGTTTAAAAGAAAGTTACCTCAAAATGAAATTTCTTTTAAAAGTACCCGAAATCAAATATTTTTTTTTGAATAATGGAAGTGACTTAGGATAAAAAAATATATCGAATAAGGGTAGTTTGGTAAAAAAATATTTCACAACCCGGTCGAAGCTGTGTTTTTCCACGACCTAAAACCTTACTTTTGCAGATATATATTTGGATTATTGGCTTTGGATATGAAAAAAGTTGGGCGGGACACTTGTAAGCACGCCAAAATCCAAATTTTCACGCAATTAGCATTTCCTGCTGAAATTCAGACTAATGTATCAGCCCTACTATCCGAAGCCCCGAAAAAAAAATATCCGCCTATCTGATAAAATCCTATTCCGGATAGGAGAATACAATTAAAAATCAATAAATAGTCCATTTGCCCTATTTATAAGATGTTGGCAAGTCGCCAAAAAAGTTTAGAGATGGGTCTCCAAAAGCACCCGCATTTCCGCCTGAAGCTTGGCGGCCTCCGTCTTGGCGGCAGATGCAAAATCCAGTCCCCCAGAAGCATAGATGATGCCTCGGCTCGAATTCACCAGAAGACCACAGCTTGAGTTCATGCCATATTTGGCGACCTCCGCGAGACTGCCGCCTTGTGCCCCTACACCGGGTACCAAAAAGAAGTGGTCTGGCGCCACTTTTCTCACTTCCCCGATTAATTCCCCCCTAGTTGCACCGACGACATACATCAGGTTTTCCGGAGAACCCCACTTTTGGCTCTTTTCGAGTACCGACTGGTAGAGCGGCGTTCCATCTTCGCTTTTGATCAGCTGAAAATCCATCGAGCCGACATTGGACGTAAGCGCCAAAAGGATCACCCATTTGTCTTTGAACTCGAGAAAGGGAGTGACCGAATCCTCTCCCATATAGGGCGCCACAGTCAACGAATCGAAATCCATCTGCTCAAAAAAGGCCTTGGCGTAGAGCTTGGAGGTGTTTCCGATATCACCCCGTTTGGCGTCGGCTATGGTAAAAATGTCATTCGGAATAAACTCCTGCACTTTCTGAAGTGTCTCCCAGCCCTTTGGCCCCAAAGCCTCAAAAAATGCGATATTAGGCTTGTAAGCTACCGCATAGTCGGCCGTCTCCTCGATGATAGCCTTGCAAAAGCTGAAGATCGGATCTGGCTCCGAGTGCAGGTGAGCGGGTATTTTTGCCAGATCCGGATCAAGTCCTACGCATAAAAAGGATGATTTTTTCTGGATTTGGGCAAAAAGCTCGGCTCTGTTCATGGATCTTGGAATTTGGGCAAAGGTAGGAAATCAGAATTAGTTACTTTTACCAAATTTGAATTATTGAAATCACACCTTTCCATACTTTCCTTCTTTTTTGCAATCAATCAATTTGCTTTGTGTCAAGACCTATCGGGTACTTGGAGATGGGCAGAGGAAAAAGATAATCTGTTTGAGATTTTTCTGGAAAAAGCCAATCCTGATCAGAAGCTTAATTTCGACTTTGTGGGAACACACTGCGGAGTTTATTACAATGGAGAGAAGATAGATTGTATGCTTGAGGACTTTTCCATTTTCCTGAACCGACAAAGTCAGAACATTTTTACAGGCAAAATAACCAGCGCTTATTCCCTTGCCAATTTTGAAATTCGACTAACCTATTTGGATGATGGCCGAAAAACTCTCTGGGAAGTGACTAAAAAAGGGGATGGACAATTCTATTTTCCCCTGAAAGAAGTTTTGGAGAAGAATTAGAAAGACTTCAAAAATCTAAATGTCTGAGGTCGAAAGAATTGCAAAAATCAGAAGATCTGAGTTTTAGTTTTTGCAACCAAATCAACTTTGACAAAGGCTCCGACCAGCGAAACGGCCGCCGAAATCAAGAAAAAAATCATGCTAAAGGCCACCGCCGCAGTCTCCTCGATACCCGCATAGGTGTGAGCGTAGACGAAAACCAACTCCCGGGCTCCCACTCCCCCTATCGTCAGCGGCAAGACCGCCACGATGGACGAAAGCAAAAAAACCAACTGATACGCCAGCAAGTTTTCGTGAACACCGAGAGCGAGAAGGATAAACCAGGCACAAACCAACTGTACCACCTGACCGGCAAAAGACCAGGCATTTGCAAGCCAGAAAGAAGGTAGGAACTCCTTGAAAAACAGCTTTTGCGCCAGCCAGAAAGCGGGAATAGTCAAGACCAATCCCGCCACCATCAGTCCATTCCACAGATCAGACTCAAGCCAGTCTATCCGGATATCTACCAGCAAAAAGAATCCAAAGAGCAAAAATACAATTGCTACCAAACCTCCTAGTCTGTCCAAAAGTGCCGCTTGGATCAGCTTTTTGACGGGTGTCTTAAAGAGTTAGTAGAGCAGATAGACCTAGTAGCC
>CAZTJM010000262.1:0-4556 GCA_964613865.1 uncultured Limnohabitans sp. | reverse complement strand
GTTCCGGCGTGTAGCTGGAACCCCCGCCGATTACAACAACTTTCATGATTCGATCCTTCGACTGCTTGCCCACTCGAATGTATCACTACTCAGATATCAATGACTTCTGGTCACGAATTACACGAATTTTGACGAATAAGAACGAACACTCAGGTCACGCAAAGGCGCAAAGTCGCAAAGGTTTTCTCTCCTGGCGTCTTTGCGTCTTTGCGTGAGAGTCCTTGTTGCCGATAAAGACCGTTGAATTCGTGGCTAAGTCTGCATGATTGCTCGTAAACAAGGTCGCTCCAAGTACGGTGCTAAAAGACCTAAGGCTGGCAAGGGTGCCCCTGCTGCAGCTCCAGGCAAAAAGAAATAATAAAAACATTCAAAAGAAATGAGAAAAGCGAAACCAAAGAAGAGATATATTCTTCCTGACCCAAAGTTTAACGATACTTTGGTGACTAAGTTTGTAAACAGTCTGATGTTCGACGGGAAGAAGAGTATTGCTTATACCATTTTCTACGATGCAATTGCAAAAGTAGAGACTAAGGTAGGTGAGAATGGTCTTGAAGTTTGGAAAAAAGCGCTTAACAATATTGCTCCATCCGTCGAGGTGAAGAGTCGTAGAGTTGGTGGTGCTACATTCCAGGTTCCTATGGAAGTCAGACCTGAAAGAAAGATGTCACTTGGAATCAAGTGGATGATCAACTACGCTCGCAAGAGAGGTGAGAAGACCATGATGGACCGTTTGGCAGGTGAGATCATCGCAGCAGCAAAAGGCGAAGGAGCCGCTGTGAAGAAGAAAGATGATAACAACAGAATGGCCTAAGCCAACAAAGCATTCTCCCACTTTAGATTTTAATTAGGATGGCAAGAGATTTAAGATATACCAGAAACATTGGTATTGCAGCCCACATTGATGCTGGTAAAACTACTACCACTGAGCGTATTCTTTACTACTCAGGCGTAAGTCACAAGATCGGCGAAGTGCACGACGGTGCTGCTACTATGGACTGGATGGCACAGGAGCAGGAGCGTGGTATTACCATTACTTCGGCTGCTACTACCGTTTTTTGGCCTTACCGAGACAATAAATATCAAGTCAATATCATCGATACTCCGGGACACGTTGACTTTACTGTTGAAGTTAACCGTTCCCTTCGTATTCTGGACGGTCTAGTTTTCCTGTTTAGTGCTGTGGATGGCGTAGAGCCACAGTCTGAGACCAACTGGAGATTGGCTGATAATTATAAGGTAGCCCGAATCGGATTCGTTAACAAAATGGACCGTTCTGGCGCAAACTTTTTGGAAGTATGTAAGCAAGTGAAGGAAATGCTCGGATCCTACGCCGTTCCGTTGCAGCTCCCAATCGGTGCTGAAGACAAGTTCCAAGGTGTAGTTGACTTGATCAACAACCGAGGAATGGTGTGGAATGAAGAGGACAAAGGGATGACCTACAAGATCGTTCCTATTCCCGAAGATATGGAAGAGGAAGTGGCTCAGTACAGGGAGCACCTGCTTGAGGCAGTAGCTGAGTACGATGAGTCATTGATGGAGAAATTCTTCGACGATCCCAACTCTATCACTGAAGCGGAGATCTTGACGGCCCTTAGAGCTGCAACCATTGACATGAAAATCGTCCCTATGGTTTGCGGATCTTCCTTCAAAAACAAAGGTGTGCAGACCATGCTTGACTTGGTGATGGAATTGCTTCCTTCTCCATTGGATAAAGACGCGATCTTCGCCACTAGCATCGATACAGAAGAAGAGGTAGCGATCAACCCTGACGAGAAGGAGCCTTTTACCGGCTTGGCGTTCAAGATTGCAACCGACCCATTTGTTGGTCGTCTCTGCTTCGTAAGAGCATATTCTGGCGTGTTGGAATCAGGATCCTACGTTTTCAACAGCCGTTCAGGCAGCAAGGAGCGTATTTCCCGCGTATTCCAGATGCATGCTAACAAGCAAAACCAAATCGAAAGATTGGTGGCTGGTGATATCGGCGCTGTCGTAGGTTTCAAAGACATCAAAACTGGAGACACACTTTGCGACGAGAAGCGCAAGGTAGTTCTTGAATCCATGGTATTCCCTGAGCCGGTGATTGGCTATGCGATCGAGCCTAAAACTCAGGCCGACGTTGATAAATTGGGTATGGCAATTGCCAAACTGATCGAAGAAGATCCAACCCTGCAGGTAAACACTGACCAGGAGACTGGCCAAACCATCCTTAGAGGTATGGGTGAGCTTCACCTGGAAATCATCATCGACCGTCTGAAGAGGGAATTCAAGGTTGAAATCAACCAAGGTGCTCCTCAGGTAGCTTACAAAGAAGCTTTGTTTGGCTCTGTCGAGCACAAAGAGGTTTACAAGAAGCAGACTGGTGGTAAAGGTAAATTTGCAGATATCGTATTCGAATTGGGTCCAAAAGATCCAGATCCAGAAACTGGAGAGATCAAGCCAGGACTTGACTTTGTCAACGGTATCGTGGGTGGTGTGATTCCAAAAGAATTCATTGCACCAGTTCAGAAAGGTTTCCAAGAAGCCATGAAAAACGGTCCTTTGGCAGGTTACCCTATCGAAGCGATGAAAGTAAGATTGTTCCACGGTTCCTACCATGACGTCGATTCAGATGCCCTTTCTTTCGAATTGGCAGCGAGAATCGGTTTCAAGGAGGCAGCTAAAAAGTGTAAGCCACAATTGCTAGAGCCGATCATGGCTGTAGACGTGGTGACTCCTGACGAGTACACAGGTCCTATTACAGGTGACTTGAACAGAAGAAGAGGTTTGATGAAAGGGATGGATACTAAAGGTACCTCTACCGTAGTTAAGGCCAGCGTTCCTTTGTCCGAGTTGTTCGGGTATGTGACTGATTTGAGAACGATCACTTCTGGTAGAGCGACGGCGTCTTTGACCTTCTCTCACTACGAGCCAGTTCCTAACAACATAGCTGAAGCGGTAATTGCTAAAGTAAAAGGTGAAAAAGCCTAATCTTCAAGAAAATGAACCAGAAAATCAGAATAAAACTAAAATCATACGATCACAGCCTGGTGGACAAGTCATCAGAGAAGATCGTGAAGGCTGTCAAAGCGACTGGCGCGGTAGTAGTAGGTCCTATTCCATTGCCTACCAAAAAGGAAAAGTTCACAGTGTTGAAATCCCCACACGTAAACAAGAAAGCCAGAGATCAATATCAACTTTGTACTTACAAGAGACTGGTTGATATCTACTCCAACTCTTCCAAGACAGTGGATGCTTTGATGAAAATCGAGCTTCCAAGCGGGGTAGATGTAGAGATCAAAGTCTGACAGTACCTGGAAATCCGGAATCTAAAGGCCTGCAACTCATGCAGGCCTTTTGTTTTTTGGGTGGTTTCAGAATTTCACTTGGATCGAGGATCTGAAATCTGCCTCCGGCCAAACGAAATTTCTTCTAATTGTTTGAAAATATTAGAGTTGGGATTTGTTGCCGAATTTTATTTCAGTAACTTTGCAGTCCTTAAAAAGGGCCCAAGTGCGTAAACGCTTGTGGATTATCAAATTATCTTATCAAAGATGTCTGGTATTATAGGTAAAAAAGTAGGAATGACTAGCATTTTCAGTGCCGATGGGCGTAACGTCGCATGCACGCTAATAGAAGCTGGTCCTTGCGTAGTGACGCAAGTAAAAAACGTTGAAACAGACGGGTACAACGCAGTGCAGTTGGCATTCGGTGAGCGCAAGGAGAAAAACACTCCTAAGCCACTAATCGGTCACTTTAAAAAGGCCGGTACGACGCCAAAGCAGAAAGTTGTTGAGTTCCGTGACTTCAGGGTCGAATTTGAAGGCCAAGTTGATCTCGGAAAATCGGTAAGTGCAGGAGAGGTATTCGTAGAAGGTGACTTCGTCGATGCGATCGGTACTTCAAAAGGTAAAGGCTTCCAGGGTGTTGTGAAGCGTCACGGTTTTGGTGGTGTGGGTGGTCAAACCCACGGTCAGCACAACAGACAGAGACACCCAGGTTCCATTGGTGCATGTTCTTGGCCATCAAGAGTTTTCAAAGGCATGAGAATGGCCGGAAGAACTGGTGGTGACAGAGTAAAAGTGATCAACCTGAGAGTGTTGAAAGTCTATCCTGAGCAAAACCTATTGTTGGTTTCTGGTTCAGTGCCTGGTCCTAAAAACTCTTTCGTAATTCTTGAGAAATAAGCCATGGAATTAGCAGTAATCAATCAAAAAGGACAAGACACAGGTAGAAAGGTGACTCTTTCTGACGAAATCTTTGCGATCGAACCAAACGATAACGCAATCTACCTGGATGTGAAGCAGTACCTGGCCAACCAGAGACAGGGAACCCACAAATCAAAAGAAAGAAACGAAGTAGCTGGATCCACAAAGAAGATCAAGAAGCAGAAAGGTACCGGTGGTGCCCGTGCTGGATCTTTGAAGGCTCCAAACTTCCGTGGAGGTGGTAGAGTATTCGGCCCTAAGCCAAGAGACTACTCTTTCAAACTCAATAAAAAAGTGAAGCAGTTGGCTCGTAAGTCCGCACTTTCTTACAAAGTGATCGAAAACAGCCTGGTGGTATTGGAAGACCTCGCA
>CAZTJM010000261.1:0-4582 GCA_964613865.1 uncultured Limnohabitans sp. | reverse complement strand
AAATTTAACCACTTTTTGACTCAGAAATAAATCCTATTGCATAATCAAGGTTTAACGGAAAGTTGGGAGGTTTGGAAATCCGATGGTAGATGCCGGATGTGAGAAGAATGAGGGGAGTAGGAAGCCGGGAAGTTGTTGGTCGGGCGAATTACCAAGCTCCCAGATCATGTTTTTACTTCTCTCCGATGTTGAAAATTGACTTGAGTTCGACGGCGTCTTCCGGCTTCATTCGCTTGGCCAGCACCAGCCTGAGCTGCCTTCTTCTCAGCGCACCGTCGAAATGCTCGATTTCTTCCGGAGTTTCCGGGATCAGTTCGGGAACCTCGATGGGTCTGCCGTTTTGGTCCACAGCCACAAAGGTGAAATAGGCGCGATGGGTGGTGAGTTTCTTTCTTGCCGGAATGTCCTCGGCAGTTACTTCGATGAATACCTCCATGGAGGAATTGAAAGCCCTAGTCACTTGGGATCTAAGTGTGACCACGTTGCCCAGGTTGATGGGCTCCTTGAAGGAAATACTGTCGGCAGAAGCGGTGACAACGATGCGGTTTGAGTGTTTTTGAGCGGCAATCGCGGCCACGATGTCCATCCAATGCATCAGACGTCCGCCCATGAGATTGTTCAATGCGTTGGTGTCGTTGGGAAATACCATTTCCGTCATGATGGTGACGGATTCCTTTGCGAACTTTTGCTTTGCCATAAAACTGATTTTAAACAAAAATAGAAATAAAATTCTGTTTATAATACCTGAAAAACATTAGTCGAAATAATATTCTGAAACAATGTTGTTTTCGGCTAATGTAGGGGAGGAGAGGAGGTTGACGTTAGCGGGCTGTATCGTTAGTGTTTCCAGCCTTCTTTGCCCAAAAGTGGAACGAATGCAAAGCCGTCAAATTCCTCCTTTTCAACGTTTTTGGCTGACTTTTTCGTGATCTTGACCATGGCTTGGCGCTTGCGATCTCCGACCGGAATCACCAGAATTCCGCCGATTTTGAGTTGGTTGATAAGTGCCTCTGGGACGACTGGGGCCCCGGCGGTTACGATGATCTTGTCGTAAGGAGCAAACTGCGGTAGTCCCTCGGTGCCGTCTCCATAGAAGAGATGCATATCTATTCCCAGACGTTTGAGGAATCTCTGGGTGCCCTCGAACAGTTTTTTTTGGTATTCGATGGTGTAGACTTCTGCTCCCAATAGATGTAGAATGCTGCCTTGGTAGCCCGATCCCGTACCGATCTCGAGGATCTTGTCACCGGATTTCACGTCCAAAAGCTCGGTTTGAAATGCAACTGTGTAAGGCTGGGAGATGGTCTGACCTTCGCCGATCGGAAAGGCCTTGTCTTCATAGGCATGTGAGATCAAAGCCGTATCGAAGAAAAAATGCCTGGGCAAGGTGTTGATGGCTTCCAGTACTTTTTCACTTTGGATACCCTTTCTACGGAGTTCGGCGACGAGGGCGCGACGTTTTCCCTTGTGTAGGTAAGTATCTTCGAGTTTTAGCATGCCTAGAGGGTTTTGGTGGTCGAAGATAAATGAATATTTGCCTTACTTTGAACCCGGAAAGGCATTTTTTGCTTATCCGTTTGATTCATCGAAGTTTAAAATTCAGTCATGTTTACAGGAATAATCGAGTCCTTTGGGATTGTCGAAGCGATCACCGAGGAAGGCAGCAACGTTCATTTCGACATGAAGTCGGAGATTGCCCAGGAACTCAAGATCGACCAATCTCTGGCCCATGACGGCGTCTGCCTGACGGTCGTCAAGGTCAGTCCCGATTCGTATCGAGTGACGGCAATAGACGAGACTATCCGCAAAACCAACCTTGCAGGCTGGAGAGTTGGGAAGAAAGTCAATCTAGAACGCTGCATGCCGGCCAATGGACGTTTTGATGGCCATATCGTCCAAGGGCACGTAGACCAGACAGGGATAGTAAAAAGGATCAGCGACGAAAACGGTTCTTGGGTATTTGATCTTGAGTTTGATCAGTCTTCTGGTAACGTGACAGTGGAGAAAGGTTCTATCACCATCAACGGCACCAGCCTAACCTGCTTCAATTCCAAGCCTGGGGGATTTTCGGTTGCGATCATACCCTACACTTTTGAGCATACCAATTTGCATCAACTTCAGGTCGGAGACCTAGTCAACTTAGAGTTTGACATTGTAGGTAAATACATTGCCCGAATGATGAAGGGGTATTGATTTAGTGGGCAAGTCGTAGTTGTTAGTTTTCAGTTTTGAGAACTACGCACTGCCCACTGAAGACTGACTACTGAAGGCTGGCTACTGCCTGTACGTCTTTGACTAGGCGGAAGCCGACATTGGATGAGCCGGAGTCATAGGAAGTGCCTTGTCGAGCCGAGGGGCGGTAGTTTACGCAATAGTTTGGCGCGCAGAGGAAGGAGCCACCCTTCATCACCCGCTCCATCGCGTATGGATTGTCCGGGTTGTAGCAGGGGTTCATGTTGGCGTCCAGTTTTGGAGCTTGGCCGGCTAGTCTGGCCAGCTTCAGGGCATCGTACCAGTCGGAGGTCAATTCCCATACATTTCCGATCATATCATATAGGCCGAATGAATTTGGGGCAAAGGAACCAATAGGGGAGGCTCCGATGTAGCCATCAGTTCCTTCGTTTTTATGAGGAAATACTCCCTGGAAGGTGTTTGCGAGATACTGTCCACTGGGATTGAGTTCATCGCCCCAGGCAAATCGTTTTCCATTCATGCCACCGCGCGATGCAAACTCCCATTCAAATTCTGTGGGAAGACGTTTGCCCGCCCATTCGGCATAGGCCTGTGCATCTTCAAAACAGACCTGCACGACCGGATACTTTTCTTTTCCCTCGATACCGCTTCCAGGTCCTTCGGGATGTCTCCAGTCGGCACCCTCCACCCATTTCCACCAAAGCGAGATGTCGTCGGTAGGAACGGGAAAGGCAGGCGGCGAAAAAACCATCGCCCCAGGCACCAATACCGAGTCGTCGGGTTTTGGGGTGCCGGGAGGCAATTGCTTTTTGAGCTCTTCCCATTCGGGCTTACGCTCCGCAACGGTTACGTAGCCAGTAGCTTCCACGAATTTTGCAAATTCTTCATTGGTAACTTCGTGTGTGTCCATCCAAAAGCCAGATACTTCCACATCTACTGCAGGTTTTTCGGCAGGATAGGCATCCGCTTCATTGGTTCCCATAGTAAATTTGCCTCCGGGAATCCAAGCCATTCCAGCTTCCTTTTTGGGG
Source organism: uncultured Limnohabitans sp. (assembly GCA_964613865.1). Classification (GTDB taxonomy): domain Bacteria; phylum Bacteroidota; class Bacteroidia; order Cytophagales; family Cyclobacteriaceae; genus Algoriphagus. The sequence goes on along the minus strand of CAZTJM010000261.1, from coordinate 1,358 downwards.
GGCTCGGGATCTGAAAAAGTGATTTGGTTATTGGTTGATGCTTTGCTTTCGTCCGTTTGCTGGGGTGAATCACAGGAGGCGATGGTCGCCCATGAAAGTGCAGCAAGGCACAAAAATTTTATCGAGCTGGGATATTTCATGGGTGAAATTTACTCCAAAAAGAGGTTCTAGCCATGATTGGCTCCCGAATTCTCTCAAACTTCCATCATCAGCATCTTAGATTCGACTTTTTTTCGGAGTTTGTTGAAAAACTGTTTTCTTTCTTTTTCACCGGTTCCACTGATTAGCGTGGATCTTTTCATGAGGTTTTCCAAGTTTTTGAACATGGAATCATTGAACTTTTTGTCCATCGACCCGATGAAATACATAACGCTGTGGTTGAGGTAGGTGATCTTGGAATCGCCCAACTCTGCCATGAAGGTATTGTCTCCCAACACGATTTCATTGAGATACATTTTGTATTCTGCGCAATCGTCCGTTGGAGCCTGCCCGAGAATGGATTTTCGTCCTGCATCAGCCATTTTTTCCAAATGGTCAATGACTTCTAGCACGCATTTGTAGAGATTCATGGTGTCTTCCACATGCTTGATCATGCCCATTTCATGATAAACCTCAATCTGCCGAAGCGTCGTATTGAGGCCCTCTTCGTTCCATATTTCAGAGGTCGGCACACGATTGTAGACCTTGATAGTCTTTTGGGTGACCTCGCGGAACCTCTCAAAATGATTGTCCTCAATAGAGAATTTGGCATTCTTGAGATTTTCAAACAGCAGGATTGATTTCATCCAAAAGAAAAACTTAAACCCTGCGAGCGCCGGATGGTAATAGTGGTGGAAGGGGGGCATGTCCTTGACAAGAAAATACACATGCTTGTGGCTGAAGCTATTGACGAGATTGAGCTGTGAAAGCACATCCTCCATCCATTCCATCATACTTCCTTCCTGATAGGAATTGGTTTTCCCCTGGAAAATGATGGAGTTGGAGTTCATGCTGAAGAACTTGTCCAGGGAGACATTAAACCGCTGGCAGAGAGTTCTCAACTCATCGAAATCCAAAAGTTTTTCTCCTCTGATACGCCGATAGGCACTATCCATACTTACATTAAGTGTCTCTGCGACTTCGTCGACTAAGGAAGCATAGGACGGGATTGAAGATTTGAGCGTCAGAAAAAACTGGGCCTGAATCGAAGATGAGATCGCCATGTTGAAAGTCGTAATCAGTGGTTCGTAACTGTAAATATGTACTTTAATATATGTAATATGTCGAATAGATTCAATCGTAGAAAGAATATAATTCCGATGTCGTTGTATAGGCCCCTTAAATAGTCGGACGTGATTATAGTTTAAAACCTGTAAATT
>CAZTJM010000260.1:2612-4592 GCA_964613865.1 uncultured Limnohabitans sp. | reverse complement strand
GTAATACACAAAGCGGAGGCTGGTCTGTTTGGTTTTTTCGATCTCCACAGCCCTTTGCTCATGACTCAATTCGACCAGATTCACGTAGTGGTCATTGCCGCAGTTGGGCCAGTTAATCATGTATTTCCCATTGGGCAGTTTGCCATAGCTGAGCATTTTGTCGCAGTCCAGCGTAGGATCGTCGTCTGAAATCGGGTCGGCATGGGCGCAGGCACATGCAAACTCGAGCGGGTCATAGCCCGCCGGCTCGGGAATCGTGTGGTCACTCCCCTCACCAAAATCTTCCAAAGTCACCACATAGGTCAAATCCTGAACAATGTCATTGCCCTGCTCGGGCGCGTACTCCTCGCCTATTTCCTCCCTGGCATCCATGCCCAGTCGATAGGGCATTTCCAATGATGCGGCCACATCCCCAAGCTCTGTGGCATCGATCAGGATAGGCGCTTCAACCTGGACTTCGACCCCATCCTTGACAAGGCCCACTTTCCAGACTCCATCCACATACCTGGCATTTTTCCATTCACTCTCGAAGGAAACCTGCAAGTCCCTCTCATTTCTGACCAAATCTTGAAAAATATCATTGCCTACTTTCGGTTCGAAAAGCGTATGGGAAACCCATCCGGTAGACAAAGCTTCCTGAGATCCATAATGCTCAATCAAGCGGGTTCGAAACTCCCCCCAAATCCCGGAAGGCAAGCGATGGTTTCCGTCAATCGCCGACACGCCTGCCGAAGTCAGCATCCCTCCCAGCCAGGTACTAGGCTCGATGATGATGGTTTTGACTCCCATCCTCTCAGCTGAAATACCCGCCGCTGTTCCACTGGCTCCTCCGCCTAGTATGATCAGGTCGTATTTTTCCTGTGCAGTTACATTTAGGGAAAATGCCAAACAAAGGAATAGCAGAAGTCTTTTAAGCATGATGGTTTTGAATTTGAGTTGGGCTTGTAGACAAAAATAGCTAAGGGCTCCGATCAAAGCCTATCATTTTATCAAGGTACAAGATTTGAACCCTGCAGCAGCTCCTATACTCTTCAAGGAGTCTGGGTGGATGGTAAAAATTATGGACTGGTTGTTTTATCGGTCTGTCGGTGATTACAACTATGCTTTCGAAAAATAAAAGCTCCCTATTGGAGTTTGGAAAGGATTGGGTTTTTTCTCCCTTTCAGGACTCGAATACGTTTTTTTTCTCTCAGCCCAAACCTATAAATTTCAAAAACAGAATTTTGAAGACGATTTTTTGTTTCTTGAAGCCATTAAAATGGATATAATTTCATATAACAAGTTTTTTCGGAATTATATTTTGACAGTATGGTTTTTTAACCTACTTTTCTTTTGTTCTTTTCGACGTCTTGGTTTATCACTCACCCCTGTTTTATACCCCAAGGAATTCGAACTGAACAGATTCATGAAAAACAATTTTGAGCTGTATGAAACTTGGAATTCTTGGCGGAACTAGTCTGGCAAAAACCTTGGGAAGTAAGTATCTGGACGCGGGCCTTTCCGTAGTCTTCGGGGTTTGCAGTGACTTTGACACGGAAGCCAATGAGTGGAAGGCGCTAAACCGTCTACACCATAGGATTTGCCCTTTTGAATCGGCGATAATCCAATCTGAAATCATTCTTATCTGCAGCGAAAACGAGCACCTTACTGAAATCTGCGCTGCCCTCAAAAATGTGGATCTGGAGGACAAAATCATTGTTGATTGCACCAATGCCAGCTACAAACAAAAACTTTCAAACGCAAACACAACTCAGATCATCAAAGCCGCGCCGAAAGCTTCTACTTTCAAGGCCTTCAATAACCTAGGAATCGACTATCCCTCCTCTGACGTGCTCGGTATTATCAAGGAAACCTATTTTTGCGGAGACCACGAACAGGAAAGACTACGACTCAAAAGGCTGATTGAGCTTATTGGCTTTAGGGCGATTGATGTCGGAAGAATGGCCAACGCTCCTCTCTTGGAGGCTTTTTACCACCTGA
>CAZTJM010000260.1:0-2512 GCA_964613865.1 uncultured Limnohabitans sp. | reverse complement strand
ATTGATGTCGGAAGAATGGCCAACGCTCCTCTCTTGGAGGCTTTTTACCACCTGAGCAAGGAAATCTGCTGGAACGAAAAAGAGAATTCCATCCATCATTTCAAATTGATTTCAGTCTAACTGGATTCAATATAGCCTTTGCCCAATGGCTTTTCGCATGCCCTTAACCTAAGACACAAAAAGGCGACTTTCCATTTTGTCCGTGGATTGATAAACAGTTTCAAAAAATCGTTCCAGACGGTACCTACCTAACAAAAAAACAGGCTATTCCAGTTAAAACGCCATTTTTTCCTCTCCCCTCCGCCCGACTACATTTTATCGCAAAAACCAAATCCAGCAGAAACGAAGTGTAAAAACTTCACAAAAAGTAGAATATTATTCTGATAAAATCCGAAAAACAACAATTAATGCAAGTCAAAAAGCCTTAAGCAATGGCCTTTTCGAGTGAAAGTATTGCTTATCTTTAGTCTGCATTTCGCATAGCTGTATCAAAAACATCAACACATGGAGGGGATTTTCTTTGGATCGAAGCCGCTTTCCGGGGGAGATTGTCTTCCAAAAACAAACAAACCTAACTACCTATTGTAATTGTAAGAAATGAACGTACTCGTAATTGACATCGGAGGATCAAACATAAAAATCCTGGCCACGGGGCAGCCCGAACGAATCAAGATACCCTCAGGAAAAGATTTCACCCCAGAAGAAATGATCCCCCTAGTCAAGGAAGCCTCCAAAGACTGGAAATACGACCTCATCAGCATAGGTTTCCCCGGAGTGGTAAAGCAGGGAAAAATTGTCGCCAATCCCGTCAATATGGGCAAAGGTTGGAAAGGTTATGACTTCGAGGCTGCTTTTGGCCGTCCTGTCAAAATCATCAACGATGCTGCAATGCAAGCTTTGGGGAGCTACGAAGGCGGCAAATTACTTTTTATGGGATTCGGAACGGGGCTCGGCACTGCCTTGGTTTTCGAAGAACTTATTCTCCCTATGGAAGGCGGGCATCTTCCATTTAAGCAAGGAACTTTCGAAACCCACGTAGGCAACGAAGCCCTGAAAAAACTCGGAAAGAAACGCTGGAAAGAACTGGTATATCAGTCGATCGCCCATTTCAGACGCTGCTTCCAGCCCGACCACATCGTCCTAGGTGGAGGCAACTCCAAACTGCTGGACGAGATCCCGGAGAATTGTAGCCTTGGGTCCAACAAGAATGCATTTACTGGTGGCTTCAGGCTTTGGGAAAAATCCTACAAGTTTTGATGGCCGCTGGAAACTAAATTCCCGAAATCCACATTTCAATAAAATCGAATTCCGGACTCTGAAATCACTCCGGAACTGCTCAACCCATTCCAAGTCTTAATCACTCTTTCATTCATGAGTCAAGTCAAATCAGATGCTTTGGTTTTTTACGGTGCAACCGGAGATCTTGCTTATAAAAAAATATTCCCCGCCCTTCACATGATGGTAAAGAGGGGAAATCTAAACTCTCCGATCATTGGCGTGGCGAGGGGTGAATATGATCTTGAAAAACTCCGTGCCCGAGCTAAGGAAAGCATCCAAAAACATGGACAATTCGAAGAGGAATCCTACAAGAAATTCTGTAGCCTTCTCGCTTTCGTCGGCGGCGACTATACGGATCAAGGGACTTTCAGAAGAATACGGGAAGCCTTGGGAGAAGCAAACAATCCCACCCATTACCTGGCCATCCCGCCGGTTCTTTTCCCAACCATCATCGCCCAGCTAGACCAATCGGGCTGCGCGAAAGGCGCACGAGTCATCGTGGAGAAGCCATTCGGGACAGACTTTGAATCTGCCAAAGCATTGAACAAGGTGCTTTTGGCAAAATTTGCCGAGAGCGCGATCTACAGGATCGACCACTACTTGGGCAAAAGACCAGTCAACAATATCGTGTTCTTCCGATTTGTCAACTCACTTCTCGAACCGGTGTGGAACAAAAAGCACATCGAAAGCATACAGATCACGATGGCCGAGGACTTTGGAATCCAAGGCCGAGGTGCGTTCTACGACGTCACCGGAGCAATTCGCGACGTGATCCAAAACCACCTTTTCCAAATCCTGTGTAACCTGACCATGGAGCCGCCAAAAGCACTGGACAGCGAGTCTATCCGTGACGAAAAAGTGAAGGTGTTGAAAGCTATCGCTCCCCTCAAAGCCCAAGACGTCATCTGCGGCCAATACGAAGGATATCTCGGAGAGAAAGCCGTGAAAGAAAACTCCAAGACTGAGACTTTCGCGGCAATGCGACTGCATATCGATTCACCCAGATGGCAAGGCGTACCATTCTACATCAGAGCTGGCAAAAACCTTCCTGTCACTTGCACCGAGATCGTCGTCAAATTCAAGCATTTGCCGTCAGCATATTCTACTATTGCCACCCAGCCCAACCATATACGCTTTCGCATAAGTCCAGATGTAAAAGTCGCGTTTGGAATGCTAATTATGGCTCCGGGAGAAGATATGGCTTCGGTACTGACCGAAGTCCAAGGAAATCCCA
>CAZTJM010000259.1:0-4593 GCA_964613865.1 uncultured Limnohabitans sp. | reverse complement strand
AATCTGGGTGTATCGCGAAGGCCCACCAGTTCCTCCCCAGAGAAATGACCGGATTCAGGTCAATTCTCAAAACGGGTATGTGAAGGAAATCCTCTATTTCCAAAAGGATGGAAAACCCCCTCTCAAAATTGTCTTCGAAACAGACACGTCATTCATCAACCTGAAAGAGCGTCCCTACATCAAGTACTTTAGCGGCGAAGATAAAAAACCCACTTTCCTGGGCTCGCACTACAGTCGAAGCACTGGACAACTGGAGACGGTAATATCCTATCAGGATCCAGTCTCAGACAGCAGCAGTATCAACGCCATCACCTTTTCCCTAGGATTGGAAGACCGATACTCCACAGCCCACCGCATCCTAGTGATCAAAGAAGACGGCAAGGTGCTCTTCAAAAGCAAGAAGGTAGAATCCTCCATATCCAACCTACGCGAGTCTATCAACCCAGATAAGTGGAAAGAGGTATCCAGTCTCCTCAAAAACAATCGGGGTATCAGCAAATCCACCTCTCTCCAAGTCCCGCTTTACCTCAATGGATACCAATACGAAGCCTTGTTTCAGCGAATCGAAACCTCAGAATATGACACTGCGCTGTGGCTGGTATTCCTAGTCAATTCCAATATCTTCCACGCCTTCTCCGCAATGAGCTCCCTCGAAGGCGTGGTTTTGCTGGGGTTCTATTTTGGCTTTTTCATCGCTACGCTTTTTTCCCAATGGGCTACTCGCAGCGGCTCAAATGCCAAGGGGTTCAAATCCTTCCTTTTCGAGTGGCTCGTTCCAAACGAAAAAAACCACGCCCGGCTGAACTACCTTTTGGTGGGCTATTTGATTTTTTCAATCGTCCTGCTGGCTGTACTTAAGACCACCTGGCTCAATCCATTTTCCAATCTGGCCTTGTTGATTTTTTCCTCGCTTTGTATCTCTGCGATCAATCTGGGGACTGCCCAGGTAGGAGCCATCGGCGAGGGTAAAAAAATCACAACGGAATTTCTGGTGCTTTCAGTGATTTTGGCAGGCACATTTGCCGTGATTACTTTCTCCTTTTCAAACCTATTTCCGGGAATGGCCGCGCTCCTTTTCGCCAGTATTCTCATCATTTATGGATGGTATCGCATCAGGCCCAAAAAAGAGATTCTGCCGGTACTGAAGTACATCAAATCTTCAAAAAACACCTTGAGTGCCTATTTGGTGTTTTGGTTCTTCCTCATCGGATTTCTACCCGGCTATCTGATCCAGTCCAAAACACAACAATTCGAGTCCATGATTTGGGATCAGACGCTACGAACAGGCTCTGATGCTGAGGAAAGCAGTGTCGAAATCGATCCGTTGATCCTGGATTTTGAAAAAATCCGACGCAACACGATGTCTACCCTAGGAGATCCCTTTGACTCCAAAATCCAGGATTTCATCGCCCCGAGCCAGCAAGTTTTGTTTGATGCCTGGAAAGGTTCACCCACACAATTTAGCACCAATCCAGTTTTATACATTGGTTTTGTATTGCTCGTGATTGTCACCTTTTCGGTGATCCGATGGATTCAAAACAGCGTTTTCTTTGACATCCGCCCAGAAGCCGAGGCATTCACCGAGTCAGGCTATGCTCCAAACTATATCTGCTGTGTCAACTCCAACCAAATCCCTGATCCAGACGAACGGACAGAAGTCATCGACCTGAAGTACTGCAAGTTTCCGGAAGACTTTGTCCCCGAGGCGCAATCCTACAGATTGATCAATTTCCACTGCGTCGAAAATCCACTAACGCTGGTGAAGCCAATTTCCCTGATTAAAAATTCCCATGCCAGCCTTGCGATCTATTCAGGTGCCTTGTGGAAAAATGTCTATAAAGGGCTGAAATCCGAAATGGAGAAAAACATCTTCTCGGAGCTGTTTTCGGATTTCAAATTTAGCGTCATCAAAGTCGAGGACGTGGTCAAAGGGCCCTTTAAAGACGAGGATGAGGTACTCGCAAGGCTAAAAAGGAACAAGGCCTTCTACACCAACATATGGTCAGATCTCAGCTTCGAAGAAAAACTGGTGTGCCATTCTTACGCCAAGGAGGGATTCTATAATCCCGCCCGCCGGGATACCATGCTGGATCTCGCACAGAAGGGCATCATCGTCCCAAAAAACTACCAAGACAAGTCCGAAAGCTGGATCGAGTGGAGGCTCTTTAGCTCTGTTTTTCGCTACTATGTGCTATCGGACTCTTCAGAGGAAGAGACCGCCAGTTTTGGAGCTTATGAGAAAAAACATGGAAATCTCCGGACCATCCAAACTGCCGTCATCAGCTTTGTGTTGATCTGCATCGCATTGGTAGGTATTTTTGACAAAAGTTTTTTCAACGAAGCCTATGCCTATCTTACCGGAGGCCTAGGTCTATTGGGTACGGTTTACTCTTTTCTCAGCCAAGGATTCGCCGGACTTCGCGCTCCCAAAAAAGAAGGCTGACCGGAAAATCCAAGATAAGTCCTTTGGCAAACCGACTAAATCAATAAATTGGACACCTGTACCCGTTTGACATCTCCCCCATATTGAAAACGCTAGGTCTATCCCTGATTCTTCTTTTTTGTGGCTTCCACGCTTTTTCCCAAAAAGCCGAGCCCGCCCCGCTTCAGTTGGCGCAAGAGGCTTTTGAGCAGCAGCGCTGGGAGAAGGCGCTGTCTATGCTCGATCTTTGGATCCAAGGCCACCCCGCCGACGAAGAGGCTTATTGGCTACGTGGGCAGGCCCACCAAAACGTAAACAAATTGGAAGAAGCCCTGCGCGATTTCAGCAGCCTGCTCACCCTTGACCCTCAGTTTGCCGAGGCGTACTTTGAGCGGGGTAGGGTGCGCTACCTGCTGGGACACTACGAGCCTGCAATCGAGGACTTCGAAAACTTCCTTAAAATGCCTCCAGGAGAGACAAACCGCGTCCTTTACAAAGTCGCTCCCGGCTCCAATGGCGTATCCGGCGTCACTACACTTCAGACTGCAAGCGCAGATCAGGCCTATTACCATCTGGGCCTTTGTAGCATCGAGCTGGGAGAGTATGATTTTGCCATACTTTACCTGGACGAAGCCATCAGTCTAAACCCGGAAGAAGCGGATTTCTATACGGAAAAAGGTCGAGCTCTTGCCAGGCTGGGAGACAATGTGCCGGCGATGGAGGCTTTTGAGCTCGCCTTGCAGTTGAATCCCAATCACCTTCCCGCCAAGGAGGGTTTGGCACTGGTAAAAACCGGGGGAGACGAAGTGCTGCTGAGCCAGCTGGATCAGGTCGTCGCCGAGGGCTCTGGCAATTCCCAGACCTACAAGCAACGTGGATTTTACAGAATGAGCCACGGACAGGACGAGGGCGCAATTGAAGATTTTGGCCTGGCTATAAGCCTCGATCCAGAGGACTCCGAATCGTACTTCTACAGGGGAAAGACCTACTCCCGGCAGAAAAAATGGAAAGAAGCAGAAACCGACTATTCCGCCGCAATCGCTCTAGATCCGCAAAATCCCGAATACCTGCTGTCACGGGGCCAGTCCAGGTATGTCAGTGGGCAACTTGATGAGGCTTTGGCGGATTTTACCCAGACCATAGCGCTCGATCCGGACTTCGCTTCCGGCTACTATCATCGGGGCATCACCTATCAGCGCATGAACCAAATGTCCGAGGCGTGCTCGGAGCTGCAAAAAGCAATCGACCTGGGAATGGAAGCGGCTGTGGGTGTTTGGGAAAAAGTGTGCAAGCAAGACTAAAGCTCCCGCACTGTATCCACCTGTGACGCAATGATAGCTGGCCTCCACGAGGCCAAAAGCGTGATTGAAATCACCGCGGCGCTGATCCACAGAAAATCCGACCAAACGATCCTAACTGGATAAGCATCCACGACTGCCGAAGAAATACCCAAGGACACCAATCCAAAAGAATCCTGCGCCAAGACAGTCAGATAGCCTAAAATCAGTCCGATCACGGCACCGCTCAGTGCGATCAAAGCTCCCTGCTTCAAAAAAATCCTTCGGATCATTCTATCACGAGCGCCCATAGCCTTGAGCACGGCGATGTCTTTTTTCTTTTCGATCGCCAACATGCTCAGTGAAAAAAAGATGTTGAAAGAAGCGATGGCCAGGATAAAGGTCAACGTCAGAAATACGAACAACTTCTCCAATTTCACCGTCCGGATCAGGCCGGCGTGCTGCTCGTCGGCGTTTTTCACCAAAAAGTCCGGCCCGAGGTGCTTTTTCAAGCGCTGCTGCACCTCCGCGATCGAGCTACCTTCCTCCACTTTGATTTCGAGCGCGGTTCTTTTCTCCCCATAATTCAACAGATCGCGGGTAAAATGCAACGGAGCGATGACATATTCATCATCAAACTGCTGCTCGATGCTGAAGAACGCCCTGGGCTCCAATTGGGCGGATGAGTAGAGCTGATTTGGATCTAGGCTTGCAGCAGATCGCGGAGCCTTGGGGTAGAAAACCTTTAGCGTGGACTGGGGCTGATTGAGATGGACCGAAAGAAAGAAGCCCACGCCTCTTCCTAAAATCGCTCCTGGCCGGATGTCGGTGCCCAGTGTCGTATCACCCCAAAAATATCCGTTTGAAAACCTACCCTGATCCAGAAAGTTATCC
>CAZTJM010000258.1:0-4596 GCA_964613865.1 uncultured Limnohabitans sp. | reverse complement strand
GCTTGGTTCGATTCCAAGTGGGCCCACAAGCCAAAATCCTAAAAATGGGTTTTGGCTTTTTTGTGCATATGGTATTTGAACCGGAATATGGTCAGTTCTTTGCCTTTTTGATAGACAGAATATAACACTTACACTCATATTATTTTTACAACTGCCAAAACCGTAAACTTTCGCCCACGAGCAAGAACCTACACCCTAAGGGACTGGATCTTAAATGAATATTGGACAAACCCATACTTTCCAAACAATAAAACGCATCTTGTAATCTTCATTTCGCTTTCCGATATTTTGTATCGCATCGGTTGTCAAACAATTTTTTCATGTACCACCCCATCAAAATTCTGTTGGTAGAGGATGATCCGTTGATCGGAGATTTGATCCGGGAAGATCTGATGGAAGCCTTCCCGGCGGGCGAGATAAGTATAGTAGGACCGGCGACCAGCTATCTGGAAGGGCTAGAATTACTCCATTCTGAAAATCCGGATCTGGCGCTTTTGGATATTTCACTTGGCCCCGATCCTACCGCGGGGATCCGGCTCGCGCTGCACATCAACCAAACTACTTCCATTCCTTTGATTTTCCTCTCTGGACTGCCTAGGGAGAGCGGGTTTGATCTGGCCAAGCTGACCCTACCCCATGCTTTCCTAAAAAAACCCTACCGCGCCGAGGATCTTACGGGCCAAATTGAATTGTTGGCAATTAGGCAAAGCCAACTCAAGCGGCTAAGGGACTTGAACTCGGATGCATCCGCGAAAAATAAACCTGCCAACCAAAACTCATCCATATTTGTAGTTACAGGCCATGGAGAATTGACGGCGATTCCCGTTGGTGACTTGGTATTGCTGGAAGCCGACGACAAAATACTTCGTGCCTATCTCCTTTCCCGCGAGCAGCCGATTGTTTTCACTTCTCCGGGCTTAAAGAATTTCTTTGACGAGCACCAAGCCATCCTTGGCGCCAATTTCTTCCAACTCAGCAGAAAACACATCTTGAATACCAAACACATTCAATCGGTCAAAAACAACCATGTGATCCTGCCCAAGTACAGCTCCAACCCAAACCTCCCCGAACACTTTTCCATCGCCATTCCCATCAATGGGGACAAACGAAGGGAGCTTTTTGCCAAGCTGGGCTTGAAAGATTGAACCGGCAAGGGTTTGAATTGTCATATGGAAACGAAACTGAAAGCCTTCTAGAACAAATTTCCAAAAAGGCTCAGCCAAACTGCATATCGCGGCTATTGGCCAAACTGAGCGTGTAGGACGTTCCTCCTTCGCTTTGAACGCTTAGTTCCGCCCCAATGAATTTGGCAAGGCGCTGGATCAGCCCGGATCCAACGCCTTGAGTTCTCTCATCTGGCATTCCTACCCCATTGTCTCCTACTCGAATGGAAACACCGCGGTCAGTCTTCTGCACGGCCACCTCGATCTTAGGCAAAACCATGGTTTCATTGAAGGCGTACTTGACCGAGTTGGTTACAATCTCTGAGATAATCAACCCAAGATTGAGTACGGTCTGGACGGGGAGCCTGACCTCCTGCCCCACTTCGACCTGGAAGTCTATGGCCTGCCCGGTGAGTCTAAACATCTCCTGTAAGCGGGGGATCAGGTTCTTGAGATAGTTTCCCAATTGTACGCTTTCCGTCTCCTCCTCGGAGTAGGTCAAGTACTCCTGCAAGGAAGCCGCCGAAATAAGGGCTGCTTCGGAATTGGCCAGTACTTCTTTTGATTTTGTGTCGGTGAGGTTATCCGAGGCTATTCTAAGCAGGCGCCGCAAGCGGGTAAGCAGATTATAGATGCGGTGCTCTATGTCCCTCTTTTGGGCTTGGATGATGAGGTTTTTTTCCTTGAGTTTTTTGTTAAAGTTGATCAGCAATAATCCAAGTATCAAAGAGACACCAACCAGTACGACCAAGAAAACAATCCACTGCTCATTCATCCTTACTTTAGCCTGTACAACTTCAGTTTCTTGTTCTGCGGCAAGACGCTGTAACTCTTCCTCCCTCAATTTATAAGCGGACTCGACTTCCTGAACTTTAAGTTTTTCCTCCAAAAACACGGCTTCTCTTAAACTGATCCAGTTTCTGTTTGCAGCAAGTGCTTCCTCGTATAAACCCAACTTCTCATAAACCTGTACCTTCAGATCATAGTGATCCAATGACAGATCCTTCATGCTTACTTTTGGAAGCAATACTGAACCAGAGTCCAAATAAGACTTGGCGACCTGATAACTGCTTAGATGAAGATGCAGATCCGCCAAATTATTGTAGCTAACCAGCAATCCAATTTGATCACCCTTGTCACGATAAACCCTATAGGCCCATTCCAAATATTTTTTTGCTGAGTCAGGCTCGTTTAACTTTAGAAAATCAAGTCCAATATTGGTTAAAGTGGAGGCCGTGCGTTTATCGGACAGTATATTCTTCAGACCAAGAGCTTTAAAGTTATAGTACAAGCCACTGTCCGTATAGACACCACCCATCTTCCTATAGGCCATCGCCAAGTTATTGTATCCATAGGCGACTTGAGTAGAATCTCCGACTGCCAAGGATAGTGTTATCGACTCCTTTAATGCTTTTGCCGCCAATTCATTTTTCTCGAGGTCTATATACATTAAGCCGATTGTATTTAGAATTTCCGAAGCACTGACAGAATCCCGTTTTATAGTTGCCAAATCCAAAGCTCTTTTACTGTTTTCAAGTGATTTGGCATACAAACCCATACGCCTATAGCTCATCGCAATGGCCTTGAAAGAAGCGACGATCCAAGCTGTATCTTTCAATTCGATTGCCAATCTATTTGTCAACCCATAATAGTAGTTACTTGAATCAAAGGCCAACAACATGTAATATGAATACCCTAAGTTGCCAGTAACCTTATGCCTGTTCACCAAGTCCCCCTTCCACTGTTCATCTTTAAGCAAAGCTAAGAGCACCCTGTTGGCGTCCTGGTATCTGGCTTCATCCAAATAGGAATTAGCAAGAGCAAGCAGGGAATCTTGCTTGGATTTTATGGGTTCCGTCTGGCCGAGGGAAAAGCAACTATTCCAAACAATCAGATAGGCCGATAGCACTGAAATTCTTAAAAAACAAGTGGCCGTCATAGATTCCAAAAAGTGCTAGAGATGAAAAATTCGAATCGGATAAATATAAAAAAAGGCCTCGATTGCTCAAGGCCCTTACCTAATTAACTACTCTAGAAACCAACTACTTTATCGTTATCCCCCTGCCGGGCGTGGAGGCTTCTCATCACCGTCCCCCGAGTCGAGTACTTTGGTGGTAGTGGGTTTAACATCGTCCTCGTCATGGCCTATTAGGCCACAAGCGTTTATTGTTAACATCATCAAAACGATGATGAGAACAGAAATTATTTTTTTCATGGGATTTTCCTTTAAGATTTAGAAATCATTAAAGGGAGGTGAAGCCGGACTGGAAAGCCTGAACGAAAGGGGTGATAAACTCACCTCCCCGCAACTTTCTCACCTATTCGCTGAGAACTTTCAGTCCGACCAAACCAAGGTTCACTTGCTAGCATTGATAAAACCCTGATACCGATAGCAAAGCCTTATGCTTTTTTCTTAAATGCTTTTTTTCATATCTTGACTTAAGCTCTTCATCGAGAATGAATTGCACTTCGCAACACTTGATGATCGAAGGTAGAGAGGCAAAAAAGTCGGGGATTGTCTGTCGTTGTCGGTCGACAAGTATTTTTAATAGACTATGGAAAAAAATCACGAAGTAGAGTTTCTGGTATTCGAAAAATTCATAGAGGCAATTGCCGCTAAGTATGATGAGAGGACGGCAACCGAACCAATTAAAAAGACTGGTAAAAAGAAGGTTAGTAAATCTAGAACCCACCTTGAATTTCGAAATGGAGATTTCATAAAAATCCACGACCAACTAAGTAGTGACTACATAGACAATGTTCCAAGTTCGAATACCATTAAGGGCTATTTCTATATTGTTCGTGAGGGTTATGCCAATTATAGAATAGTCACATTTAAAGAGGACTATGTTGATACTCTTAGTGATTATATAGGCTATTCATCTTATCAAGCATTTTATATAAAAACAGCAGCTGAATTAGGCTTCCCGGATACTTCTGAAACCCGACAAACCGGAAGTTCCCCAAAAAAAAAAGTAGAAGAGGCCTCTAGCACATCACAATCCCCTCCCTTCAAAAGCGAACAAGACGTTGCTTTAGACAAACAGGCTATTTTACTGGGCCAATTAAAGGAAAAATCAAAATCCTACAGAAACTCACTTTATAGAGGGCGCTTCCAAAATGTAAAAATAGAGCAGGTCCTTCTTGCAGATGCCAGCCTCGCATCCACCCTCCCAACCGAAGTCAAGAATAGGGATAAACAATTGGATCTTTTGACCGCTATCAAGTCCCTAGGAGCAAAAGACATTCCTCATGCGATCATACTTGGCTCAGGTGGTATGGGAAAGACCACCTCGCTTTTACATATCTGGGAAAGGCTCTTGGAAGAGAAGGATCAACCTACACCGCTCTTTATTGCGCTCAACGAATACAACAACGCTTCTAAAAATGAAAGGAAAAAATTTATCCTGCGATATATAATTCACCACTATCT
>CAZTJM010000257.1:0-4669 GCA_964613865.1 uncultured Limnohabitans sp. | reverse complement strand
TAGTCCCAAGACGACCAGTAAGACCAGAAAAACGACTTTTACCAGCGTGAGTGCATTTTGGACGACAGCGGAGCGACGAACGGAAAATGCGTGGGCAACCGGAACCATGAGAAGGAAGAACAATCCTGGAAAGGTACTTCCCCCGGTGATCGGGCTTAGGTATTCGTTCATCGCCATCGCCGCTATCGCAATTGGAGCAGAAAATCCGACAGTCAGCGAGATCCAGGCATAGCTATAGCCAAATGCGGGATGGATAATCTCCGAAAGGAAAATGTAATCTCCGCCCGTTTTTCTAAAATGGGTACCCAGTTCCGCATAAACAAAAGCTCCGATGAGGGCCATCACACCACCCAAAGTCCAAAGCAGCAGGATGGACCAAGTGTTCTGAACCTCCGCCAACTGGAAGCCCAAACTGGTAAATACACCCGTCCCGATCATATTGGCGATGACCAAAGCCGCGGCTGACTTCCAAGAAATTTTGCTTGACGAAAGATTCAAAGGCTAAAAGTTAGCATATGGACGAGGTTCCCAAAGTTCTCCATTTTAGGTGTTGACAAGATCTTCGAAATTTTCTTCAAAGTAATTGCTACGGACCGTGTGCACAACGAACGCTTCAGAGATTTTTTTCCAAACTGAAGATACAAAAAGACGGAGGACTAGAGTAGAAGTTAAATTGACATAAAAGATTGGGGAAACTTGCGAATTTCTTCGTCTTCGTTTCGCGCCAATTGGGATCAGAAAAATCAAACCGTATATTTAGTAGATACATCCAAATTACCAAATAAACCCGAAATCAAACTTTCATGACCCTGTACCTTGCTCCTCTCTACGAGGACGTTAAGCCCCTGTTGATCGCGATAGACTGTATTATTTTTGGTGTCCAGGACGCGAAGATGAAGCTGCTGATTTTTAAGCGGGAGGTGGAACCTCTAGCGGGCAGCTGGTCGCTATTGGGATCTTTTGTCAATTTTGAAGAGTCCGTAGATGAGGCTGCGGAGAGGATACTTTTCGAGTTGACGGGCTTGGAGGATATCTATATGGAACAGTTGCACTGCTTCGGAGCAGTAAATAGGGATCCTGGAGGCAGGGTCGTTTCCATCGCCTATTGGAGCCTGATCCGGGTAGACCAAAGCCATCTTGAATTCAATGTGAGGACTCATGAGTCTAAGTGGATCTCCATTGACGCGATCCCGGAATTGGTATTGGATCATAGGGAAATGGTGGAAATGGCAGTTTCAAACTTAAGAGAAAAGGCTAGGTTTAAACCCATAGGCTTCGAGCTTTTGCCGGAAGAGTTTACGCTGGTGCAGCTGCTAAAAGTCTATGAGGCGATCTTTGACCACCCGATCGACAACCGGAACTTCAGGAAGAAACTTTTAAAGTCTGGGCTTCTCATCCCACTTACCAAAAAGGATAAATCCACATCCAAGAAAGGTTCTTTTCTGTACAAGTTCAATCAGGAAACCTACGCCAAGCTGTCGCTGGAAGGCTATAGTTTCGGATTTTGACCATCGATCAGCCATTTTTTTCTCTACCTTTCAATTGCAGGCAAACCGTTCACACAGGATTCTAAGTGTTCGGTGATTTCCCATCTGCCTGCTGAGACGAAATATTTGGAGTGCATTCTGTCAATCAGGCCAAAGATTTGTCGACATTTATAAATGTATTTAATACATTTAATGTATTGTCTTTTTTGTTTGGTGTGAAACAACCAGAATCTTATGAAGATAGCCTTTGAAAAAAACTATGGTACAAAGAGCGAAGGCAAGCGGGGAAGCATACAAAATTGGATAGAGAAAGGATACGGCATTTTTGCATCTGAAGGTCCTTCATCTATTCAGATTGAGCGGATTGCCAGAAGCATGAAAAAAAACAAGTCCGGCTTCTATTACTTTTTCAAGGACAGGGAAAGCTTCATCGACGCTCTGATGAGCGAGCACTTGAGCCGTCTTGATTCCCTGACTTATCAGATTCGGGGAGCCAGCGATTTCCAGCCGGATTTCTTTCTTGACCACAAGGAGGTTTTTTTCTTTCAGATCCAGCTTGTCAAAAACCGGGAAGTGGAGCTGTTTGATGAAGTGTTGAACCACTTCAATACCAGGATAGCAGCTGCCATTATTCCCATTTGGAGTGATTATCTCGAATCGTCCATCGAAGTTGCGGATAAACTGTGGGGCTTGACCAGAGATGCAATATTTTGTCGGGCGAGGCAGGAGAGTTTTACCCAGGATTGGCTGTTGGGTTTGATGGCTGAGGCCAAGCTCGTAGCTGGGTATCACAAACCTCAATTGCTGGTTTACTCCTAGCTTACATTAGGTAACCAATAGATTTACCAAAAGCCTTTGAGGGTGCTAATTACTGCAAAGGTCTTTCCCAGTTTACAGCCGACTTTTTTTGCAACCGATTCGATGGAAGGCATTCAGCTGAGCGGGGCACTGTGCTGAATTTTATATAGCTGGTTTGGGGGCAGGACCGCTATTCGTTTTCTTTGCTGAAAAATTATCTATTACTATGCTCATCACTATGACAAAGCCTTTTTTAGGGCTTTTTCTTTTTGCAGCGACATTTGCTGCTACGGCCCAGACAGGCCGTTTTCAGCAGGCTGTTGATTACAAAATGGAGGTCAAGATGGATGTCCAGACCAATCAGTACACTGGCTCACAAAAACTTGAATACACCAACAATTCGCCGGATACGCTGAGACGAGTGTTCTATCACCTTTACTTCAATGCATTTCAGCCAGGAAGTATGATGGACGTACGGTCGCGAACCATCTCTGATCCAGATCGGAGAGTGGGGGATAGGATCAGTAAACTACAGCCGGACGAGATTGGCTTTCTACATGCAAAAAGCCTAAAGATGAACGGGAAAGCCGTGAAGTTCACTGAAGTGGAGACTATTCTTGAGGTGGATTTGACCGAACCTATTTTACCCAATTCGACAGTGACTTTCGAGATGGAATTTGAGGGGCAGGTGCCACTTCAGATCAGACGATCCGGTCGGGACAATGCCGAGGGCGTCCGCTATTCCATGTCGCAGTGGTATCCCAAGATGGCCAACTATGACGAGCAGGGATGGCATGCCAATCCCTACATAGGTCGTGAATTTTATGGCATTTGGGGTGATTTCGACGTCAAGATTACGATTGACAAATCCTATGTTTTAGGTGGAACTGGGTACATTAGAAATCCTGTCGAAGTTGGTCATGGCTATGAGGGAGAGGGTGACAAAGTGGCCCCGCCAAAAGGAAACACACTCACCTGGCACTTTGTAGCTCCGAAGGTACACGATTTTATGTGGGCTGCTGATCCAAACTACAAACACGACAAGGTGGAAATGCCAAATGGCATCACGGTTCACCACCTTTATATTCCTGGCGAGAAGACTACTGAGTCTTGGCAAAAACTGAAGGAGTTTACTCCTAAGGCCATTGATTTCCTTTCCAAACACTTCGGACAATATCCTTATCGACAGTTCTCAGTGATTCAGGGAGGTGACGGAGGAATGGAATATGCGATGTCAACGCTGGTAAGCGGTCAGCGCCCGCTCGGCAGCTTGGTGGGAGTGATGGTTCACGAGCTGGCACACAGCTGGTTTCATGGAGTCCTAGCTACGAATGAGTCGCTTTATCCCTGGATGGATGAGGGATTCACTAGCTATGCGAGCAACCTTGCTATGGCGTCGATTTTCCAACCGAGTCCCAACCCCCACAGGGCTTCCTATGCGGGATATTACAAATTGGCCAAATCTGGATTTGAAGAGCCGCTTTCCACCCATTCTGACCACTATCAACTTAACTCCTCCTACGGCACCTCTTCCTATTCAAAGGGAGCGGTGTTCTTGGAACAGCTAGGATATGTGATCGGCGCTGAGGCAAGAGATAAAGGGATGCTGCGCTATTTTGATACCTGGAAGTTTCACCATCCCAACGTAAATGATTTCATCAGAGTGATGGAAAAAGAAAGTGGGCTGGAGCTGGATTGGTACAAAGAATACTTCGTGTATACTACCAAAACCATCGACTACGGAATCATGGAAGTGCGTCCGAGCGGCGAGAACACCGAAATCAAGTTGCAAAGAATAGGGCTTGTGCCCATGCCTATAGACTTGGTGATCACCTACAAGGATGGTACTTCTGAAATGATATACTTACCCCTAGTGATCATGAGAGGCGGAAAAAAGCCAGAAGAGGGAGCGCCAGAGCGCATCCACACCGAAGCCTGGCCTTGGACTGACACCACCAAAACGCTGGTGCTGACCAGAAATTTTGAGACAATAAAATCGGTGCAGATAGATCCAAGCCGAAGAATGGCGGATCTGGAGCAGGAAAACAATAAAGTGGAGTTTTAGGCTCCACTTTAGTTTATGTTGTAAAAAGAAAAAGGTGGCTTAGGCCACCTTTTTCTTTTTCTTTAGGATCAACCGGCGTTCTTCTTGTCCTGAACTTCAGTACGAATTTCCTGTGCAAGGTTTTTCAATTCCTGCATACCCTTCCGAACTCGGGTGCCAGCTGCCTGATTTCCCTTGTCATAGAACTTTTCGAAATCACCTTCAAGGCTCATTACAAGATTCTTTACTTCACTAAATCTGCTCATAGTAAAAGTTTATTTTATAGGTTGATGATAAGTTTATTTTGATCCAATATAGCCCAAATACTTACCAATTCAAT
>CAZTJM010000256.1:0-4728 GCA_964613865.1 uncultured Limnohabitans sp. | reverse complement strand
AAGATGACGATGGATACCTACAGCGAAAACCGGGAGACTAAGATTCCATACTCTTACACCAGAGAGCGTAAAGGTGCCTATCACCTGCAGAATCTCGGCGGCACAGAGACCAACGTGGAATTCCTGACTTCCTACAACAAGCGTTGGGAAGGTATCACCTTGAATGTAAGTGCCGGTGGTAACGTGATGCAGCAGCGCTTTGCTGACGACTACATCGGCAGCAAGACCAACGCTGGTCTGATCGTTCCGGGCCTTTATAGAGTGAGCAATATCCCGAACACCGGATTGAACTACAGCAACTACTCCTCTGAAAAGGCGATTTATTCCGTGTTTGGTGTGGCATCCTTGGGCTTCAAAGACCAATTGTATGCTGACATCACAGCCAGAAATGACTGGTCAAGTACTTTGCCTGCGGAAAACAGATCCTATTTCTATCCTTCTTTGTCCTTGAGCTGGCTGGCCAACTATACCTTCAACCTTCCAGAAAGCATCTCCATGCTGAAGTTGAGAGCGGGTATCGCCCAGGCTGGTAATGATACCTATCCTTACGCACTGGAGCAGCAGCTGGGTACTGGCAGCTGGGGTAGCCTGATTACCACCAACTATCCAGGCACGCTACTCAACCCCAACCTGAAACCGGAGATCAACACCTCCAAGGAATTGGGTTTGGACATGAATTTCATGGACAACCGAATCCGTTTCGAAGCGACCTACTACTATCAGAAAAACGAGAACCAAATCCTGAACATCCCGACTCCTGAGTCCTCCGGATATTCTCAGAGACAGGTCAACGCAGGTCTGATCTCCAGCCAGGGCTGGGAAGTGCAGATCGGCGCTACGCCCATCCAAAAACCAAATGGTTTGACTTGGGATTTGAATTTGAACATCACCCGCAACAGAACCAAGCTCGAGTCTCTGACTGAAGGCATGGAATACATCACCCTTTGGGAGGATAACGGTGGCGGTGCCAGCACTTATGTTGGTGGGCAGATCGGCGACCTTTGGAGCCGTGGCTTTGCCACAGTGGAAGACAAAAACTCTCCTTACTACGGATGGCCAATCCTTTCCAACAACGGAGAATGGATCAGCCAAAACGGAAGAGAGGACAGAAGAAAGGTGGGTAACTTCAACCCTGACGCGATGCTAGGTTTCCAAACCAGCCTGAGCTATGGCAGATTCGTGCTCTCCGCTAGCGTGGATACCCGTATCGGCGGCGACTTTATGTCGTTCACCTACCGATATGCGGAGTCTGACTGGAAGTCAGGAAGACAAAAGGATATGCTGATCCCTGGCGGAATGTACAGCGAGCAGGATTTGATCAACCTCCTGAAATCCAACCCAGGCAAATACATCATTCCACAAAACGGAATGTTCCCAAGAGTGGGTGGCTACTCCCAGGAAGAGGGCGGTATGCCGGTCAACCAAGGTCCTGATGGATACGACGGAGCCTTTATTCCGGGCGTGATCATGGGTGAAAACGGCGAATACATCGAGCACCTCGGTGGAGAGGGAACCAAAATCTATCCGATCTCCGACACCTATCCTTGGAGCTACAACGAGGCCATTACCTTCGATGCCTCATTCGTAAAACTCCGCGAGCGTTCCCTGTCCTACACCTTGCCTAAGCTGAAAGGCTTCCAGAATGCCAGCGTATCGGTATTTACCCGTAACCTGATGCTTTGGACGAAAGCAGACATCGGCATCGACCCTGAGCGGGCGTTCCAGTTGCAGGCTTCCAAGCAGGGTGATTCTGCCAACCTGTTCAGACAGGGGATCGAGTTGCAAAACGTAAACCCTTGGACTATGCCTTTGGGCTTTAAGTTCAACGCCAACTTCTAATCCACTCGCTCAATTAAACAAAAGAGATTATGAAAAATTGGATAAAACATACCAAAGTACTTTCCCTGGCTGCCGTGTTTGCATTCGGTAGCTGCGAAAGCCTAGATGAAGTCAATACCAACCCCAATGGGGTGTCTCCGAGCGATGCCAACGTGAACATGCTCATGCCTACCGTGATGGTGGGTGCAGCCAAAAACATGCTTAACCTGGGTTATCAGGACGTTGCCGGGGTGGTACAGCACACGCAAAAGGACGGCTGGTTTAGCGGTCACAACAGCTACGACTGGGGACCGAGCGATTGGAGTGGGTACTACGCACTGCTGAGAACCAACGAGTTTCTGATCAAAAGATCGGAGGAAGTGGGATCGGAATTCCACAAGGCAATCGGCCTGACCATGAAGTCCTTCCTGTTTGGCATGGTGACCGACCTTTGGGGTGATGCGCCTTATACCTATGCGCTGCAGGGCTCCAAGGATGATTTGGACTACCAGTTTCCCGTCTACGATTCCCAAGAAATAATCTACAAAGGAGTCATTGAAGACTTGAAGACTGCTGCCACGATCTTTGGCAGCACTTCTTCCTCCAACGTGATTCCCCAGTATGACATTTATTTCGCCGGGAATGCGACGCGCTGGCAGAAATTTGCCAACTCGCTTCTGCTGAGATATTACATGAGAATTTCCGACAAGCTTCCGGAGATCGCCAAGCCTGGCATCGAGGCCATTTACAATTCAGGCAACTACCTGACTGACGCTTCCGATGACGTGGTGATGGCTTACTTGGGCGCTTCGGCTGATGATTCTTGGCCTTCGGCAGCATCCTATGACGCGGGTTCCAACTTTAGACGATTGAAGCCAGCCAACACGCTGCTGGATCCTATGTTGGAGACCAATGACCCTCGTGTGACGGTTTGGTTTAGACCAGTGCATTGCCAGTGGGTAGAGGACAAGAGCCTCACGGTAGCCTATGATCCTTACATCCGTAAAAATGGCGTTATCCAGGACGGGATTGTTTCTCTGGGCGATGAGCAATATTTGCAGGAAATTGCTGCGGGCAACAAGTTTACCCGTCACTACAATCCGGATTTGCTCGGCTACGAGTTGGATACCCGTGAATATGTGGGATTGCCTACCGGTCTGATCAACCCATCCGCGCACAACCTCAATCCGACTCCGGGTCAGCAGCTGGAAAACCAGCACGTTTCCCAAATCGGCGACGTGTACCGATTGGCCAAGCATGATCTACTGAAAGCAAGACTGATTTCCACTGCCGAGGTGAGCTTTATCCTAGCCGAAGCAGCGATCAAAGGATACGCGGTCGGAAGTGCCCAGACCCATTACGAAAACGGAATCAAGGCTTCGCTAAAGACTTGGGGCGTTTCCGATGGTTTCGATGACTTCATCGCGCAGCCAGGAGTGGCTTTTGACGGCACCGCCGAGCAGGTCCTCACTCAAAAGTGGATCGCTAACTGGACTTCTGCTACTGAGGCTTGGTTTGACTACAAGCGAACCGGTCTACCAGACTTCAAGGTAGGACCTGCTTCCAGAGAGCCAGTGATGCCGGTAAGGTTCCCTTATGGCAACAATGAACTCAACTTCAATGCAGAGGAAGTGGAGACAGCCGTCGGCCGCTTGGAAACTTCCCAGTACGGAGTCGAGATCGGACCAAACAACCAATGGTCCAAGCCTTGGATCATCCAGGGTACCAACAAGCCTTGGTAAGACTGAGCTAAATTGGGACTAGCAACAGCCGGGGAAGGACTTCTTCCCCGGTTTTTTTATTTCTGGGATTGCCGGCCCACGGTATATTCGTCCCGGCTTTTTCTGCGTCTGGAATATTTATCTCTCTTTCCAATGTCTGGATACCTTCGGTTTTCGACCGATAAAAAGAGACCCGTACGCTCCAAGGGTGTTTACGATTGATCAATTCCCCTTGAAAATTCCTTAAATTGAAAGTAATTGATTATCAATCAGAAGTTCCAAGAGCAGTTGAAACATGCCTCCTTCTGAGCGCCACACCAAAGGAAAACTCATACCAACTCATAGGCTATTTCCAACCCAAAAACTATCCGTATGAGAGCTGTTGTTGTTTTATTGTTGGTATTCTCCTTTGCTTTTCAAGGTAGGGGACAGGCAAAGGAAGATCTTTCCCCCATCATTTTCATCTACGACGCCAGCGGATCGATGTGGGGCCAGTTGCAGGGGAAAAGCAAGATGGAGATCGCCGTGGAGGTATTGTCCTCTTCGGTCAATGCCCTTCCGGATGCCCAAAAAATCGGTTTGGTAGCCTATGGACACCGGAATAAAAGCGACTGTAAGGACGTGGAGTTTTTGGTGGAGGCCTCCCAGGGTACAAAAGGCGCTATCACCACCGCCCTGCAATCCATCAAACCGCTGGGTATGACCCCCTTGGCCTATTCGGCAACCCAGGTAATCGAGCAGTTGAGAACTTCAAAGACCAAGGCCACGATCATCCTGCTCACGGATGGGATAGAATCCTGCGACGGGGACATCTGTCGGGTGGTGGCTGAGGCCAAGGAAGAAGGCATTGATTTTCGGATGCACATCATCGGCTTTGGCTTGAAGGCCAACGAAACGGAGCAATTGAAATGCGCTGCCAATGCCGGAGAGGGACAGTATTACGATGCTTCGGACGCCGGAGCTTTGGGAACAGTCCTCAGCGAAGCAACTTCGGAAACGGTCGACAAGCCTAAAGGAAACGTGTCGGTATATGCCGTGAAAAACGGAGTGCCAATAGACGCTTTGGTGACAGCCTACGACCAAGTCGCCAAGCGGGAGCCGATCAGCGTGAGAACCTATCGGGACACCGCATTTTTCTACCTGCCACCCAGCAAGTACAACCTGGAGGCAAAAGCCCTGGAGGGAAGTG
>CAZTJM010000255.1:0-4746 GCA_964613865.1 uncultured Limnohabitans sp. | reverse complement strand
TGGGTGCCGTTTACGTACAAAAAGGCCATTTGCTGGACATCAGGAATCGTCAAAGTAGCCTCATCAGTCGAGGAAAGGTTAAACCGCTTTCTGACCCAAGCAATGTGCTCCAGCGGATTGGCTGCAGGCAGACTGATCGCCTCCCAGCCTGCATCGTCAAAATCAAGTGAGGAGGCTTTTTTCGCCAGTGCCGAATCTGGAACGCCAATCAAACTATCCCGGATCGCTTGGTTTTCATGGTTTTTGGCCAAAACCTCCTTCCACTTTTCGATGTTTTCCAGAATCTCGGCAGACTCTTCGGTATAAGAACGCTCGGCAATCTCCGCCAGCACCTTTGTCTCGGTCCAGCCCTCGGCAGGTGTCCCTCCCCAATTAGACTCTATGATACCCACTGGCACTCCCTTTTCCAGGTGATTTTGCTTTGCGAAAAACCAGGCTACAGCCGAGAAATCTGGCAGATTATCTGCGTTTGCCACTTTCCACTCTCCCTCCGACACATCGGTTTTCTCCTCGACACTATAGTCTTTGGCAACTTTGAAAAATCGAATCTTTGGAAAATCTGCCTTCGCAAACTCTTCCTCAGCCCCTATTACGCCAGACTTAAGTGGCCATTCCATATTGGATTGGCCACCTGCCAGCCATACATCTCCGATATATACATCTTTCATAGACTGCGCATTGACCACTAGCTCATAGGGACCTCCGGCTGGCAAGGGCGGTAGCTGAACCACCCATGTGCTATCAGCCAAAACCTGGGTACTGCCGATTGCCCCGGCTAGGCTCGCACGGATTTTTTTGTCAGGAACTCCCCGGCCCCAGATTTTGATTGGCCGGTCGCGCTGGACGACCATGCCTTCGGAAATCAATTTGGGAAACTCTACAGCCGAATCCGGCTTGGACAAGCCACAGGCAAACACCAAGGGCAATAGAAGGGCAAAAAGGCAAATCTTTTTCAAGGTGATATTTGGTCGATTGTCTGGGAATTTGCCTAAAATAAATGATTTCTCTGAGCCCAATCGGTCAAAAACTTTTGCAAATGCACTAATCGACGTCCGCCTCGGTCGCCTGGATTGCGTTGACCAAATAAGCAAATGCCGCATTCCAGTTGATCGCAATCTCGTTGGAAGCATAGCTACAGGAGGAATCCACGTACGATTCATCGGGAACCTTGCTAGGATAGTCGCAGCCATCCTGCTGGGAGGGATTGGGACCGCCTACTACAAACCCCGGCAAGGGGGGCAATTCCGGCCGGGAAACTGCCAATCGGTGATGTGGCTGTTGGGGCGTCTTGCCTCCAAAGCCAGTCACGTAGCTGTATCCACTTGCATTTCTTCCCAGTATATAGTCCAAGTTGGCCTTTGCGCTCTGCAAAAAAACCTCCTCTCCGTAAAGTCTAAAAGCCTCGATCAGCAGTATGCCCTGATTGGAGGCCACGGCGTTGCTACCCCAGATAAAATCCTTTGTTTCCGCCCCCATGGGTGCAAGCCAGGCATGGGACTGGGCCGCAGTTTGATAGGACTTAGCGGCCGTGACCAAGTTGATCTTTAGCATGGACATCCATTCCTGAGGGATCTGTGGGAGCTGTTTTTCGTGGCGGATAAGCGAGTAAAAGCCCAGCCATTTGACCTGGGACCAAGAGGGCAGCCTATACTCCAAATCAGCTTTCTCCAGAATCTCCCAATAGTCCAAGTTGTGCGAGGAGATGTATAGCTCCGCGGCAGCCCAAACCCATTCATCACTTAGGTTTTGGTCACCGTAGGCACCGGTGCTGATATCGGGGTCAAAGGCTTCATTCAGTTCGTTTTGGCGATAGTAGACTCCGGGATGGTCCACCGCCCAAGCCCAAGCCTTCTCGGCGGCCTTCTGGTAGCCTATGGCATCCTCAGGAGCAACAGCCTCGAAGATTCGGGATGCCTGAGCCATCACCGCAGCAAAATCCAAAGTAGCGGCAGTGCTCTTTTGCACCAAAAAGCGTTGGTTTACGGCTATTTTTGGCTCCAAACCCATCCCTTCAAAACGTGTAGTTGTCAGCTTGTGGTAGACTCCCCCATCCGCTGGGTCTTGCATCGCCAGCATCCAATCCAGGTTCCAAGTGATCTCATCCAAGATATCAGGCAGCGTATTGGCGGATTCGGGAATGTTTAGCTTTTGCTTCGCAAAAAAATCAGGGTAAGCCTCATAAAGGGACAAAAGCGTTCCGACTGTGATCCCACTGTTGACCACGTATTTATTATAATCCCCGGCGTCGTACCAGCCTTTGGGTGCCGAAACGATGGTCCCCGTCGGACGGAGTGCACTGGCGGCTGAGGGATGAACCTCAACGAGCGTGTCGGGATGACCGGCACTCCTGCCCCAAACACCCGCAAATTCCTTGGTAATGTCTGTCGAGGCCCTTTGGAAATAAAAGGCCTTGAGCGAGGCTTCCGCCAAACTCCCAAATACATTTTCACCAATCTGGAATGGATACGACTTGCCCAATCCGGGAGCTCCAATCTCGTAGGAACCGGACTCGGAAAGCGCCGAAAAATCCAACTTCCATACCCTTTTTCCCGAAAGCGTCCGCATCTCAATTTCCTTGGCGTCCGCTTCAAAGACTATGGCTTTCTCCGAAACATCCCAAATGAAAACCCCGTCCACTGGCTCTTCAGACAGGAGAATGGCTACTTTGGATGCCTCTGGAAAATATCCCACCTGATTTAGCCGGATAGCCTCAGTGAGCTCCAGTGAATCTATACTTTGGCTGGTCGTGCAGGAGGTGCCCATCACGGCGAAAACAAATACAATTGCAAGTTTCAAATACATCTTTCAAACGGCTGTCTTCCAGCCAAATAAAACTTCACCATTATTTTAGGTCTTGGTTCATTTTAAAAACCATAAGTCCCTGGTCTCTCAAGCCAAGCCAAAGCTTGTCTCCCAACATTTCCGCCGAATTTACCTCTCCCTTAAGCTGAAAACCCGACCGGGACTGCGGGACGGCAAACCAAGAGTTGCTATCACTATCCAAGCTGAGCAAGAGTCCTTGATTGGCATCCTGCTTTCCGATCTTAAGTCGTGCTTGGTCAAGATTGCCCAGCAGAAGAAGATCTTTGACAGCTTGGTCTTTTTTTATCGCCAGAGCCACATTTACCGGGGCGTATTGGGCTTGGGAAGGAAGGGACTGTGGTCTAAATTGACCTTCTTTCAAGCTGAAAAGCTGGGTTTCCAAAGTCTCAACCTGGAGCACAGCCGCACGGGAAAGCTCTTCGGGTGTCAGGATTTCAGCAATCGACGCATTGGCAAAAGCCTCATGCTTGGGGAAAAGTGCCTTTTTGCGATACATCTGGGCCGTCAGTTCATCCCTTGAAAGAAAGGGGATTTCAGCACCACCGATTGGGAAAGTCATCATGGGATCGACCGAACCATTTTGGTCAAAATCGGCAAAATACAACCTCACCGGCATCTCCGGTTCTGTTCGCAATCTGGAATTGAGTCCCCAATTTCCAGCCAGTAGCTCAGGGCTGCCGTCGCCATCCAGATCCTCCAGCAAGAGGCTTCTCCAAAGCCCGGTTTTCCCTTGGGGGAAAAACTCTTCGCTTCTATCCGTCAGCTTTCCTTCTCTAGCTGAAACCACCCTCAGGCGGTCAAACTCGGACGCTACGATCAATTCTTTCATGCCGTCGCCATCCAGATCGTAGGCAATCGCGTCTTTTACCCGCTCGAGGGCATCCAAAATCGGCTCTGAATGGATTTCATAGCGGCTTCCTGACTTTTTCAACAAATAGGAAGGCGCCGACTCCGGCCAGCGACCGGGGGTGTAGCCTCCGCCAACGAAAATTTCATCTTGACCATCTCCGTCAAAGTCCCATATGACAACCTCAGATGTGGCTGTAGCCCGTTCGGGCAAAAGCTGCCCTCCCAGTTGGAAACTGCCCTCGCCATCATTGATCAATAGCTGATCCCGAAGCGCGGGATCGTTTTCGTTGAGGTCTCCATAGCCTCCACTTGCCAAATAGATGTCCAAATCGCCGTCATCATCCGCGTCAAAACAGAGTAAACCAGATACGGTGGGCGGAATGCCGAGTAAGGGAACTGCGACTACCTTTTCGGTTTTGCCATCAAACCACATCAGGTCACCTGTCGAAGTCGCGAAAACTAGATCCGATTCCCCATCCCCATTCAGGTCTCCCTTGCCGAAAAAGACCCTATTTTGACTCAAAGAATATAGTAGCTGACTTTGGCGCTTGAAGTCATTCACATGCAACTCTGACTTCCTGAAAATGTCCAGTTGCTGCACCAGCTGGAACTTTGATAAAATTGTGGGTTTTAGTCCTGCTGCAGCACTTGCGTCTTCGACTTTCAAGGTCAAGCGTTGGTCTTCTTTCGGGCTAAACAAGGTTTGTACCTTGCCATTGGGCCACTGAACGCGAAGGGAATCGATGCTTGGGTTTTCCAGACCAAAATGTAGGATCTCTGACACGTTACCCTGGAAACCCCGATAGACCGACTGCTCCTGGTATTGTGCAGTGTTACCGGAAAAAACCCAAACTTTCGCTCCTAATCCGCTTGGATTGCCTTTTTCTCCTTCAAGCTTGATTTGCAGAAAATGGCCACCTTCTCGCTCCCTAGTAAGATTCTTGAAGATCCGAGAGGGCTCGTTGAGGTTGTTTACAATCAGCTCCAAATCTCCGTCTCCGTCCAAGTCCGCGTAGGCTGCCCCATTGCTGTTGCCCGGTGTATCAAGTCCCCAGTCCTTCGAGACCTTCTCAA
>CAZTJM010000254.1:0-4779 GCA_964613865.1 uncultured Limnohabitans sp. | reverse complement strand
AGATGTTCCGGCTTTTGATTTTTCATCTTCTTGGCAAGGCGAAATATTCGTCCCTGGATTTGCCGTGTCGCTAGTGTATGTCTTCTACGCCTATACGGGGTGGAATTCAGCGGCGTACATTATTGAAGAGGTTGATCAGCCGGAGAAGAATCTGCCAAAAGCCTTGATTTGGGCTACTTTTTCCGTGATGGTTTTGTATGTTTTGTTCCAACTGGTCATGCTCAAGCATGCAGCGGTCGATCAGCTTTCCGGCAAAGTTGAAGTAGCGGACATAGCATTTGGAAATCTTTTCGGGCCTACCGGCGCACTCCTTGTCAGTCTATTTATCGGCTTTCAACTGATCGCCACGATATCCGGATATGCATGGGTTGGCCCCAGGATCACCTATGCGATGGCGAGGGACTTTCGGCTTTGGCGGCCCTTGGCCAAAGTCAACTCACAAGGGGTTCCAGTCCGCGCGATTGCGCTTAATACCGGCCTCAGTCTCGTCCTCTTTCTTTCGGGTTCCTTTGAACAGATTATGCTTTACGCGGGCTTTGTCCTCCAGCTCATGGGCACGGTCACCTTATTTTCCTCGCTCCTGATCTCAAAGCAAAGCGGGTTTGTCAGTCCAATGAAGCCCTG
Source organism: uncultured Limnohabitans sp. (assembly GCA_964613865.1). GTDB lineage: Bacteria > Bacteroidota > Bacteroidia > Cytophagales > Cyclobacteriaceae > Algoriphagus. The sequence goes on along the minus strand of CAZTJM010000254.1, from coordinate 4,155 downwards.
GATTCAATACATCTACCTGCTCTTCAGCACGGGGGTCTTGATCTATTTATTCTGGGACCGGCCCTCGGAAAGCATGGCAGGATTGGGCATAGTCGGATTAGGACTGCTCATCTACGCCTTAGACAAAAAACACTCAGCCATCTAGAAATCTGCGCTTTAATAAGCCGTCCAAAACACGGTTAGTCAATCTCACCCCAGGAGTCTTCTGTGGTAATTCACCTGACCCAGATGATAATTAAAATGTCCGTAGAGATGAACCAGAAAATAGCCGATAGACATCTCGTACCCAAAGAAAGCGTGGACGGACTTCTCTGAAAGCCTACTGGAATCCAATCCCAAAAGTGAGGAGGAAATGATAGATTTGACTTCCTCCAATTCTTCCAATAGAGCCGCTCTGGATACTCCTTTAGCCGCAAACTCGCGATCTCTGTCACGCTTATAGGGGATGTTTCCAAGGTCATTGCCGATGAATGTGCGCAGATTTCCAAACAAGTGTATGGCGAGGTTGCCTGCGGAATTTGCGATTTCTTTGTCGATCACCCAAAGCTTGCTTTCATCAGTGTAGGCGGACAATTCCACTCCAAGCCTTTCCAGGTCTCTCTGGAAAAGTCGATTGAGTTCTTGTGTGTTCATTAGGATTGGCTTAGGAACTTCTGATAGGCATTTGCCATCTTGATTTCATATTTGTTTTGGGCATAGCCGGCTCCATTGTAACAGTTTGCAAACTTCGCCCAGTTTTTTGCCCTCAGATGCGCGATGCAACCAAAGGCAGTAATGTACCTTCCAAAGGCGTCGAGGTGGTTTCTCTCATGGACGTACATCTGTTCTGTAAACTCCTGGACGGAAGAATAGCCTAGCTTCGCCGCATGGTATCCCATGATTTGGTAGCTACCCCAAGAGGCCGAGGCCAATGCGGCTGTCTTTACCCTTGGGTCAGCCAAAATCCCCGCCGCTTTCTCCATGCGATCGTATTCCCGAGGTCCACCCACATAGTGTCCTTTCGTCCATCTCGGATAGAGTACATCGGCATTGGAAGCACTGGCCACGGATGAAGGATCTATGCCCGCTTTTTTCAACTGATCCCAAAAAACATGGCCTTCAAAAAGAATCTTGGGCCTGCCATCCACGAAAAAACCTTTCCCGCTGCTTTCTACTTCGTTGACTGCTTTGACCGCAGCGAGCTCGATATTGTGCTTTGTTGCAAAATCCTTCAAATCCTGTTCTGACAAAAATTTGTCTCCCAAAGCCTGGGCCGGCCTTGCCTTGTCAATGAGGATAGTCCAGGTCTTTATACCCACCTCGCCGTCCGACACTAAGTCGTTCTTGAGCTGGAAATCCTTAACCGCGGCATCCGTCAAATCTCCAAAGTATCCCGTCGCCGGTATCTGATAGCCGAGCTTGACGAGTAGTTCCTGCAGGTAAGAGACCGATGGTCCCCTTGACTTTAATTTGATGGTTTGCATAGCGCCGAGATTAAAAATGAAAAGTACTTCAAGATACCTGAAGTACTTCACAAATACCACAACAATAGACTGAAAATCAGGACTCGATCACATTCTTGCGCTGTCCAAAATTGCTGGGTTTCTCAGACTCAGCACTGGCAGTAGGCTCGGTCTTGGGAGACTCCGGTTTGGGTATAGAATGCTTTTTCTGAGATGCGCCCCTGGGTCTAGATTCCTGCCCTTGTGCTGGTTTTTCCCCAGACGGCTTGTGTCCTGGCTTCTTCTTTTTCTTCTTGTTTTTCGATTTGTTTCCAGCAGCTGAGGAAGGGGCAAAATCCGATGCCTTGGCTTTTTCGCCCAAGTAAACCGGCCCGGCCTCAAATCCCTCTGGAAGGGGATTTTGGGTCACTTGCATGCCGATCAGCTTTTCAATTCTGACAAACTTATGCTGGTCTTTGGGATTGACGAAGGTGATCGCTTCACCCTCCTTGTCGGCGCGGGCGGTACGTCCTACCCGATGCACATAATCCTCCGGATCACTTGGCGTGTCAAAATTGATGACCAGCTCTATGCCCACTACATCGATGCCGCGGGAAATGATATCAGTTCCTATCAGGATCTTTACCGCTTTATTTTTGAAGTCCGACATGATCTTTTCCCGCTCTACCTGCTCCAGATCGGAATGGAACGCCTCGATGTCAAACTGCTTTCGGAGTACCTTATACAGCGCTTTCACCTTGTCTTTGGTCGAAGCGAAGATGATCACCGCTTCGTAAGCTTTTTGGGACAGAATATGGCGAACGAGTTCTTCTTTTTGGCCATCGTATACGGAGTACATGGACTGTGTCACTCCCTCTGCGGTCTTACCGATCGCGATGGAAATCTCCTCCGGATTTCGGAGAATCTTCATGCTAAACTGCCTGATCTTCGGTGGCATGGTCGCCGAGAAGAGTACAGTCTGCCGATTTTGGGGAAGGTAGTTGACGATCTTGAGGATATCGTCAGAAAATCCCATATCCATCATTCGGTCGGCCTCATCCAGAATCAGATGTTCCAGCGAACTCAAGTCCATTTTTCCTCCCGCCAGCAAGGCAATGAGACGACCAGGAGTCGCTACGACGATCTCGGCTCCAGTCTCCAGCGCTTTCTTTTGTTGCTCCCACACGACGCCGTCTCCTCCGCCATAGATTGGCACGGAACTGACGTCGAGAAAATAAGAAAAGCCTTGGATCTGTTGGTCGATCTGAATGGCCAGCTCACGTGTCGGAGCCAAAATCAGTGTGTTCAAGGTGCTGGAACCTGACTTCGAGATTTTGTTGAGTATGGGAAGCACGAATGCTGCGGTCTTGCCTGTTCCGGTCTGTGCGCAGGCGATCAGGTCCCTGCCTTCAAGTATTACCGGGATTGCCATCTCTTGGATGGGTGTCGGGCGGTCAAAGCCCATAGCGTCGAGCCCGTCCTGAAGCGAGGGCTCAAAATTGAATGATGTAAAACTCAAACTAGTGGTGATTTATAAACAGAAATGGTCTTCAAAACAGATGACCTTTTCAAATATACGCCCTTAAAGCATAGAAAGCCAATCGATAGCCAATGTGTCGTCAGCCGATCTGCTGAAAACAATTGATTTAGCAACAGTCCTAGGTTTATCTTATATTACTAAACAAACCACTTAGGACAAGGATGATCGCGCAATTTCGACCTGTTGGCTTTATTACCTGCATCTTGTTGGTGATCGGCAGCTTTTCCAAGGCACAAAATTTTCAGCTCAAGGGCCGCATTCTTGACTTTGACACCAAGGAATATCTTGAAGGTGCCGCTGTGAGTCTAAGAAATTCCGCCTTCGCAGATTTCACCGACGGAGCGGGAAACTTTGAGATCGAAGATGTCGCCACGGAAAAATATGTGCTGGTCGTCACCGCCTCAGGATACAACACCTTTGAAAAAACAATTCAGCTTCAGGCCGACTTGGACCTGGGAAATTTGTACCTGGTCAAGTACGGCAGCGAAGGAACAGGCGCAGCTTTGCAAAAGACCATCCGCGCAACCAACGTCAGTCGTCTTCTGGTCGAACGACCCAATCTGATGGGAAATGCCATCTATGGAATTCCCCCAGAGCCCAAGAAAGTGGAAGGCAACTTCTACCTCGACAACAAATGGAATGTGGCCTCTATCCTACTCTATCGCGAACAAACGGTCTTGGAGGGATTTCGCGTCAGGTACAACATCAACTCAAACACCTTTGAACTGATGGAGCCGGAGAAAAACCTGGTCACGACCATGCCCGGGCTCCGGATTCAGAACATCGTGTGGATGGACAGCACCTACAAAGTCCCGAGGTATTTCGTCAACGGCATGGATTTCAGAGACGAAGGCGTGCCTATTTCCGGCTTTTTCGAAGTGATCGTGGAAGGCCAGTTGCCGCTGATGCGTAGGACGATTGCCGTGTTTAAAGAATCCAACTACAATACAGCCCTGATGGTAGGCAACCGCAATGACCAGATCATCAAACGGAATGTCTACTATTATTTGAAAGGAAAAGACCTGTTTGAAGTGCCAAAAAAACGCAAAGACCTCTTTCCGATATTTGGGGACAAGGCGGAGGAAATGGAAAACTTTGTCTCCACGAATGAGATTGATCTGAAAAAGACCGGCTCCATTTTCCAGCTCTTCACCTACTACAATTCCCTGTTTCCCGGCTTTATTCCAATTATGG
>CAZTJM010000253.1:0-4789 GCA_964613865.1 uncultured Limnohabitans sp. | reverse complement strand
GCGAAGTGGGCGAGGGTACTACCTTCCGCGTGGATTTTTCGGCCTAGGGCATGCTTAGACGCCGCCCAGTCGCACTGCAAAAGCCTAAGCTTCCAGAAATCCCTACCTAGTTTTAAAGCGCTAACGGTTAAAAAAAGCCTTTGAAAAACATTTATTTCAATAGATAATATTTAGGTAATTATTTTTTGCCAATTTATATTCTACATAGATCTTTTTATTAATTTACTAGTAGATAAATATTTTTCACTTTAAAACCTTTTTTATTATGAGCACCAGAAATCTGGTTTCGGCTGATATCCCCGATGCGGATATCACCAAAGTAAAAGATGCCCTCAAGCTTGTGGCTGACACACTGGGGCCTTATCTGATCGCGTTGACTCCCAAGGATCGAAGCACGATCATCAAGATGGGCGACGGCACGGAGCCCTTTGTCGAGAAGACACTGGACTACATCGGATCCAATCCCCAATTTCTTCCCGGCGTGGTGAGTGCCGAGGAGATGAACAAGGACTGGAAAGTAATCGGACAACTCACCCCCGTCCTCCGGGCGGTCGAGCAGCTGCAGAGCAACCTCAACGACACCATCATGGAGGCCGGCTCCGAGCTCTATGGCGATTGCCTCGGCTACTATGGAGGGGTGCAGTTTGGGGTGAAGATGAACATCCCCGACGCCAAGCCCATCGATGAGGATCTCGGCAAGCGCTTCAAAGGCCAAGGCCGCCGAAAGAAGCCGATTGGGGAAAACTAAGCCCTGGTGATAAACTTAACACATCCCAGCGGGGCCGATTGCTTGCAGTCGGCCCTCTTTGTTTGCCGACCAAAGCCCCCCAACTAGGCTCCGAAGCTAGTCCTGTACCCAAAAAAGGTACCCCTGTCACCAAAAAGGGTACAGCGGTAGGCAAAAAGGGTACAGCAGTAGGCAAAAAGGGTACAGCGGTAGGCAAAAAGGGTACAGCGGTAGGCAAAAAGGGTACAGCGGTAGCCAAAAAGGGTACAGCGGTAGGCAAAAAGGGTACAGCGGTAAGCAAAAAGGGTACAGCAGTAGGCAAAAAGGGTACAGCGGTAGCCAGAAAGGCTACAGCAGTAGGCAAAAAGGGTACAGCGGTAGGCAAAAAGGGTACAGCGGTAGCCAGAAAGGCTACAGCGGTAGCCAGAAAGGCTACAGCGGTAGGCAAAAAGGGTACCCGACTACCCTCGGAGGGTACAGCTCTAGCCAAAAAGGGTACAGCGGTAGGCAAAAAGGGTACAGCAGTACCCAAAAAGCATACAGCGGTAGCTAAAAAGGGTACAGCGGTGGGCAAAAAGGGTACAGCAGTAGACAAAAAGGGTACAGCAGTAGGCAAAAAGGGTACAGCGGTACCCTCGGAAGGTATATCCTTGCTTGGGGAAGGGCGACTGATTCCCCAATCCCCAATCCCTAATCCCTAATCCCTAATCCCCAATCCCCAAAAAATCCACTGCTCCCCAAAAACATCGGTTCGTTTTCGGGCGAAATGATATCTTTAGGGAAAAGATTCCCTATTACGCCCAAGCGGGTCTCTCCACCCACTTTTAGCCCAAATACCACAGATTCGATTCATGACCACAGCCGAATATTTACAATCCCTCAATTCCCGCTTCCGCCTTGGCAATGCCACCGAACATACCTTCCGGGGCGATCTCCAAAATCTACTTGAAAGCTTAGCCCCTAATGATCAAATAACCAATGAACCCAAAAAGGGAGAATTCGGAGCTCCTGATTACATTATCAACAATAAGAAAGGAATACCAAAAGGATATATTGAAGCCAAGGATATTGGTGATACTGACCTAATGGGTCAGAAGAAAAACAAAGAACAATTCGACCGCTATAAAAAGGGAATTGGAGAAAATATCATTTTTACCGACTACCTCGAATTCGTCTATTTCCGCAATGGCGAACTCGCCACTTCCGTCCGCATCGGGGTGGTGGATGGAGGCAAAATCCTTCCGCTACCACACAATTTTCCGGCTTTCGAACTCCTCATCAAGGAATTCACCACCCACCTCGGGCAGACGATCAAAAGCTCCAAAAAGCTCGCCGAGATGATGGCCGGAAAGGCCCGTCTCCTGGCCAATGTGATTCAAGCTGCTTTGGAAAGCGACGAAGAACATCAGGACAATTCGACCTTGAGAGACCAAATGAATGCCTTCAAGGAAATCCTGATTCACGATATCACCCCCAAGCAGTTTGCAGATGTTTATGCGCAGACCATCGCTTATGGGATGTTTGCGGCGCGACTCTATGATACTTCCCTCGATACCTTTAGCAGACAGGAAGCGGCCGAACTCATTCCCAAGTCCAACCCTTTCCTGCGCAAACTCTTCCAATACATTGCCGGCTATGATCTTGATCAGCGGATCACCTGGATCGTGGATGCCTTGGCGGATATTTTCCGCGCGGCGGATGTGGATGCGATCTTAAAAAACTTCGGCAAGTCCACCAAGATGGAAGACCCCATCATCCACTTCTACGAGGACTTCCTGACCCAATACGATCCCAAGCTGCGCAAGCAGCGCGGGGTCTGGTACACCCCGCATCCCGTGGTTAACTTTATCATCCGCGCCGTGGATGAGATCCTGATCACTGAGTTTGGCTTGCCGATGGGACTGGCGGATACCTCCAAGACAAAAATCAAAGTCCCCATCCCTACGCACGACAAGCGATTCTCGGGAGGAATGCGCGAGATCGAGCAGGAAGTACATCGGGTGCAGTTCCTCGATCCGGCGACGGGAACAGGAACCTTCGTGGCCGAAGCGATTCAGCAAATCTACGACAAGATGAAAGGACAGCAAGGCCTCTGGAACTCCTATGTGGAAAATCATCTGCTGCCCCGCATCAACGGCTTCGAGCTCCTCATGGCATCCTATGCCATGGCGCACCTCAAGCTGGACTTGCTGCTGAAGCAAACAGGCTATACCGGAACCAAAAACCAGCGCTTCCGCATCTACCTGACCAATTCCCTGGAGGAATACCACAAGGACACCGGAACCCTCTTTGCCAACTGGCTATCTGCCGAAGCCTCCGAAGCCAATCAGATCAAGCGGGATGCACCGGTGATGATTGTTGCGGGAAATCCGCCTTATTCTGGTGAAAGCTCCAACAAAGGAGAATGGATCATGAACTTGATGGAGGATTACAAAAAAGAACCGGGAGGAAAACAAAAGCTGCAAGAACGAAATCCAAAATGGATCAATGACGACTATGTGAAGTTTATCCGCTATGGACAGCATTTTATTGAGAAAAACGGAAGTGGAATCCTAGCCTTTATTAATCCTCATGGTTTTTTGGATAACCCAACTTTCCGGGGGATGCGATGGAATCTATTAAAGACCTTTGATAAAATCTACACAATCGATCTTCATGGGAACAGCACAAAAAAAGAGGTTTCTCCTGATGGAAGTCCTGACGTGAATGTCTTCGATATTATGCAGGGAGTATCCATCAATTTCTTTATCAAAACTGGAAATAAAAAAGAAAGCGAATTGGGAAAAATATTTCATCATGAGGTTTTCGGCGCGCGAGAATTGAAGTATAATTTCCTCTCAGATAACCATATTAAAAGTGTCCCATTTAATGAAATCAATTCAACTGCTCCCAACTACTTTTTCATCCCAAAAGATTTTGAAAAGGGCGAAGAATATGAAACAGGGATAAATGTTAACAAGCTATTCTCTAGCCAAAGTATGGGAATCACTTCTGGAAATGACAACCATTTGATCGATTTTTCAAACTCTATTTTACGAAAGCGAACTGGGGAGGAATTTGTAAGAAAGATTGACTATCGTGTTTTTGATCAAAGATATATTTCCTATGAAATCGAAACACTAGCTCGTCCAAGGGCAAGTTTTATGAAAAATTTTTATAAAGAAAATATAGCCCTATCACTAGTTAGAAGATCTCGAAACAATGAATTTATCTCTCCTTTCTTGACAAAAGAAATTGTTGACAAGTGTATTATTTCCACTGTTGACAACGCCAACATTTTTCCCCTTTACCTCTATCCCGAATCTTCCGGGCAGTTGAGTTTAGGTTCGACAGAGACCCGCAAGCCCAATCTGAATCTAGAAATCGTAGGTCAGATAGCGAAGGGATTAGGATTGACCTTTATACCAGAGCCCTTCGACTCCGCTCCCGGTGACAGAAGTGGGGAAGTTTGCTTTGCAGAGAGTGGGGAAGTGATGCCGGAGTATCGACAGACCTTTTCGCCGATTGATCTCCTGGATTACATCTATGCCGTGCTGCATAGTCCCAGCTATCGGGAGACGTACAAGGAGTTTTTGAAGATCGACTTCCCGAGAGTGCCTTATCCTACCGATGCAGGGAAGTTTTGGGAGTTGGTCGACCTCGGAGGAGAACTCCGAAAGCTTCACCTGATGGAAAGTCCTTCCCTGAATCAGTTCATTACCCAGTATCCAGTAGGAGGAGAAAATGAGGTGGAGAAGATAAGGTTTGAATCGAGCGTCATTGCGAGCGACGCGGGAGCGAAGCAATCTGTTCAAGACGATGAGACTGCTACGGCGAAAAGCCGAGTAGTGACGGGCCGAGTCTATATCAACGCCGAGCAATACTTCGACTCCGTCCCCGAAGTCGCCTGGAACTTCTACATCGGCGGCTATCAGCCCGCACAGAAATGGCTAAAAGACCGCAAAGGCCGCATCCTCGACTTCGAAGACATTATGCACTACCAGAAGATCATCAAAGCGCTGGTGGAGGCGGAGAGAGTGATGCGGGAGATTGACCAGATTCCCGTAAATGGCTAAAGCCATT
>CAZTJM010000252.1:0-4796 GCA_964613865.1 uncultured Limnohabitans sp. | reverse complement strand
CGAGGCAGGAACTACCGAAGCAGACCAGCTTCCCCTAAGAAATCACATCGACCAAAGCGGGCTAAACATGGCCTACCTGATCGACGCAAACCAAGTATGGGCCAAACAGTTTAGCATCACAAAAATCCCCGAGGTCATCGTGCTGGTCAAAGGACAAAATGGACTTGAAGTCGCCTATCGAGGCGCTATAGACAACAATCCCCAAGCGGAAACCGCAGTGAGCGAAAAGCATTTGGAACGAGCCCTCAACCAAATCCTGAGGGGCGAAACAAGCACTCCCGCCCAAGTGAGAGCCGTAGGCTGCAATCTCAGAACTTACTGATTTTCCAGGATCGCGATCATCTCCCGCACCTCCTCCACTTTGTTGGCCTCGCCGAGCTTTTCGAAAGCGTTTCCGAGATTTCTCAGCGACCTGAGTATGATGTCCAAGTGGGCACAGGGCTCAAAGAAATTATCCCGGGGTTCGATCTTGAGATGCTCCAGATAGTTGAAGATGTCCTGTCGGCTAAAGATCAGGCCCTTGTTGAAGGCATTGATGTAAAAAGTGATATCCGCAGACTTGTAGGTGAGGACAAAAAGATTCGGAAGGTTGACCCCGTAAATTGGCAGTCCCAGCTTTTTGGCTACCAGCAGGTAGATCGCGCAAAGACTGATAGGATTTCCCCGTTTGGTGTCCAGCACCGTGGAAAGCATACTGTTACCGGGAGAGTGGAAGTTTTTGGTATTCGCGGAAAACCTTAGTGTGTTGAACAAGACATTGTTGATAATCCTGATCTGGTCGTAGGGCTGCAAGTCATTTTTGAAGGAGGTCCAGACCTCGAAATAGATCTGATGCATTTCCGCATTGAGCTTCGCAAAGTCCAAATCCGGATACTGGTAGGTATTTACAATCCAAAGCCCAGTCAGCAGGTCACGGTCTTCGGTATTTTTCCACTCCTCCAGCCGAGCCTTCACGAGAGAAAACTGCAAGTCGTGAACCAACTCTTCGATCTCCTTTTGCACTTCGGGATTGAAGCTGCTTTCCCATTTTTGCTCCAAGAATGGAATAATCTCAGCACCCAAAGAAATGATCTTGTCCCGAACGTGGTTTTTCACCTCCAGATCAGGATCGTCCAGCAGGGAAACCAATGCGTCCAGCTGCGCGGGGGTCAATTCACTCATACTTGTGCTAGTTCACTTTCTTTAAATTAATAAAAAGGTTCAGGTCTGAATCACGCCTACATTAAATCTCTCCAAAATTGCGGCATGGTTGGCGGCCTCGATCCCCATGCTGATCGCCTGACGGGTATCCCTCGGATCAATCACCCCGTCCACCCACAGCCTCGCAGCGGCATAGTAGGGACTGAGTTGCTCTTCATATTTATTGGTAATCTCTTCAAAAAGCCTGTTTTCTTCCTCTTCTGAGATTTCTTTTCCGGATTTTTTGAGCGAAGCGACTTTGATCTGGAGTAAGGTCTTGGCTGCAGACGAGCCAGACATCACGGCCATTTGGGCCGTTGGCCAGGAAAAAATCAGGCGTGGGTCGTATGCTTTGCCGCACATCGCATAGTTGCCCGCGCCGTAGGAATTGCCAAGTATGACAGTAAACTTTGGGACGACGGAATTGGCCATTGCGTTGACCATTTTCGCTCCGTCCTTAATGATTCCTCCGTGCTCTGCCTTGGATCCCACCATAAATCCGCTCACATCCTGGAGGAAAAGCAGGGGAATCTTTCGCTGGTTGCAGTTCATAATGAAGCGGGCCGCCTTGTCCGCCGAGTCGGAATAGATCACACCACCCATCTGCATTTCGCCTTTGGCGGTCTTCACGACTTTGCGCTGGTTGGCAACGATTCCCACCGCCCAGCCTTCGATGCGGGCCGTGCCGCAGATGAGGGTTTTTCCGTAGTCTTTCTTATACTCGTCCAACTCGCCACCGTCCACAAGTCCGGCGATGATTTCCAGCATATCATAGGGCTTCACCCGCTCGAGCGGGAATGCTTCCAGAAGTTCCTCTCCCGAGAGACTCGGCCCTTTTGCGGCTATCCTATCAAAGCCGGCCTTGGGATTTTCTCCCAGGGTTGAAAAAATCCTGCGAATCGCCTCCAGGCATTCCTGATCCGAATCGTATTTGTTGTCCGTTACGCCGGAGATTTCACTGTGGGTGGTGGCGCCTCCCAGTGTCTCGTTGTCTATGCTTTCGCCGATGGCGGCCTTGACCAAGTAGGAGCCTGCAAGAAAGATAGTCCCGGTCTTGTTCACGATAAGCGCTTCATCGGACATGATTGGTAAGTAAGCTCCCCCTGCCACACAGCTTCCCATGATCGCTGCGACCTGCACTATGCCCATGGCAGACATCTTGGAATTGTTGCGAAACTGCCTCCCAAAATGCTCTTTGTCGGGAAAAATCTCATCCTGCATAGGCAGAAAAACCCCCGCGCTATCGACAAGGTAAATAATCGGCAGGCGGTTTTCCATTGCAATTTCCTGAGCCCTTAGACTTTTCTTGGCCGTCATAGGAAACCAAGCCCCCGCCTTCACCGTCGCATCATTGGCAACAATCACGCACATTCTTCCGCTGACGTATCCTATCCCGATGATCACTCCCGCGGAAGGACATCCTCCCTCCTCCTCGTACATTCCGTCCGCAGCAAAAGCCCCTACTTCCAGAAAACGGGAGTCCATGTCTATCAGATAGTCGATGCGCTCCTTGGCTGTCAGCTTTCCTTTTTTGCGTTCGGAGGCTATTCTATCCTCACCTCCGCCAAGCCTCACATTCGTTGTTTTATGCCTTAGCTGGGCCAGCAGTTCCTCCCAAGTCGGGGTTGTTTTCTCCATTCCTGCGTTTTATCTATTTGGAAAAAAATGAAAGCATCGAACTTCCCTTACGAAAAGTCAGAAAGCTAAGATACAGAAAAGCCCTTCTCTTCTCAGAAAAGGGCTAAAATGCTTAGAGCATCCTGACCATCAATTAATCTCAATTTGCTCTTTATACTCCTTGATGGAGCGATAGATGGCGGAAGCCATGTATTCTTTGCCGGCTTGGCTCATGAGAAATTTTTCCTCCTCCGAGTTGGAAAGGAAGCCCAGCTCGACGAGCACACTCGGCATGGACGGGGTCCAGAGCACGTAGAAAGGCCCCTGCTTTACCCCCCGGCTTTTTCGCCCCACACGGTCGCGAAACTGAGTCTCAATATGGTCTGCCAAAACAAGACTATTTCCAATAAAAGCTTTTTGCATAAAGTTGAACATGATGTAAGACTCCGGAGAGGTGGGATCAAATCCCTCGTATTCTTCCTCGTGGTTATCCTCCAGTAGGATCACTGAGTTTTCCTTTTTTACGATGTCGAAATTGGACTCAAAATGTTTGGTACCCATCACGAAAGTCTCTGTTCCGTAGGCCGAGCGGTTTGGAGCAGAATTGGAATGGATTGAAACAAAGAGGTCCGCCTTGTTGACGTTGGCGATCTGGGGACGCTTTTTCAGTTCCGGGAAGCTGTCGTCATCCCGGGTATAGATCACTTCCACGTCCGACATATTTTCCTTGATATACTTACCGACCAAAAGCGTCACCGCAAGGTTGATGTCCTTTTCTTTGGACCTGGAACCGAGATTTCCTGGATCTTTTCCTCCGTGTCCCGCATCTAACACGATTTTTTTCATCCGAAAGGCGGGCATCATCGTTTCATTGGGGATAAATCCACCGAAGAAAAAGGGAATAGCAATAAGAAAACTTAAGAGAATTTTTTTGTTATTGAACCGTTCCATGAGGGCAATCGAATTAACTTTACGCAAAATTTCAACCAAAATAAACAAAGCGCAAGCAGCAGTGTCGGGTTTCAGAATCCTTTTTTTGATTATTTCAGGGCTTTGGATTTTCCCGCAGATGGCACTGGCGCAGCGACCGACTAAATCCCAGCGCGAAAGAGTCCTAATCGCTCCCGATACTCTGACCGTACCGCCGCGGACCCTTCCTTCCTCAGACAGCCTCTTTGCCAAGCAAGACACTTTGATCAAGCTCGATTCGGCAAAAATTATGCCCACAAGCGATATCCAAACAGATATTCTTTATTTCGCCGAAGACAGCATCATCACCGATTTTACAGAAAACAAGGTCTACCTGTATAATAAGGCTTGGTTTGAGTATGGAGAGATGAAGCTCGAAGCCGACCGGATCGTCATCGATTGGAAAAACTCCGAACTCTACGCGACGGGAGTCACGGACAGCTTAGGAGCGGTCACAGGAAACCCATTTTTCACCGATCGCGGCACCTCCTACGAGATCCGAAAGGAGATGCGCTACAACTTCAAGACCCAAAAGGCCATCATCAAAGATGTGGTCACTGAGCAGCAAGAAGGTGTTTTGCGAGGCGAAACCATCAAGAAAACCGAAGACGGAAGTATCTATCTGGATCACGGCTACTACACCACCTGTAAGCTGACGACTCCGCACTGGCACATCTCCTCCAACAAAATCAAGGCCATCCCTGGCAAACAGGTGGTGTCGGGCCCCTTCAATCTGTATTTCAATGGGATTCCTACACCACTGGGCCTGCCCTTTGGGTTGATCCCCGATACGCCTGAAGAAAAGGCCTCAGGAGTCATCTTTCCCCGCTATGGCAAAGAACGGACTCGGGGGATATTCCTACAGGATCTGGGCTATTACTTTGCAATCAACGATTATATCCACGCCCGAGTGACTGGCGACATCTACTCCAAGGGAGGCTGGGGGCTAAAATCCCAAGCCATCTACACCAAGCGCTATCGGTTCAATGGGGGATTCAACGTGGATTTCCAAAAGTTCAAAAGCCCGGAGA
>CAZTJM010000251.1:0-4826 GCA_964613865.1 uncultured Limnohabitans sp. | reverse complement strand
ACCACCGTCACCACCACTTTCACATTGCTGAAAAACAAAAGCTGGAAAAAGCAGGTGCAGCGCAGGTTGTGACCTTGCTGGTATTCACCATTTTTCTTTCGCCCTGCCTGGAAATTGAAGCCTACTTCCTAATGGCAGGAACTCACGGCTTTCCGATGATCCTGGCAGTGGGCCTGCTCTACACCATCGTTTCCGTGTTAGGGATTACTTTTTGGGTTTACCTGGCCCAAAAAGGACTGCACCGATTCAACTGGCACAAATTGGAACACAATGCAGGACTGATTTCCGGTGGCATACTTATTCTCACTGGCATTATTTCCTTTTTCACACATTAAAACAGATTAGACGATGACTGATACAAATCACTTAGACGATAAAGCCTGCTGCAGCACTGACCAGCATCCAGGCAAACCAAAAAAAGAAAAGGAAAAAAACTCCCCAACTTTCCTGCAGACTTGGGGTAGTGGTGTGGTGAGCTTTGTCATGCTGCTTGCTGGAATAGCCGCTGACCAGTGGGGACAGCCAGCATTTTTCCAGGGATGGATCCGCATTGGGTGGTATGTGCTGGCCTATTTGCCCGTGGGATGGCCGGTATTGGTCAAAGGCTGGAAGTCCATCTTAAAAGGTGATGTGTTCACTGAATTTTTCCTCATGGGCATCGCCACATTAGGAGCTTTTGCCATAGGTGAATATCCGGAGGCGGTGGCAGTGATGCTTTTCTATGCCATCGGTGAGTTGTTTCAGGATGCGGCCGTGAACCGGGCCAAGCGAAACATCAAAGCCCTGTTGGACATCCGCCCGGACTCGGCTGCTGTTTATAGAGATGGACAAACGGTGTCTTTACACCCGGACGAAGTACAGATTGGGGAAACCATACAGGTGAAACCCGGAGAAAAAGTACCCCTCGACGGGGAAATGATCAGTGAAAAAGGCAGCTTCAATACCTCAGCCCTCACTGGCGAAAGCAAACCTGCTACCTACAACAAAGGAGAAAATGTACTGGCTGGGATGGTGAACCTCGACAGGCTGATTGAATTGAAAGTCATCAGACGGTTCAATGAAAGTTCAATTGCACGAATCCTTGAGCTAGTCCAGAACGCCACCTCACGCAAGGCAAAAACTGAACAGTTCATCCGTAAGTTTGCGCGGGTCTATACACCCATTGTCACCTTTCTGGCCCTCGGCTTGGCCTTCCTGCCTTATTTCTTTGTGGAAGACTATGTGTTTGAAGCATGGCTTTATCGGGCTTTGATCTTTTTGGTGATCTCATGCCCCTGCGCGTTGGTCGTTTCTATCCCACTTGGTTATTTCGGAGGGATAGGTGCAGCCTCCCGAAAAGGCATCCTGTTCAAAGGTTCCAACTTTCTTGACCTCATGACCCGCGTAAATACCGTGGTGATGGACAAAACAGGCACACTTACCAAAGGAGTGTTTGAGGTTCAGAAAGCAGTGACAATGGACGGAATCACTACAGATTGGCTGAGTTTGGCAGCAGCAATGGAAAGTAAATCCACCCATCCCATCGCAAAAGCCATTACAGAGTATGCTAAAAAGCAAGGAGGGGAGGTTTCAGAACCCGAACAACAGGAGGAAATTGCCGGGCACGGACTGAAAGGAATTGTAAATGGCAAGCAGGTGCTGGTCGGCAATCAAAAACTGCTGGACAGGGAAGGGATAGTTACCCATACTGATGCAGCCGGGGTGGTCAATACCGTTATCCATGTTGCAGTAGACCAAAAATATGCGGGATATATAATGATCGCGGATGAACTCAAAGAAGATGCTGCTCAGGCCATCAAGGGGCTACATCAATTAGGAGTTCGGGAATTGATCATGCTGTCAGGAGACAAGGATGCAGTGACCCAACAGGTGGCAAATTCACTCGGAATAGATAAAGCCTTTGGTGATCTGCTGCCTGAGCAAAAGGTGGAAAAAGTAGAAGAACTGAAAAAGAATACCAGCCGGGTCATTGCTTTTGTGGGGGACGGTATCAACGATGCTCCTGTACTTGCCCTGGCCGATGTGGGAATCGCAATGGGTGGTTTAGGTAGCGATGCAGCTATTGAGACAGCCGATGTGGTGATTCAGACTGACCAGCCTTCAAAAATTGCAACCGCTATTCAGTTGGGCAAACAGACAAAACGGATCGTATGGCAAAATATCACTTTGGCATTTGGAGTGAAGCTTATTGTGCTGGCTCTGGGAGCTGGAGGTCTGGCCACCATGTGGGAGGCAGTATTTGCCGACGTTGGAGTGGCATTGCTGGCGATTTTGAATGCGGTTAGGATACAGCGATCATAAAAGTATGGTCAATGAATTAGCTAATGGATAAAATGACCGCTTCTTTGAAGATCGTGTACTTTAGGAGCGACCGAAAGCATCCAGACGGAAAGTCAAGCAGTGAAACCCGGATTGCTTCCACAAAACTCTCTGTGGGGCAGAAATCTTCGGATGTAGTTAAGTATTATCCTGACTCAAATCCAGTTAAAACAATTGGGTAGTTTGATCTTTTCATTTGGGAGTTTTAATGGTTCGATTGCGTTATCAATCAGAGATTTAACATCATTTTTTTTACTCTAACCAGCTGATGTTTTACCGCAATCAAAAAAAAAACGGAGCAATTCTTTTGGGTTAAATCTTATTCATCGTATTATTGCAATGAAATAAAAAGCAATGGGAGTTACCAAAACGGACCTATTTACTCAAGAGCAGAATGAACTGGCACAGGTAGCCAAAGTATTTGCCCATCCTGCCAGAATTGCAATCATCCAGTACCTGTTGAAATCCAATACCTGTATCAATGGGGACTTGGTTCAGGAAGTGGGGCTTGCCCAAGCAACCATCAGTCAGCATCTGAGAGAGCTCAAACAGGCGGGAATTATTCAGGGTACCATAGAAGGTGTCTCAGTAAGCTATTGCATTAACCCCGGGAGATGGATGCATATCCAGCAACTCTTTAATGAAGTGTTTGATCAGTTTCAGGCTCCGGACAACTCTTGCTGCTAAACTAAGAGGAAAAAAATTTACACATATTTATCGTATTATCGCAATAAACAATTTAATCCTGAAATCTTGCATAACTCAAGAGTCACACAAGGAAGTGACTATCGGCAATGCGAGATTCCATGTGTCCGCTAAAAACAAATTATAAACCCATGAAATTATCAGAAGTAAAGCAAGCACTTGACCAGTTGGAAAACATCGCATTTCAGCTGCCGGACGGCACATTGGTTCCAACCCATTTTCATGTCACCGAAGTAGGGAAAATCTCCAAGCATTTTATTGATTGCGGGGGAACGGTAAGAACCGAAAACGTGGCCAATTTCCAGCTATGGAATGCAGATGACTACAACCACCGCCTGCATCCGGAAAAGCTGAACAGCATCATCAAACTTTCGGAAAAAGTTTTGGGACTGGAAGACCTGGAAGTAGAAGTGGAATATCAGGCCGAAACCATCGGCAAATTCGGATTGGAGTTTGACGGAACTAACTTCCTGTTGACTGTCAAACAGACTGACTGCCTGGCCAAGGAAAACTGCGGGATTCCACAGGAAAAACAGAAATTGAACCTAGCGGAAATGCCCGCCAATACATGTGCTCCCGGATCAGGATGTTGTTAAGCTAACCGGACCAAGAACATGAACCCCGCCAATGTGGAATTATTACCTGGACTTGCAGCCACAGTTGAGAGAGCCAGATCACTTTCTGTTTCAGAAGAGAGAAAAGAGTTACTCCAGGTGTTGATAGCTTATATTCAGTCCAAACTGGACTCTGAGGAGGAAATTAACTTAAACTTTATCTGCACACATAATTCGCGAAGAAGTCAGTTCTCCCAGATTTGGGCGCAGACGGCGGCAGATTATTTCGGTGTTCCCGCAAACTGTTATTCCGGGGGAGTAGAAGTGACTGAATTTAATGAAAGAGCCATAGAATCCATTAAACGGATGGGTTTTCGGGTCACAAAAAAAAGGATCGAAAATCCGGTCTATTTTATCTTTCATTCCGATGACTCAGAGCCGATTTCTGCCTTTTCAAAACTTTTTGACGACCCGATCAACAAGGCAAAGCGGTTTGCCGCTGTAATGACCTGTGCCCATGCGGATGAAAATTGTCCTGTCATACTGGGGACAGAAAACCGGATTCCCGTCCGGTATGAGGATCCCAAAAAGTTTGATGGAACTCCGGAGGAATCAAACCGCTATGATGAAAGATCCCTGCAGATCGCTTCTGAGATGTTCTATGTATTCAGCCGAATCAATTTGTAAACCTGCTTTAATATTTAAAAAAAGAGTGTTTAAACAGTAGCTTGAGTCTGATAACCAAAACAAACAAAACATCAAGAGGTCATAAATCAAGCCTACTATTTTTCATGAGAATTAACTGACGATATGATAAAAAACAAAATGTTGCTATTCGCATTCCTATTTGCTTTGATCGGAAGCAATGCCTTTGCCCAATATGATACTAAGCCAAAGCTGATCATCGGGATCACAGTTGACCAGATGCGCTACGATTACATCGGCAGATTCTGGGAGCATTACCAGGAAGACGGGTTTAAAAAAATGCTCGGAAACGGGTATTCCCTGGCAAACACCCATTATGCCCATATGCCTACCTACACAGGAGTAGGGCATGCCACGATCGGGACAGGTACCAGTCCAAACATCCATGGGATTGCCGGAAACAACTGGTATGACAGATCCACCAAGAAGATGGTGTACTGCGTGGACGATTCCGGTGTATCGACTATCGGCTCCGATTCAGAAGCCGGCTACTATTCGCCAATAAACCATAAAAGCAACACCATTAGCGATCAGCTCAAGGCA
>CAZTJM010000250.1:0-4892 GCA_964613865.1 uncultured Limnohabitans sp. | reverse complement strand
ATGGAGCAGTAACGATGTTACGCAGCTGGGCAGTCGCCCGAAAACAAAGTTAGCCGTACAACCTAAGGAGATCACATGACCGAAAGAGTAAATCTTGGCAAGTCCGCACCCAACTTGTACCAGACAGTTGTTGAACTAGATCGGCTTGTCTCTGAAGCCTTAACCAGTGCAGGCGTTACGGAAGGCTTCTCGCATCTTTTGCGCCTACGCGCATCCCAGATCAATCGATGTGCTTTCTGTGTCAGACTGCATGCGCGGGATGCTCTGGCCAGCGGAGAGTCTAGTGATCGCCTGGCTGTTCTTGCTGCATGGGAAGAGACTGATTACTTCTCTCCAAAAGAGCGTGCTGCGTTGGAACTTGTAGAGGCAATCACGCTGATCTCTGACGACCAACTGCCGGATGCAATCTACAAGCAAGCCTCAGAAAGTCTTTCCGAAGAAGAAGTGTCGGCGATTGAGTGGCTTGCTGTTGTTATCAACACATGGAATCGCATCGCTATTTCCAGCCGTTACCCTGTTAAGGAGTAGGTGCAGCTAACAAGGCGCTGTTGTCGCCGCTATCGCGGCTGGGACGGCTTACGCTGCGCTCCAGCCGCCCCAAAGCTTAGCGTTATGCGGCACTCATCGAAATGGAGATTGAAAATGAACAGACTAACTAAACTCATCTTATTCGGGGCGGCTCTAGCTGCGTCTGTAGCTCACGCACAAGATCCGAAAGACATCCCACAAAAATCTGGGGTAACACCTACGGATCTCATAGTACGCGGAGTGGACGGCACAGCGAATCTGGACTTCACAGTCATAGATGTGAAGTACGAGCCAGGTGGTGTCAACCGTCGCCATTTTCATCCGGCGGCGGTCACCTTCTATGTAGTTTCTGGGACACCAGTTTTCCAGCAGGAGGGCAAGGAACCCATTACCCTAAAACCCGGTGACAGCCTACTCGTTCCGGCCGGCACCACTCATTCCCATTGGAACCCTAGTAAGACTGAAGGTGTTCGATGGCTGGAATTCATCGTGGCTGAAAAAGGTAAAGGAAGATCCATCCGAAAGCCTTGAATAGAAAGTTTCGCCTCATAATCACGAAAGGAAAATGTAACCGCGACCAGCCGCCTTTGGTCGTAAGCAGAAAAGTAGAGGCCCATGAAGTACACAACCAAGTGCCGCATAACCATGCGCTGCAGCGAACCCGGCATGGCGTCGTGGTTTGCAATCCATGCGTCCCGTGCGCCGGGTCGCTGAGCTTGGGTCGTTATGCGGCACTCATCGAAATGGAGATTGAAAATGAACAGACTAACTAAATGAAAATGAACAGACTAACTAAACTCATCTTATTCGGGGCGGCTCTAGCTGCGTCTGTAGCTCACGCACAAGATCCGAAAGACATCCCACAAAAATCTGGGGTAACACCTACGGATCTCATAGTACGCGGAGTGGACGGCACAGCGAATCTGGACTTCACAGTCATAGATGTGAAGTACGAGCCAGGTGGTGTCAACCGTCGCCATTTTCATCCGGCGGCGGTCACCTTCTATGTAGTTTCTGGGACACCAGTTTTCCAGCAGGAGGGCAAGGAACCCATTACCCTAAAACCCGGTGACAGCCTACTCGTTCCGGCCGGCACCACTCATTCCCATTGGAACCCTAGTAAGACTGAAGGTGTTCGATGGCTGGAATTCATCGTGGCTGAAAAAGGTAAAGGAAGATCCATCCGAAAGCCTTGAATAGAAAGTTTCGCCTCATAATCACGAAAGGAAAATGTAACCGCGACCAGCCGCCTTTGGTCGTAAGCAGAAAAGTAGAGGCCCATGAAGTACACAACCAAGTGCCGCATAACCATGCGCTGCAGCGAACCCGGCATGGCGTCGTGGTTTGCAATCCATGCGTCCCGTGCGCCGGGTCGCTGAGCTTGGGTCGTTAGGCGGCATGCTAATACAAACATCGAACGAATGAAATATTATCAATTATTTATAAACACGGACAATAGCTCTGAAATTTATGATAGAGTGACAAAACTATTGGGACTTCAGCCGACCGAAACGGAAAAGGACAAAATCTCGCAGGATCGATATAGTTCATGGATGTATATGGTAACTGAATCCGACAGTGACCCCGACTATGATTTCATCAATTCGTTCCTTGACATACTGGAGCCACAATTTGCCGGCCTTGAAAAACTTGGTGTCACAAAGGACAAGATTTTATTTTGGCTGCTATACGAATATGAACATCAATGCGCAATGATGTTCATTCCCCAGGAAATGGCCCGGCTTGGACAAAGTGGAATTCACCTTAACATTGACTGTTGGTCTAGAATACATGAGAAAAGCACGACCGCATAACAGCTAAGGTTTCGTTGCGTACGCAGTACGCCCAATGAAACCACTGTTGAACAGTACCGGCACTTCCTCCAGCCTGCCTTATGGGTTTTTCGCCTGACGCTTTCTGGTGTCTTAAACCACTTCAATGTGGCCATAAACGAAAATCCTGTATCATCGACCTGAATTTTCCTGATCAGTGATCCATATTTTATTCAATGGCAATATAATCCCCTACCCACAACATTCAGGCATTGCAGGAGATGTGACTTTCGGC
The DNA here is from genome assembly GCA_964613865.1 of uncultured Limnohabitans sp. Lineage (GTDB taxonomy): Bacteria > Bacteroidota > Bacteroidia > Cytophagales > Cyclobacteriaceae > Algoriphagus. The sequence goes on along the minus strand of CAZTJM010000250.1, from coordinate 2,297 downwards.
ACTGCCATGTGCCCAATACGGCGGGCCCCGCTCACCAAAATACATTATGATGCGAAGGACTCCTTCTTTACAAACCGGACAGCGGTGCAACATGGTACCGCCGGTGGAATGCCCGCCAGCAGGGTTGACATGGAGTTGAATTTGTAACTGCGGCAATTTCTCCGGCTTCCAACTGCTGCTCAGTATCCCGAAATGACGAATTCTGACAAAGCCTTTCGGCATGATGTGGAGGGCAAATCGGCGTACAAATTCAGGTGTGGCCAAAACCATCAACTTGTTTTTCCCTCCTGCTCGGTAGTCTTTGTACGTAAATTCAACGGACTTATTATCCACCATTCTCAATCGATGGTTGCTTATTGCCACCTTGTGTGTGTATCGACCAAGATACTCAATGACCTGCTTGGGGCCACCAAAAGGGCGCTTGGCATACACTACCCAGGGTCGGGCAAACAAATCATCCATCAAGTCCTGTGATCCAAGGTTTTGTTTGCGCAATCCAGAAACATACCTTCCACGGAAAACTTTGCCGAGTGCTCTTACCGGGAATAGAAATTTTCCATCACGCCTGATATTACGCCATTTGCCTTGAGCTCCGGTTCCTCCTCCCGGCACTATGCAATGCAGGTGTGGATGCAAGGAAAGATTCTGACCCCAGGTGTGCAGTATGGCAATCATGCCCATACTCAACCCGGCATGACGACCAAACAATCCGAGCGTAGACCATGCAGATCTGAATAACAGTCCATATACCTCTCTGGGTTTTTCCATGGCCAATAGGTGCAGCGATTCCGGAAGGGTAAAGACGACATGGAAATATGGAACCGGAAGAAGCTCCTTTCCCCTGGCCTGAATCCATTCCTCCCGTTTATGTCCCTGACACTTGGGACAATGACGGTTGCGACAACTGTTATAGCTGATTTGGGTTGAGCCACAATGATCACAGGCATCAACATGACCTCCCAACGCTGCTGTGCGGCAACGGCGAATCGCAGAGAGTGTACGCAACTGCCAGCTATTAAGGCCAATCTTTTCAACGTCATTCCCAAGCAGTCTGAGCGCGTCCGCTACTTCTGCTTTTGGGCGCATTGCTCAAACAGTCGGTCCAGGGGACTACATGCACGACTTCGATCCAGTTGACTCACATGCAGATATTCCATGGTGGTTTCAATCCGCTCATGACCAAGAAGTTCCTTCAACGTTATGATATCCAGTCCATCTTCCAGCAAATGTGTAGCGTAGGTATGTCGCAGGGTGTGTGCGCTGATTTCCTTGGTGATTCCAGCGGCCTTGGCCGTCGACTTGACAACCCAGTTGACGCCTCGCTGACTGTATCGCCCATCGAAATCTCCACCGGCTCGTCCCTGTGGCCCCTCGGGCTGGCCATTGAACAGCCAGATTTCAGGCCGTTCTGCATGGATATACGTCTTAAGACCACGTACCAAATGGATGGAGAGAGGAACATATCGGTCCTTCTTTCCTTTGCTTTGCACCACATGAAGCATCAGCCGGTCGAAGTCCAGATCTTGAAGACGGATACTTCGCGCCTCAATGCAGCGCAGGCCGCAACCGTAAAGCAAGGCGAGCAACATCTTGTGCTTGAGCAGACGAGCGGCACAAAGCAGTCGCCACATTTCCGGCTTGCTGAGAATGACAGGCAGCTTCTTTTCATGCTTGATGGAAGGAAGCTTCAGAAAATCATACGGCAGACCTTCACTCTTGAGCAGGAATCGAAGGCCGTAAACAGAGTGTTTGAAGTACGTCTGCGAAGGGGACTTACTGCGCTGCTGAAGCAAATACAGGTAATCCTGCACCTGTTCCGGATCCAGTTCCGTAGGCAGACAGCCAAAGTGGAGCGCCATCGCTGCTACATGCCGACTGTAGCAGTTGAAGGTGCTTTGACTTCGTCCCAATACGCTGATGTTGCGTTCGAATCGGGCCAAAAGTGGTTCAAATCCAGGCACTTCCCGGCATACCTTGTTGAGGAACTTGTCAGGTCTGAGTTCCTCCGGAGATTTTTTTTGACATGATAAAAAGTTTTGATTTACCTTTGGAAGGTACGACTTTGGTGGAAAGGCTACCGAAGGTTTAGTTCAACATGCGCTTGCCACAAGTCGCCCTCGTCCCAATGACAACTCCCGTTGAAGAAATGAACACTTCGTCCAAGAACAAGATCACGAAAGGCGGCCTGCGGCAAGCGCAGGACCGTTGTGCGTCAGTTTAAAACAAACCATTCAAATAATATGAGCAAATACGGAGACATTCAATATTTAATCGACAGACCTGAACCAAGTGAAATC
>CAZTJM010000249.1:1577-4939 GCA_964613865.1 uncultured Limnohabitans sp. | reverse complement strand
GTCCGGGCGGCAGTTGTTGAACTACTTTAAAAACCGCTTCTTTTCGTCTTTGAGCGAGCTTTTCAGCCTCGGTTAATAGTTTTTTTCTTTTGAAAATATTTAACATAAGACTTGATTAGTCAAGTGGAATAAAAGCTAAAATTTCCTTACCCTCAATTTCTTTTAAGGCCTTAATCCGGTGTCTACCGTCAAAAACTAGATTATTCCAATACTTTCTTTAATTGCATCATCAATCATATTCTTTCCCGATTTAAAAAAAAATCCAAACTTAATAGAGCCCAACAAATGCTTGAATTATTTTAAAACCTGCGTCTCTTGCTGCTTTAGCCCTATGATTTCCATCAATAATACTTCCTTTATAAGCATCAAATATTATTGGGGGAGCCCACCCACTAGAAACTAAAGACCTCTTATAATCTTCAATTTTAATGTTTGCCCTTTCATTTTTATTTTTGTCATTAGGCCAAAAAACATCAGCAATCAGAAGTTTTTCTATTTTCAAGTCCATCAAAACAAACTCTTTAAAATTTATAAGACGGCTAGGAAAATAAGAGGACTTATAACCATGTAGAGCTTGAATGTATTCTTTCATATCACCCTTGGACAGGATATGTCCGGGCGGCAGTTGTTGAACTACTTTAAAAACCGCTTCTTTTCGTCTTTGAGCTAAAACCTGTTCAGGTGTTAATTTTGGTTTTGTCTTGAATAGATCAAACATTTTTTTGAGTTTATGGGCGGTGGTTATTTTGTGCTTTTCGGGCTATAAGCCCTTCAAAATTGAAGTGTCAGGACCTGTTTTGATTTATGCCCCGTTCCCGGAAAGAATCGAATCAATGATTTTGTTCAATTGGTCATCAGAAACCCCCGCCAGCCTCTGCTCCACGGTCAAATTTGCGTCCACCGCTTTTTGCTTTGGAAGTACGTAGGCTATAAGCTTTTCATAGGCCTGAACACGTGAGTGTGGGTCTAGCTTGCTTATGTCGTTCTCAATCTTCTTCCAGTTTTTGTTTAGGAAATCAGCAATATTTTCTTTCAAAGGCCTGTTCGCTTTGTTTGTAGCGCCCTTTGGTTTTCCCGCTGGATTATTGGAAACCCCTTTTTCTGGCATAGTTTGTATTTTTTGAATTTTTCAAAATGCGCGGAGATTATTCCTCTCCGCTATCTAAGTCCGCGAATACCTTTTCAAGGTCAGTCGAAACAACAACCGGGACCATATCAGGAATGGAGGTTGCCGCTATGTGGACATCGTAAAACTCCTCGCAATACACAAATTCTTTACCTTCCAGTTCCTTGATTTTTGCCAACAATGGCCTATCAAATCCCTGTATAGCTTTGGTTTTGAGATCTCGGAGTTCTTGGCTGTTGGGCTGTATTACTTTCATTACAACAAGGCCTCCACCATCGCCCTATATCCCTCACCGTCCAAAACAAACAATTCGGACTTTTCAATTATCGGATTGCCCTCAACCCGGTAAAGCCCGGATTTTTCTAGCAATTCCGATAACTCAGTCATTTTTTCTGCAACCTGGTACATCAAGGAAACCGCCTGCTCTTTTTCCGGGGTGTCCGCCAAAACCTGGAATAGGGGCTTCGTTCTTTCCTCCAAATCTTTCACCGGATAAATCTTGCCGTCAAGCACTTCAAAGTATGAAGGCTCAAAACTGAATGATCTCATTCCGCCAACAACCGGAACCAGATTAGCCCTAAACGAATAATTAGTTGCGTTTTCCAGCAATTGAGTAAGCTCCACAATAAAGCCTGACTGTGATTCCTCCATTAATTTTTGCTTTGTTTGGGTTGGGACCTTTAGCGAGTCAATCATTTCCCAAACCCTTTTTTTATAGAGTTCTCGGAAGTAAGCTGAATCGTTAAGGATTAAGTGAGCCAAATCCCCTTTGTCCAAGGGGCCGACCTCCAATTTGTCCCAAATCGAAAGAAGCTTTGAAAGCCTATTTGCCTCTCTGGAAACATTACCAACAAGGGTTGCATGAGCGGTTTGATTGTAATAGATCGCTTTCGGATCTGTTTTCTTAGTATTCATTTTGAAGTTTTTTTTTGAGTGAATTGAATCAATAGGTTCCAAGCGTGCTGGAAATTTTCAAGGATAGGGCTGTTTTCTTGAGCGTATGCAACAAAGTCCGCCGATATGGGCTCCAAGGCTATTCCAGTCTTTTCCTCAAAAATAGAGGCATAGGGAGCGTCATTGAGTAGGCTAGAAATTAACTCATGATATCGTTTAGGATTGATTCGAAAATCAACCCTGTTTTTTTGGGCTATGAATTTTAGGAAAGAGTTTTTCAAGTGTTCTGGACTGTCGAAGCTTTTGGATTCATTCAATCCTAAAAACCTTACCAAACCCCTCTTGATATCCGAGGATTCAAAGCCCTTGAACAGTAGTTCGGCTACAAATTCCTTGGTTTCCAAAACAGAGAGAAAACGAGTGGAATCTATTTTACTATTTCCTTTTTCTTTAGCTGTTACTGTTCCATTTACTTTACCTATAACAGGTTTTCTGGGTTCCTGAAAAACCTGCTGGGTTTCGTTGGGTTGTTCTAGGTTTTTTGGCCTACCTCCTTTATTGCCATTCTTTCGGCTACGTTCGGCTCGTTCTTCCCATTTTTCGGCCATTCGATCCATGTTTGCTTTGATCGGGCCAAACGCTACCCGAATAAGCAAATCGTTGATTTCGGATTGTTGGTTATTTGAATAGAGAAGAATAGCAGTGAAAAGCTCCCCCCTCTTGTCCATAGGCAATTCTTTGACCGTCTCCCAAACGTCTGCAAATAGTACAAAAGCTTTTTTACCCTGCATTATCGACCTCCTTTCCCCAATGCAAAGGATTTGAGGAGTACTTGCCCACCTTCATTTTGGTAATGCTGCAAACCCCGGTTAAAACCCGCTTGATTGACTTTCTTTCCTGCCATTCCCTCACGTACCAACAAATGTTGGATCGCATTATTCCGGTTTCAGCCTCCACTTCCAACATACTTTTTGGAGGACCAAAGAAGGCCTTAAACGCCCGTTTTTGTTGTGCTAGAAACTTGGCGCTTTTCCCACTGGCTTTTGAGCTAGATGCTGGGAAATATGCTTCCTCTGATAGGTAGCTTTTTTTCGCATTTCCCACGTCTATTCAATTTTAGTCAGAGAATTTTCTAACTCATCGGACTTGTAGTAAATGCGGCCTCCAATTGTGTAGGATTTGATTAGCTTCCGCTTTGTCCAGTCTGACAATGTGGGCAAAGTAATCTTCAACTTCTTAGCAGCTTCCGCTCTAGTCAAAAGCTCAGATTTAGGCTTTGATTGCTGGATAGCTCCCATTCGTTCTAGGGACTCTGTGACGGCCTTTGTAACGGCCTCTGAAA
>CAZTJM010000249.1:0-1477 GCA_964613865.1 uncultured Limnohabitans sp. | reverse complement strand
TGTTTGGACAGAACAATGAAGAAAGGCGGCTAAGGCCTTAATTCCTTTAATTTGGTTTGTCCCCAACGCTGTCGGGATACCGTTTTTTGAATTGTGCATAGCGCAACATTTTTAACCCCCGGATGTACCCGGATCTGATAAGATTAGGATTGCCCAAATTCCTAAACCTGCCATCGGTTCACCCTGTCCGGTACATCGGAAAGTTTGCCCCGCTTTGGTTTAGGCTTGCGCGGTGGTTGCTCGTATTTGCTAGTTGTTTAGGTTGCTACAATTATTACAGAGTATTTCCCATATTAAAAAACCATGTTTCATTCCATTTTGAACACGGTAAACCCATTGCTTAAAGTTGTAAACACCATGCTTACGGCTGTAAACATGGTATTTACATTTCTGTAAGCATTTTATTGTCATTTTATCATTTATTCTACTTATTTTTAGATATTAATTAATAAATCTTTTAGAATTTTATAAAAAACGTATATTTAAGCGAGTCAAATAAAAAGTAATCCTAAACCTCGCCAAATGAAAAATATTAATCAAAAACAGCTTGCTTCAACCTTCGCGGAGGGGCTCAGTGAAATGAAAAAAGGGCTTGAAAAAATTAAGGAGTCCGAAAAACTATACGAAAATGACCCTTGGTTTTTTGATTGGGTTGTTATTTTATCCGAACGGATAAAAGTGTTCGAAACAGCTTCGAGCCATGAGTTAAACATTGTTTCCAAACATGATTGAAAAAATAAAAGCCCGGCCCGGGCTTTTATTTTTCTTTTCTTGTCAAGACACTTTCATCAATGGTTTAGCCCAATGATCCCAAGGCATTTCACATTTTATAGGAGTGACTTTGATACTCAATGGAAGCTTTTTGGTTTTAGTTTCGGTGATTTTCACCAATGGAATCGTTCGGAAACCGGAACAAGGGTCGTTAGTTGCGAATGACCGACGAATGGCTTCAAGCGATGTTGTTTTTGTGAGAGGCTACAATTTTTGAATTGAAAACAAATGGTTTAGGTTCGATCCGGGATATGAAAATCCACAAATTTTAAGATAAAAAAGATTGAGCTTGATAGTTATTGGTCTATTGCGTGAAATTTATTTTTGCCAAAAAATCTCCTATTTTTTATTAACTTTAATCAGGTAGTTTTGTGGCCGGAAAGGAGACATATTCCTTTGTTTTTCTGTATTTACCTGGATATCAAGGTTAAAAAGTGTTAAAATTTCATGGAATTAAGGTCTGATTCGTTTTAATGGGAAATGTTCACATTTATGAGCTTTAAACTTATAGTTTTTTCCTTGTCGATTTTTGCGGTCGTATTCGCATTGGTGTATGCCCCAATGTATCTTTTTTCCTATGAAATTTTTGGATTTGACAAGAGAATAGGAGACGCCAAATTGGTCAAGATTTTACTGATTTCGTCATTCTTGATTAGCTGCCTTCTTTTTCCTCTATTCTTCTTCATCATCGGCAATATGATCATCT
>CAZTJM010000248.1:0-4978 GCA_964613865.1 uncultured Limnohabitans sp. | reverse complement strand
CGTGCTTCGAGGGGCGTTGACGCCGGATTTGTGCGGGAATGAACCGCCGTTAACATCTAGCACATTCGCAAATGGAAACTCACGGATCAGCCCCCGCAACTCTGCCAACGCCTCAGCCGCGGTCCCCGCATAGTCAGGAAATGCCGCAGGATCAAAACAAGCCTCCATACCGGCATGATTCCCCGCGCTGGCAATGAAGTTTCCATCGGCATCAATAGTCGGCTGGTGCAGCAACCCGACAAGCTCAGGAACCCCAGGCCACGCCCCCGCAGCCATAACGCCTTGCAGAACCATCGCATCGGGCGAACCGAGTGAATCGCCGTAGTGCCACCGCGCAACCTGCGACACAAGGTAGCCCAAGCGCGGCAATGCGACAGCGGTAACCGACGCCCCGCCGACACCAGGAACCATCTCGACCAACTCGCCACCACGGACGCGCAGCCCGGGAACCGATGGCAACACAGCCATGCAGCTATCGACGCTGGCACTGTAGTCGTTCCGGCGAACATCGATAACGGCTCGCTTATCATGGTCCTCGGGCTGATAGATGTCCGTTTTCAGCACCGCCACAGCGACGCCCGCCGACTTCGCGGCACGCTTGATAACCGTTTCGGCTTCCGTCTTCGATAGCGAAGGATCAACAACAGCTTTGCGGGCTAAGGCAACGATTTCGCCCACGTCTCCATCAGCCGCATCGAGCAGTTCCACGTAATTGGGCGAGCCCTCGTCCTTGTCAGCTTCCAGCCCTTGAAGGTCCGGGCACCTTGAACCCTTCGGCAATACCGAGCGAAGCCCGCCGACCGAAAACTCATAGGCGACGTTGCCCGCCGTGTAATCGAACATCCGCCGCAACTCGTTTTCTCGCCTGCGAGGGGAGTTATATCGGTGTCCGTCGCTATCATGGTTGGCGATCAGCCCCGCACACTCTCTGATGAGTCTGTCCTCGTCCCAGCCCAGGGCATGGGCAAGCAAACAAACTTGAAGCGCCAATTCATTGAACCCGGCCGGAGATTGAACCTGACCGCTCATCACAGCTTGCAGGGACGGCGGACAATTGCCGCTGAAGCGCTGACGTAGTTCCGTCTCCGCCGCCGACCATTTACGAACTCGGCTCGCCTTCGACGCCACTTTATCGCGCGCCTCTGCGAACAAAGCAGCAAGCCCAGGACACAGCACAGGTGCAGCCAGCGCAGGAAAGGGGCGAGGCTCGTTGCACAGTTGTGCATAGGTTTCCGGGGTCATCGACCTGATTTCACTGGCGGTTACCGGCACCTTATGTGCGCCGTTCTCCCGCTTTATGTTTGGCACCCTCCAAAGCCTGCCGCGCCCGCCGCTATAGACTCGAAGGTCCCAGCAATCGACATATTCTGCATAAGCCATTTCCCGATAGATGCGCGGCAATCCTTCCACGGGCCCAGGCACCGGCATAAAGCAGGCTTCCGGCACTTCTGCATGAAAGCCCTTGCCCCCCGTTGCGAGCAGGCGCACGGCGTTGAGGTCCAGTCCAAGCGCCTCCAGCTTATCCAGCACCTTGCGCATTGCTTCGATGGCCTCTTCGATGTCGCCTGCATCAACATCGATGTGGAAGGGACCTTGATAAGCGTCCGCGCCCGTCCTGCTAAGGATCGTGCGGAACACAGGCGGGGACGTGCCCTCAAGCATTCCCCGCAACTCTGAAGGGGTAACGTCATGCCAAGTGTCCTTGCCCGATCCAAACGCATAGGTGCCGGAATCGCACAGCCCGACGTCGTTATCGAAGTGTGAAATCATCTCGCACCCCGACCGAGCAGCATATAGCGAGCCTGAGTGTGAAGCCGGCCATCGAGGCCAGTCACGCGGACCCGCTCGGTAATGATTTGATGACCTTGCCGGCGAAGTTCAAGGACCCGGGGCGCCGGGGCCATGATTCCGCGGGACCTGAACTCATCGGTCGTCATCGCGGCGTGCAGTCGAAGCAGGGTCAGCACTTGCTGTCGCTGGCGCACGGGGTCGTGGAGTTGGGTTTCCATGGTTAGGCCCCACTTGCACGTGTGCGCCGATGGTCCCGCACCACAAGGAACACCTGACCCATCTCGAAACTCATCCTGCCCAAAGCGGACAGGACGTTGTCGGCGGTAGAGCTGTCCGTCAGCAGCACATCGCGGATCAGGAATCGGTTGTCTTCCATCCAGTTCACGTGGGCGATGAGCTGGCGTGCGGCCTCGTAGGCTTGAATGTTGGTGGGTTTCTTTGCGGCCATTTTCGGCTCTCCTATTGCAGTGCTGAGCGGGACTGCTCGGCGCCAGAATAGAACCCACTTGGAATATAAAACGGATATCAGACAACCCTGTATCTGATATCCGGAATCGCGGGTCCGCTACTGGCCCGCGGCCAGTCTGGGGGGCGCATGGCTGCGCTGGCGGTCCGATTCAGCCCTCGCCCAAGCAGTGTCGAGCGCTACAAAGGCCTCCGCTCTAACGCCCGCACCTTGCCGACCCTTGGGGCACGCCGCGTTCGCAAGGCCTTTTTCGTTCAAGTATGCTCTGAGGACTGTCTCGACGTTGTGGCCGTCCAGCGGCCCGCCAACGCGGCAGAGCCACGCCGCGAAGGCAGCACGGGGCACCTCACGCCAGTCGATGCAGCCCTTTTCGAGACGGAGCGTCGCTGCCTGAATGGCCTGATTAACCGCCCTTGCCTCCGCACCTGACCCGCGGCGTTTCGCTGGAGCCTCCGTCCCGAGCCAAGCGCCCAGGGCTGTGCCCTCGGGCAGCGCCAGCATCGGGAGAACGGTGCGCACGGCCTCGTGCCCGAACAGGTGATCGTCCCCAGGCTGCAGAAGGCTGGCTGCGAGCAGCGAGTCCACTCGCTTGCGGATCGCGGCAAGCTCCTGCAGCGCGCACGCGCCGTCGAGGGTCAAACTTGCCAGAGCGATGATCGACTCCAACGGCAGCCGGTCGGAGAACTCGCTCCTTGCCGCCATCCCGAACACCTCCGCGGTCCTCTGACGCCGCATCTCGCGCCACCACGGCTCCGGCGCTGCGGGCGAGGGCGAGGGCGAGAGATCAGGCGCGATGTGTTCAGGGTCTGGCGCGGGCTTTCTGGCTACCAACGCCGCGATGTGTTCGGCCCTGCCGGCATAAACAGCCGGACGAGCTTGTACGGGTTCGCCACATGTGGCGACGGAGAACAACTTGGTCACGGGACTGCCCCCAGCCCCCAGGAAGGAAAGGGTCAGGGGCGCCGATGGGGGCAGGTTTCGGGCTGCGAGCAGTGGATCAGACCGCCCGTGCCCCTGACTGCCAAATGATAAACCGAACTTATGAAAAGGGCGCCATCTGGCGCCCTCTCTCGACCTGCTGAGGTGGATCACCCCACCGCCCGCGCCAGCTCCCGCGCCGCAGCCTTTGGCGCCATCCCGCGCAGGTCTAAGGCGCCATCCACGCCCGCGCCGTTGTCCCCGCCCACTCGGGCGACCACACCCCCTAGCGCCAGCACCTGCGCCGCTTCTGCCGCGTTCTCGACAGTCACGAACACATCCAGGTCACCGGGACGCCCCTGCAGGGCTTGAAGGCAGCGGGGCAGCGCATCATCAAACCATTGTGCCCGGTCATGGCCCCTGCGCTGCATCACAGGCCGTTGAAGATCGGCTGCAACATCGATCCAGAGAGCCGCTACATCAGCGAGATTTGCATAAACGGTTTTGATCGAAGCAAGGTTGATCGGGTCGTTAGTGATGATTCCGCAAACAATCGTGGTCACGATTTCGTCCTTGGGTTTCGGTTCGGGTGAGGGTTAGGAGGTCAGGCGCGGATGGCGTCAAGCTTGCTGATCAGGTGCTCGGTGCGGACGTGCGTGTATCGCTTCAAACACTGCAATGTCCTGTGGCCGCTGATGGCCGCGACTTCCATCAGGCCAAAGCCAGCTTCCACTAAGGTGCTGACACGCTCATGCCGGCAGTCATGCAACCGAACATCGCGCAAGTAGTTGTCTTCTGCGATCTCTTCGGGTGTTGCGCCGGCCTGTTGCCGCTCGCGCTCATAGGCCTGTCGTGCGCGACCAGCGGCACGCCTGAAGGCCTCTGACAGGGACGTGCCGTTGTGCCTGAACACCTTGCCGTCTGGGCGCTTGGGGATCGCCTTCAGCACCGCGACGGCACGAAGGGTAAGCGGCACTGCGCGGCTGTCCCCGTTCTTGGTCAGCGGCAGGTAGGCAATACGCCGGTCTAGATCGACGTTCGACCACTCCAGGCCCAGGATTTCAGCGCGACGCATCGCCGTCTCGACTGCGAGGACCACGACGGCGGGTAGGTCCTTGGATTGGGTTGCGCTGATGATGCGGTCAATCTCGTCGGGCGATACTCGACGTTCCCGTGCGCGTCCGGGCGGGGGCTTGCGGATGGACCGGACTGGGTTCGTGGTGGTCAGCCCCCAGTCCTTGCGCGCAACCTCGAAGACAGAGCTCAGGGTGTCCAAGTAGCGGCGCACGGATGTGGGGCTGACCTCTTTCAGTCGCTCGTCGCGCGCTCGCGCGATGTCGGCAGGGTTGAGGGACGCCAGCGTCTTCCCGGCAAGTCTAGAACGCTTCCACCGCTCCAGGACATAGCGTTCCTGAGCCTGTCCCCGCTTCAAGGGTAGGCACTCGCGCTCATATCGTTCGATTAGTTCCCGGAGTGTGACAACCGCTTGTGGTGGTTGGTACTCGCCGCGCTCCAAGGCCACTTGTTGATGTCGAGACCACTTCTCAGCGTCGGCACGCTGTGTGAAGGTTTTTGTGACTGTCTGCCCAGCCACCGTTACCCGGGCTTGCCACTTCGCCCCCCGCTGTCTAACGCTCATTTCTCAGCCCCATTTGGACAGGGCTTGGACAAGGGCTGAACACTCGACCACGTCAAGGCGTGCAAGTCGTTGATGTCACTGCACTATCCGTGCAGAAAACCGTGCCCCCCAACCGCATCATCAATGAGGTGCGCGGCATCAACCGGGTGGTGTACGACATCTCT
>CAZTJM010000247.1:0-5007 GCA_964613865.1 uncultured Limnohabitans sp. | reverse complement strand
TATAGAGCAGATCAGGGATTTCAGGCTGTTCTAAGCAAACCGCCCGTGTATTTATAGTCCGTAATAAGGGCGAACATATACGAACCATCCGAAATGATGGCAAGAAGAAATTACCAATACCGAAAGCACCTTTTTCTGAAAAAATGAGTCCAAATGTTATCGCAATAAGATTTGGGCAAAAAAAAGCCTCTTCACAGGGAAGAGGCTTGATTTTCTCAAGTAGGTAGACTTATGCCTCAGCAGGCAAAACGCTTACATACGACTTGCCGTCAGCTTTGGTCTTGAAAGTCACAACACCATTCGACAAAGCGAACAATGTATGATCTTTACCAACTCCAACATTAAGACCAGCGTGATGCTTTGTACCTCTTTGTCTTACGATGATGTTACCGGCAATGACTACCTCACCACCAAATTTCTTCACGCCCAATCTTTTGGAATGTGACTCTCTACCGTTTTTGGAACTACCTACACCTTTTTTGTGTGCCATGGTTATATCAGTTTACGTCTTCCTGAAGGGAAAACTTAGAGTGTAATATTTTCGATGAGAACTTTGGTGAAGTCTTGTCTGTGACCATTCTTCTTCTTGTAGCCCTTACGGCGCTTCTTTTTGAAGACAATCACCTTGTCACCTTTTACATGATCCAGGATTTTCCCAGATACCTTGGCTCCAGCTACGATGGGAGCACCTACAGACACAGTGCCGTCGGCTTCTGCCAACAAGACCTGGTCAAATTCCACGGAAGCGCCAGCGTCACCGTCCAGCTTGGGAGCATAGACGTACTGATCTTTTGTTACTTTGAACTGCTTACCTGCGATGTTTACAATTGCGTACATGATTCTTGGATTCTTTGTAGAAATCGGAGTGCAAATATAAGAAAGTGATTTCGAACAAAAAAACATTCTGCTAAAATCCAAAGAGGAAGCTGTGGCGTACCTTTGGGTTTTCCGGGATCTCCCCCAACCCACATCGAATTTGCCTTAATAGAATCCGTGAATCTTGGAAATGGAAACTTAGCCTTTTGCAAAGCACGGGAGCTAAAGAGCTGGGATTCAGTCAGAGAAATTGCCCGCCTCCATTAATATTTTTATGACCATCGGTCAATTTTTTACTTGTTTTGAGTTGTGGAAAACTTTTTCCAAAATGTTGAAAATTATTAAAAAGCCCATAAATGGGCAAAATGATTAATTTTATCATTTACCTCAACGTATATTTATACCTGATTTATAGAACAATAACCATTTTTCGACTTTAGTTCAAAAAACAGCTGAAACGACGGCATTCCCGTTTTTTTTTCCCTTTTTGCTTTACATATTTGTTCAAAGGCTGTTCTAAAAAGGCAGCCTTTGCCATCACCGGACCAGAATGAGGACATGATTTACCGCCTCAAAACCATTTTAAGAACTTCAATATAATTCAGAGTAAGATGCAGCAAGAACCAATTTTAGAAGAAAACAGTGGCCGTTTCGTGCTTTTCCCAATCCAGCATAACGACATCTGGCAATACTACAAGAAAGCCGAGGCGAGTTTTTGGACCGCGGAGGAAATCGACCTGGGCCAGGATATGACGGACTGGAAAAATTTGAACGATGGGGAAAGACACTTCATTTCCCATGTATTGGCTTTCTTTGCGGCAAGTGATGGCATTGTCAACGAAAACCTGGCCGAGCACTTTGTTTCCGAGGTCCAGTATACCGAGGCCAAGTTTTTCTACGGATTCCAGATTGCGATGGAAAACATCCATTCTGAGACCTATTCCCTTCTGATCGATACTTATATCAAGGATTCCGCAGAAAGAGATCGGCTTCTCAACGCCATCGAACACATAGACTGCGTCAAAAGAAAGGCTGAATGGGCACTCCGCTGGATCGACAACGGAAATTTCCAAGAAAGGCTGATCGCGTTTGCAGCAGTGGAGGGGATTTTCTTCTCAGGATCTTTTTGCTCCATTTTTTGGTTGAAGAAACGGGGCTTGATGCCCGGCCTCACCTTCTCAAACGAACTAATTTCCAGAGATGAAGGCTTGCACTGCGACTTTGCATGCCACCTCTATACTAAACACGTGGTCAATCCGCTGCCAAAAGAAACCGTCCGTGAGATCATCATGGATGCGGTGGCAATCGAAAAGGAATTTGTAACCGACGCCCTGCCTGTAAGGCTGATCGGTATGAACTCGGACTTGATGTGCCAGTATATTGAGTTTGTAGCTGACCGCTTATTGATGGAATTGGGCTGCGAAAAAGTCTGGAACAGCACCAATCCCTTTGACTTCATGGACATGATCTCCCTGCAAGGCAAGACCAACTTCTTTGAGAAGCGAGTCGGAGATTATCAAAAAGCCGGGGTGATGAAATCTACCGAGGCGAGTGAATCTTCTTCCAGATTTTCCATCGAAGAAGACTTTTAACCAATTTCTTTCCACCTATCCAAAAATCAGCCGAACATGCTTGTAATCAAACGCGACGGAAGAAGAGAATCTGTAAGATTTGACAAGATCACCGCAAGGATCGAAAACCTCTGCTATGAATTGGATCCTAAGTTTATCCAGCCCATAGAGGTGGCGAAGAAGGTGATTGATGGTCTTTATGACGGAGTCACTACCTCTGAACTGGACAATCTCGCAGCGGAAGTCTGCGCCTCACTTACGGTGAGACATCCGGACTATGCCATCCTAGCTGCAAGGATTGCGATATCCAACCTCCATAAAACCACCAGCCAGTCTTTTTCAAACACCATGAAAAGATTGTACACCTATGTCAATCCAAAAACTGGCGAAAACGCCCAGCTGATCGACACTGAGGTGTACGGCATCATCAAAAAAAACGCAGCCCGCCTGGACGAGGCGGTGGACTACAGACGTGACTTCGGGTACGACTACTTTGGGTATAAAACCCTTGAAAAAAGCTACCTGATCCGCCTGGATGGCAAAGTGGTGGAACGCCCCCAACACATGCTCATGCGTGTGGCCGTAGGAATCCACCGGGAAGATATGGACGCAGCAATCGAAACCTACAACCTGCTTTCAGAACGTTGGTTTACACACGCCACTCCGACACTGTTCAATGCAGGTACACCAAAGCCCCAGCTGTCTTCCTGCTTCCTGTTGACGATGAAAGACGACAGCATTGACGGGATCTATGACACGTTAAAGCAATGT
Source organism: uncultured Limnohabitans sp. (assembly GCA_964613865.1). GTDB lineage: Bacteria > Bacteroidota > Bacteroidia > Cytophagales > Cyclobacteriaceae > Algoriphagus. The sequence goes on along the minus strand of CAZTJM010000247.1, from coordinate 1,849 downwards.
GCCAAAATCTCGCAATCTGCAGGCGGAATCGGGCTCTCAATTCACCACGTCAGAGCCAAAGGCAGCTACATCAAAGGAACCAACGGTGTCTCCAATGGTATCGTGCCGATGTTGAGGAACTTTGACATGACCGCTCGCTACGTGGACCAGGGCGGAGGAAAAAGAAAAGGGTCATTTGCCATTTATCTTGAACCATGGCACGCTGACATCAAGGATTTCCTGGAACTGAAGAGAAACCACGGCAAAGAGGAGATGCGCGCTAGAGATTTGTTCTATGCCCTTTGGATCCCGGATCTTTTTATGAAGCGAGTGGAGCAAAACGAAGACTGGCCCCTCTTCTGTCCAAACGAAGCGCCAGGTCTGTCTGACTGCCATGGTGAGGAATTTGAGAGGCTATTTGAAAAATACGAGCGTGAGGGAAGGGCAAGGGAAACCGTAAAAGCCCAAGAACTTTGGTTTGAGATTCTAGAATCCCAAATCGAGACAGGCACTCCTTATATGCTTTACAAGGATTCTGCTAACGGCAAATCCAACCAAAAGAATCTGGGTACGATCAAGTCGTCTAACCTTTGCACAGAAATCATCGAATACACCGCTCCAGACGAAGTAGCAGTGTGCAACCTCGCATCTATTGCCATTCCAAAGTTTGTAACTACCGGACCAGATGGTAAGCCGATGTTTGACCATAGCAAGCTATACGAAATCACTAAGGTGGCAACGCGCAACCTGAACAAGGTAATCGACATCAACTACTATCCTGTAGAGGAGGCCCGTCGATCCAACTTCAGACACCGTCCCATTGGATTGGGGATTCAAGGACTCGCAGATGCCTTTATTATGCTGAGAATGCCATTCGATTCTGTAGAAGCCAGAGGATTGAATGAGGATATCTTTGAGACAATCTATTATGCCGCGGTGGAGACATCCATGGAGTTGGCCAAAACACAAGGGACTTACGAGACCTATGAAGGTTGTCCAGCATCCAAAGGCATCTTGCAATTTGACATGTGGGGCGTTACGCCCAAGTCAGGAAGATGGAACTGGGATGCCTTAAAAGAAAAAGTGAAAAAATACGGAATGAGAAATTCGCTGCTGGTAGCTCCAATGCCTACCGCATCAACTTCGCAAATCCTGGGTAATAACGAGTGCTTTGAGCCTTATACTTCCAACCTATACACTCGAAGAACACTTTCCGGTGAATTCATCATGGTAAACAAACACTTGATGAAAGATCTAATCAATCTGGGTATGTGGAATGACACCATGAGAAACAGGCTGATCTCTACCAATGGCTCGGTTCAGAATGTCCCAGGCATACCTCAAAACATCAAAGACATCTATAAGACTGTGTGGGAAATCTCCCAAAAAGTCATCATAGATATGGCTGCAGATCGTGGAGCTTATATCTGCCAATCCCAAAGCATGAACATCTTCATGCAGGATCCAAACTTCGGCAAATTGACCTCCATGCATTTCTATGCTTGGAAAAAAGGCCTGAAAACCGGCATGTATTATTTGAGATCACAAGCCGCTACGGCAGCCATCAAGTTTACGCTAGACAAGGCTTCCCTAGAAGCCAGGCCTGAAAAGGCTGTGGAAGCCGAACAATCCAAGACACAAAAGCAAGATGCCATCTCCTGCTCTTTGGACGATCCCGAGGGCTGCGAAATGTGTGGAAGCTAAAATCTAGAGTTCGTAAAATGGATAAAAGGCGTTTGATAGTTTCAAACGCTTTTTTTTGTCATTAAAATCTAAGACGATGGATAAAAATTCAATTGAATCGAGAATTGCCTGGTGTATAGGCCCCTTAAATAGTCGGACGTGATTATAGTTTAAAACCTGTAAATTT
>CAZTJM010000246.1:0-5031 GCA_964613865.1 uncultured Limnohabitans sp. | reverse complement strand
GCATGCTGGTAGTAGATCTCCTTACCATTTCCCCTAATGATTATATCCTTGCTTTTAAACTGATTAGCCAATTTGCTTTTTTGAATAAGCCAAAACGTAAGGACTCCGCCGAGGTAACCAGATCTATCTCCCAAATATTTATCCGGAGCCATAAAATACCACACTCCTCCTGTCACCTGATCATCCGCGTAGATATACCCTGAATCATCCAATCCTTTAAAGGGTGAATAGGAGGCCAAAACATTGGATCCCCCTTCGGCATCACCGATGATTTTCCAACCATCTGCATCTTGGGCAAAGTCTGAAGCAATGGCTACTTCCCGCTTTTTGACGGTAACAAGTCCAGCCATCGTCTTTGTTTGCTCGGTATCGGCATTGGAAACCTTAAGGGTGACGGCATAACTTCCTTCTTTTGCATAGCTGACAAGGGGATTTTGTTCAGATGAGGAAGCGGGGGTACCACCTTCGAACACCCAAGCCCAAGAAGTCGGGCTGCCTCCCGAAAGATCTGTAAAAGAAACACTTTCCCCCTCGAAGACAAGTACAGGTTCCGCTTTGAAATCGGCTGTTACCTGCACTGGCTCTCGTACCGTAATGTAAGCTGGTTTGGTTGTGGTGGCTTCCGTATCCTCGTTTTTCGCGGTCAAAGTCACCTTGAATACTCCAGCGCTTGAATAGGTGATTTTTGGATTTTGCTCAGAGGAAGTAGAAGGCGTTCCTCCTTCAAATTCCCAAGACCAAGACGAAGGCGACCCCTCTGACTTGTCCTCAAAAGTTACAATCTCCCCTATCTTAATCGCTACTTGGTTTGCTGCAAAATCAGAGACAACTTGAACCAACTCTTTTACTGTCACCATCCCTGTTTTAGTATCCGTATTATTTTTACCTTTCCCTTCGACAGTTAATTTAACTTCATATTCTCCGGGAGTGCTATAGGTGACGATTGGATTTAATTCTGTAGAATTTGCGGGATCTCCTCCTTCAAAAGTCCATGTTCTGCTGGTTGGATTTCCCTCGGAGGAATCTTTAAACTCAAGGGATTGGTTCTGTTTTATATTGGAGATTTCAGGAGTAAAGTTCGCTTTGACTTTTATTGGTTCAGGTTCTTCATCCTTACAACCGAATGAAATAAAAATCAATAGCGACAATAAGTTTATATAGGAGAATTTCATAGTGTTTTCCAATTAGTTTAAACAATAAGAATGTTCGTATTTTTATTGATTATGAAATGGATGGTATATCTGCTCCATTTCGACGGAATATTGTCCTTTAAATTTCTATTTTATAAAAAATACACCAGCCCTACCTTCAACACCACTTGCCCATCGCCCATGGTTTGGTACTTGACCTCAGGGTTCAAGCCCAGGTTGCCTCCGAATTTCACCACCGTTCCTACACCTATGTTAGCCCCGGAGTTGCTATCTGAGACTTTTACGTCCATATACTTGGTCGAAGCCCACAGCGTAGTAAACCCCGCCATACCATAAAACTGGACTTGGTCATGGGTCAAATAGTACCTAAGATCGAGGTTTAAGTTACTCGCGTTTACATCGTCTTCAGGGAAATAGAAGGTGAAGTTGGGTGCGGCGGAAAGATTGTCCAAAAAGACATATTCGCCGCCAAGGTTGATCCCAAAGCGCTCGATCTCGAAACCATAGTCACCGCCCAGTTGAAGGCGAATATCACCGGGAGATTGCGCTTGGGCAAGTCCTCCGACGAGCAAAAGAATCACATAAAAGAATAGCTTTTTCATAACTTAATAATTTAATAGGTTTTTGTATAGTTTGATATAAATAGAAACTTGCAACAGTGAATCGAAAATACTTTCATCAGCAATATTGCCAACCTAGTTCACCACGACATTGACAGCCCCGTTTGTGCTCAGGTTGGACGACAAAACAAAGGACTTGCTCTCGATACCGTCGAAGAGCCCCATCGTGCAGGTATTGGGCGAAATAGACCCTTCATTGTGAGCATAAAGCAGCACGTAATTGTAGCCCAGATACTCGAGGTCCACCTCTACTTCTATGGGTTCGTTAGGCCCACGCAGGGTTTGCTCTGAGATTGCGATTTTCTCGTTGACATAGATCGACACTATATCCCCATCGATCGAACCGTGGTCCCATACCTTGATCTTGATCTTCGTGTCAGTGATATTCACTGTACCTAATTCGACATTGTTCCTACCCAAATAGGTATCCGGAATAATAGATGCATTATTTCTTGGCTTCTCGTCATCATTTTGGCATGAAAAGACCAGCGCTGCTATCAACAAAAGGAATGGCAAAAATTTATTCATGGCTTCAAAAATGTTAAGTTTGAAAATTGATTGGATTTTAGGATAAACCGTATTCGGCGACAGTGGTGAACGGTGGCTAAATTCTGTTTCTACCTCGCCGCAAAACTGATCGTCCCAGTATCATAGGAAACCAACTTAAGTACATGGTTTAGCCGGTCGTAGATCCACTCTGCGAGTTCATCCGTCTCCCCAAAGTGATAAACTGTAATAGTGCTCAACTTTTCGTTATAGGCCTTATCGACAGTGTGGATGTCCTCTTTCACCTCCAGTGTGTCGGTAATGGTTCGAAGCGTGGAAAAACTGAGATTGGACACAGTGATGACCGTCTTTAGGGTGTCGCGACCTACGCCATCCCCTTCAATAGAGGTGGTGGCAACCATCACAACCTCCTCGATATGGTGTGGCCCTATCTGGATGTCTTTTTGCGGCACCTTGCTACAGGGTTTGTCCTTCTTTCCGATGCCGAGTGATTTCCCCAGCTCACCCACTTCCAGGATAGACTGACTGGATTGGTTTGCTACGGATGCCACGTCCCCTACTGTATTGGAAGTTCTTGCGATCGAACCCAATAGCTTTGAACTGCCTCCTTTCGCTATTAGACCTTGTAGCGCAACATTGGTAGCTGTACGGCTGAGATTCTTAGTCTTGGCACTTAGTTTATTTAGATTCGCCAAAGCATCGGCGGATTTCACCTTGGCCTCTTCCGAGGGCAAAAGAACTCCGTGTTCCGCCGCAGCCGAAGCGTCCAACTGATAAATCCCTATCGCCAACAAGTCCAAGGCATCACAGCTGTCGTCCGCATTGCTTATGTTATCCTCCATTTGGTACAAAAAATCAAACTGATCCGAGAGGGAGGCATTAGAAGTCTTCCCTTCCAACTCCTGCAAGGTGACCAACAGGTCTTTGACAATACCGTCCTTGTTTTCTCCCGAAAAGTAAATCCGGAGCAAATAGTCCGCCTTGGCTTCGCCTGATTGAGCGGTTTGCCCCATTGTCTCCCCACAGAAAAACAACAAGACCAGTAGGACAGGAATCGCCAGTATCCCTGCATAGTACTTCACAAAAGCATTTTCCGGGTATTTCAACACAAGAGTTATCATATCTAATTCTGTTTTAGGTTACTGAAATCTGAAATCTCACTTCGTCTCTAAAAACACCGCTTTGGGCAACATCACACTATAGCGATCAACAGCCAACAAGCAAGCAACCAACACCATTATACAAGGGAAACCTACAACTATTGATTTCCTAACAAGCCCTCAAATTCAGGTATATATAGAACAGTACACTTTAACAAACGCAAATAAAAAAACAGTCGCTATCCACACTATTATCACCAACTTTGTAGCGATTTAGGTTAGGTAAAACTATCAAACGAACAAATAAAAAAGATCACCAATTTTGGTGACTCAAGCACATTTTTAGAGGAAAATGCAAAATCAACCGATACATCAACCAAAAAAAACATTAAAAAAAGCCGACCCTAAATCTCACTACACACTGATGCACTGGCAATCAGCCAACCTTAACACCTTATACAAACAAGTAACCCAATCGCTCTTCAGAAATAAAATAGATCAAACAGACATGATTATATATATACAAACCAAACGATCATATATATACACTCCATCTGTTTCCACTTTCACGAAATAACTCGCCAGTTTCACGAAATAGATTTAGCCGGATCCGGTGGGTTTATTTATTTCAGTCATCCAATTGAACGCGTTCGTTCTACTATTTTACGATTGCCTAAAAATTCTTTCGTGGCTAAACCAAAAGGAAATGGATCTGCAGGACAGCAAAGTGGAGCCCGCATTGGGTAGAACCATTGAAGCATTCGAACTGGCTTCTGCTTGGATGCCCGGAATCAAGATTCTGCAGCAAGTCAATCCCGCCCAAAACCTTTTCATTTGTGAGAGAGGCATACAGCGATACGGGCTTTCCCAAGGTTTTTTCAAACACCTCCCAGCTAGGGAATTCAAAAGTTTGGTTTTCGACGAGGATAGCCCCGAAACATGCCTATTGGCAGTCAGTGAGGAGGGTTTTACAGGATATCCGGAAACCAGAGTTTTTCTACAACGCCAAAAACGGGATAATAGCCTTCTCATGGAACTTGTTATTGTCAAATACCTAAACTATGACAATTGTGGGGTTCCCTGGCTTTCGCTGATCCAAATCCTGCCCCTACCTTTTCAGGCTTGGGCAGCAACTAAAGTGAAGCGAATCATCCATGAAATGTCCTTCAAAAAGCAAAATCGGGAAAAATTTAAACAGCTTTCCCTTCGAAATAAAGAGGTGCTTTCCCACATGGTATCCTGCACTAAGGCTGAAGACATCAGCGAGCTCTTGCAAATTTCCGTCAATACGGTCAACACGCACAAAAAAAAGATCAAGGACCTGTTGGTATTGGAAGGGAATTGTGAAGTTGTCTGGTACGGCTTGGCCTTCGATCTGATCAGATTTTGAAAATTAACCCACCCCACAATTGGCATAGAAAAACTCCAAGTGGGCCCACAAGCCATTCAGGGTCTGAATTTTCTTTGCGGCTACAAGTTACAGTCTGCCGCCTGCCCCGAATTAAAGGCATTACAATTTCAAATATTCACCCACTGTCTGTCACGGCAGCCCCATTTCATCAAAGCCTATTCAGCGTAGATCCGCATGCATTTCCACGGTTAGTGGAAGCCTGACACAATGTAAAAGTCTTGAAACTGCCCTATCTCCCTCCT
>CAZTJM010000245.1:0-5034 GCA_964613865.1 uncultured Limnohabitans sp. | reverse complement strand
CAGCAACAGTAGGTTTTTGTTCATAGGTCTTTGGCTGGAAAAGGTTTGTTCAAAATCTGGTCGTAGTAGAGCCGGAGGAATCCGGCCTCAAAGGAATCGTAGTCCGTCCCCAGCCTGCGGATGTCGAAGGAGACGATCCGTCCCGCTTCGTCCAGCAGCATGGTCTGGGGATAGGCATGCATCTCGTAGTAGGCTACCCACCGCTGTTTGTCCCCGTCCCTGAGGTTCAGGTTCACGATGGAGGGGTCGGAATAGCGGGCTATCCGGGACTTCCACAAGGAAGCATCCCGATCCACGGATACCGCAACCAAGCGGAAACCCAAATCCCCTGCCTCTTGGTAAAGCGGAAAAAGCATCTCCCGGAAATACTTTGCGCTGTGTGCGCAGGTGCTGAAGTAGAAGTACAGCAGCGTGGGCTTGCCCAGAAGGTCTGCACGTCTATAAACACCACCGTCCAAGTCCACCAGCGAAACCGGTAGGATGGTGTCCCCGGGGATATTGGAGCGCTCCAGGCTGAGGATGCGCTCCCGCCAGGGCGAGGATTCGGTTGCCGCAAGGAACTTGGCTATGTAGTTTTCCGGGTCGGGAAGCGCCGAAAGATAATTGGACAGGTAGGCCGCACGGAGGCGGTCCCCTACTTCGGCAGGATATCCGTCCTCCACCACGGCCAACAGGGACTTGTTCTCCCAGATTGCGGCCAGGATGGAGGTCTCCAGGGCCATGTCCAAAAATCCCGCAGAGACCAGCCGGGTTTCCCCACCCAGCCTCTTGCCAAAGGAAACGGCCTTTTCCAAGACCCGTCCCATCCTTTCCCGGTAGTCGGTCCTTTCCCCCTCGGGGAGGCGCTCGACAAAGGGATGGTGGAACTTGCGGTAGGTCGATAATCCCGCATGGTAATGGCGGCCCACCACATCGGCCCGGATCAGTTCCTCCCTAACAGGATCCAGGTCAAAGCGCTCCAATACCGCCAGCTGGGCAGCCAGGCCCTCCCCCTTTTCCAAGCCCGACAGCATATAGTCAAGGCTCTCCTTGCCCGGCTCCAGAACCAACAATTCGGCCCCAAACCGCCCTTCAAGCTCGGCCATCTTGGCCAGGCTCTCCGGCTTCTTGAACAGTCGGGCATTTCGGGAAGTGATCAGCTGTCGCGGGGCATCGAAGTAGCCCCGGCGCTGCTCACGCTTCACCGCGTATTGCGCCTCGTAGAAAGAAGCACGACTACCGGCAAACAGTACTTCCATGCGCTCCAGGTCCAGGCTGAGCTTGATGCTGTCCCCGGGATAGACCAGGTAATCCTCCAGCAGGGGCCTTTCCCCCAGAAACAGGGAGAAATAACCGGGACGCTCCCCCAAGGCAAGAACAGCCGAAAACTTCCCAACCTTGGGGTTCAGCACCCCGTCGAAGAACTCGCCCGGAAGAACTTCCGGTTCCTGCTCCGTCCGCCCATAGGATGAACTGGGGTCTATGTAATAAGGCGTCACCACCAACGACAGGGGGGACAGGGAATCGGGATTGATCAGCTCCCCGTAAATCAGGACTTCCCCAACGGCGGAAGGGATCACTCCCTCCTGCCCTTGGGAAGTAGAGTCATCAACTAAACTAAATCCCATTTCCCAGTCGGCAGTCCGCAGTTTGCAATCAACAGCCGTTGGCTGCTGGACCTTAAGTCCAGGGTCGGGGGTTCGATTCCATGGTCCAATAGCCATCGGACCGCCGTCGATTTCATGCGATGTACTGTTGAGGAAAGTATCGGGACGAAAATCTCCGCCCCGATGGGTGTCTCCTGAATGCGGGGAGACGATGGGGCCGCTGAACCTATGAAGAAGATCGGCCCCGGGTGACTGAACAACTTGACTCAGTACGGGTGGGCTTCCGGCAAGGCATAGCAGTGCCAGGAAGCATGTGAGTAGGAATTTTTCCATGCTTTTGAAGTTTAAATGCAGGACTTGAGTGGTCAGTAGGCAGTCGCCGTGGGCAGAACAGGGAATTCTGAAGTCTAAAGTATGAAAGCTGAAATGGCTACATCCTCAACTTTAAACATACCCTACGCCACGGCGCACAGGCCTCCCACCCCGACACTAAGAGTCAGCCAGCATTGGATTAAGAAATGGATAAAGCGATGGCGCTACAGACTTCCCCTCCTACCTTCCTTCTGCAGTAAGTCCGGCGGGCACGCGTATCGCGAATGGGGAAATCGGCCATCCAATCCGATCCGGCTTGATGCCAATGGATCGGCTGTCGTCACTCCCGGATCAGTGGTGGTATGCCAACCAGAGTGTACAAGGTCCTAGTCGGGCAATCCGGGAGAAAAAGAGTGTTAAGTTTAAATCAAGCGATCAGATCGGGTTCTTGGGCTTCAAGGGAAAAAGGCGGTCGGCGGAGCCCGGGCCTGGATCTCCCGAGTAGGTGAACCCGACAGGTAATAGGTAGTAAGAGCAAGGTGACCCGTGATACCGGAGCGGAAGGATGCGAAATGCACGGAATCTTAAGGACCGAAACCCGGTTCCCAACTCCCGAAGAGCAATTCTAAGCAACTTGTGTAATACGCTCGTTTTCATAATGAAAAGTGGTAAAACGAGTCTTATAGAAATGGAGCACAAGTACGTTCAAAAAGAAGGGCAAGCAAAACTCCAAATCCTAAGGTCACAAGGCTCTGACAAAGCCACCTTCGCTTTCGCAAAGGCCCGAACAATAGAAATAAGGAGCGAGCCCGCCCTATGTACAAATGTAAGGCATGGGCCCGTCTCACTTACCCCTCGGTCGGAAAATTGTCAGATTTTGTGACGAGGCTCGTAAAACAGTACCGTTAAATACTTTAGTTAATAATCATTATTCCTTAATAATCAGATTCTAATACAATGCTAATCTAACATATTAATTCATTTTACGCTACAGCGTAAAAGAAAAAATTCTGATTTTTTTTGATTGTGCCATGGTAAAGGTTAATCACAAGGTCGTAAAAGGAAAAATTTCAATAATTTTCTTGTCTCGGATTGCTGATTTAAACGATAAAAAAAAAGAGCTTAAAGAAAATGGAGAGTCAAAACCAATCGGACTAATTTACAATTTCTCAGAACTAGCGCTTGGAATAGAAATGAGAAATGCTACGATCACGGCAATTATGAGATGCCAATCCCTACCTCTTTTTACAACTATTCTAAAGTGCCTAGACACCTTTGATATGAACTTAAAGACGTTTGGAAAACTTTACCAGAAAATTCCTGATGATATTGCGATAGCCCATTGTCAAAAAATGGAAAAACTGTATCCAGGCCAAAAGAAAAAGTAATTTTTCATTCATGAGTATCACTTTCATTCAAAAAAAGAATACAAGCCAAATTTTGAGGCTGTCGGAATAGTACGAAAAAACTGAGAGCGAAAGATGAATGATATTTTGACTGAGAAGTTGTTTGAGATTATCATTCATGGATTTGGTTTTCCGGCCACAGTAAATCTGCATAGTGCTTGGTGAGGGCAGAACCCTATGGAAGCCTTCCAACTAATCATGCGTAAACTGGTCAAAAACAAAGCCGCATGGGTATCGGAAACGGCACTGTTGAAACAGCTCTACCTGTCCATAAACCGGAATGAAATATCATGGAAGAGAAAAACACACGGATGGACTTCCATTCAGCGAGCGATCATGGAGCTGTACTCAGAGTGAATACCGTTAAAGAACTATCCCACAGTGGTTGTACCTGATTGAATGCCTTTTCAAGGTCTTGTAATTCCTGCCTAAGCTTCAATTCTGAAAAACCCGACAACAACAAAGGGCGGGGGTCGAGAAACAGAATCCGGTTGTATGTTTCTAAAAATGTGCTCATAGTTCTAAATCCGAAAATAATTGCCTAATCAGTTTCCATAATTTTTCTAAAATGAGCATAAACGAAAGAACTGATTTTGCTTCGTTTATCTTGCCTTTTTTCTCTCTGGTCAGGGCATTGACTTTGTTTTCAAGTTCGTTGATCCTGCATTCTAAACTATTGTTTGCCTTCATAATTCCTATTGTTTTGAATTTATCTAGGCAAATTTGACTCATCAAAAGGAGGTCAAAAGGAACATGCATGGATCATTTTAGCACACCTTTGTTCCTATTGATAGCCAGTCACTTGCAAGTAGAATGAGTTAAGTTTCTGGCGAAAGATTATGCCACTCTTTAACCTGTTCAACCACAGCTCTATCATCCAAATATTTCTGATAGAATACCCACGTTTCTTTGAAGAGCAAGCCAATAATTTCATAGTACTGTTCCCCTGGCAGTATTTCACCTTCTTCAATACCTGAATGGTCTTTCAGAAAGTTATAGAGAGAATGCACCAAACGGACCAAGTGTCTTTCGTGTGGTAGATTGATTCGTGGTTCTTTATCAATCCTGATACTGCCATCTTTATTTTTCTTGTAAGTAGTTGGAACTATATCACAATCAAACTCCACACGGTAACCTTAATAGTATTCCTTCAGTGCTTTCTCAATCAGAAATAGTGGTAAGCGTGAAGAAATTTCATGTTCTGTTTCTCCACCTTCTAACCTGAATTTCAAGGATGTGACCTTATTTTTATACTTGATTCCATTCATGAGCTTGCGAAATGCATCTATCTCAGGAATATGGGGTTCATTCATCCTACTATTTGAAGTCATCTGGTGTCCAACAAGACAATTAGTCTCTATAATACAAGAAGCAACGTGAATGAGGTCTGGTAATAAATCAGGAATGTCAAAGCGCTGGCAAACGAAAAAAGCTGTTGAAATAGCATCAGCTCGTTTAGTGGCATTTGCCATTTCAAGGAAGTTGGGTTCAAAGTACTGCCTGAGTCTTTCAATATCCGCAGGAACTTCAGCAAAAGTGAGTTTTGGCTCAAGGTCATTGCGCTTCAACCAGTTACGAATGTGTCTGATTTTTACGTCTTCTGTTTCATCCCAATCTCCAACAGGAATAAGAGAAAATTCAATTAGTTTGGCAATGCAAATCATTAGGCGATTTGGGTAGGGAGTCTCTTCGGTAACTTCAAAAAACTTAGCTTTTGAAAATAGGTTATA
>CAZTJM010000244.1:0-5090 GCA_964613865.1 uncultured Limnohabitans sp. | reverse complement strand
CCGATTTCCATCGATTTTTCTTTCTTTTTAGAAATCAGAACCTAAAGCATCCCCAAAAGATTCATTCTGCCTATCGATCAGAAATGAAGGCTAAAACCCTTTACTTTTACCCCATGGACCAACAAATTCTCATAGATCTGGTGACCAAAAAGATGCCTTTTGGCAAGTTCAAGGGCCGGCTACTTTGCGATGTTCCCGAGTATTACCTGGTTTGGATGAAAGGAAAAGGTTTCCCCGAAGGCAAGCTCGGCATGTGGCTTCACACGCTCTACGAGATCAGACTCAACGGGCTGGAGAGCATTCTGACGGAGCTCAAAAAAACCTATAGAAACACCTAGTCCTGCTGTTTTTTTAAGTCTTACTTCGCTTCCAGTCTTGTGGAATGAAGCATATCCAGCCTCCAGCCCTCCGGCGTCTTCACGGCAGTAGCACTCTCCAGCCACTCCACTTGCCTAACCACTTGTCCATCTCTGCTGATCGTCGCATAGTTGTGATAGGCTACCCAGGCTCTGTCCCCTGAGACGGTCGTTTTGATAAAGTCAAAACGGTTTACCCGGGTCGTGGGATTGGGGTTAAGTTTTGCTTTGGCGAAATAATCGAGGATCTTCTGATGGTCCCAGACTTCCCCGTCTTCCAAAAGAATGAAGTCTTCGGTATAAAACTCCCCAATCCGTTCGGAGTCAAAACTGGAAAAAAGAACGTCAAAAGAATCTTGGATCAGCTGCTGTATTTGCGCCTCATCGCATTTTTGCTGGGCTTGGGCAAAGAGAGATATACCGAAAAGCAGAAACAGAAGGGTTTTCTTAATCATAGCTGGCTACCGGTTTTATTGGGGCTTGATCAATTCTTCGTACAGAATATTCATTGTCTGGCGGATCACGGCGTTGAAGCCATCTTCATAGGCGGGGGCGCAGCCATTGCTGATAACCACGATGCCGAACTTTTCCTTGGGATCAAAAAACATCGCGCTGTACAGTCCATAGGCTGATCCCGTATGCCCGACGAGTTCTCTACCGGCGATCAACTGGTCCGTCTTCCAAAGCGCTAACCCATAGTTTTCATCGGATGAAATCGGAGTCTGCATGATCTGGGAGCTCTTCTTGGAAATGATCCTGGTATTTTCGCCTTTTCCGTAATTCATGTGCATGATCATGTATCTGGCCAAGTCTGGAGCGGAAATCTTCATCCCTCCTGTTGGAGAAAAGATAGGCGTGCTATAGCCAAACTGGTAATTTGCGATCTCCTCGATCCTTGGTGCATAGGCCGCCGGAGAAAGCGTGAACTTGGCGGAATCAGGATCATAGGCGTAGATTGACGCAAAACTCGCAGCGTCCAGTTCGCTGACGTTATAGCCACCATATAGCTCGAGTGGTGCCAAAATATGGCCCCGTACATATTGGTCAAAGCGCTCCCCCGAATACTTTTCAATGATCGCGCCGGTCATATTGTAAGCTAAGTTGCAATACTGATACCCCTCACCAGGTGCGTAGTCATTGTACGCTTTCTCCCAGTTTGGATTCTTGGACGGGTTGATCGCGTCAAGAGTGAAATAGCCTTCGGAGTCATTGATGCTTGAAGTATGTGACAGCAGCATTCGCAGGGTGATGATTCGGTCGGGAAATTTAGGGTTTCTCACCTCAAAGCCCATCAGCTCGCTGACGTCATCATCCAGGCTGAGCACTTTCTTCTCCACCAGCTGCATCACGGAAGTCGCAGAAAATGACTTGGAGATGGAGGCTATGCGGAAAATATCGGTAGTTTCCAACATTTCCTTCCCCTCCTCTTTCCAGCCGAAAGCTCCTTGGTATACGAGATTTCCATCCTTCACCACCGCCACACCCAACCCCATCACCGGCGTCGTCTCCATCAGGGATTTGATTTTTAACTCAACCGCATTTTGGCCTTGCGTCGAGGTTTGTATGGAAAAGATCAGAAACAGGAAAAGGAAGATGTTCTTGTTCATTTTTGGAAAATAGGGAAAATACCCAAGGTCGGGAGTCATAAAATCGACTATTTCTTGGACAGGAATACTGTCTTTCCGGTTTCAGCGCTTTCTTTCGCTGCTTGCAGAATCTCCATCACCAAGAGATTGTTTTCCAAGGAATATGGATCGAATTCACCCAGCTGGGTTTCTCCCCTCACCACCGCCAGCAAGACTGAAAAAGGATCGTCATAGGGGTGGGATCGCTCGGGCAATTCCATTTTCTCCTCAGAAAAACCGCTGTACCCCTCCGCCATCCGAACCCTGAGATGGCTCCCGTCATCGGCGAAGATCGCCCCGGTGAGCCCATAAATAGCCATATCCTTGATGCCTATTGGCCAGTTCCAGGAAGCTTCGATGATCGTTTGGGAATTGGGGTAAGTCAAAATTATCGTGGCCTCATCGTCCACTTTGGGGTTATCGGCTGGATTGAGCTGTTGGGTAACGGCAGTGACTGAGACCGGACGCTGCCCATCCAAAAGCCACGTGCTCAGATTGGCTCCGTAGCAACCGAAATCCATCAATGCCCCTGCGCCGTTTAGCTCGGGATCAGTCAGCCATTCCAGAAACTCCAAACCGACACCGATTTTCTTTGGCCCCCGATGGCCATCCCTGACGACAATTTTCCGAGTTTCTCCGATTTGTCCCGAATGCAGGATTTCATATGCCTTTTCGTTAGAGGCGTACCATGAAGTTTCATAGTTAGTCAGCAAGTGGATGCCGTGCTGCCGTGCCAATTGAGCCATTTCCTGGGCATGGGCCAGACTGACCGCCAATGGTTTTTCTACCATCACATGGATGCCTCGTGGCGCACAGATTTGGACGATCTCCAGATGGTGGAAGGTGGCTCCAAAACCTGTCACAGCCTCTGGCTTGGTTTTTTCCAACATTTCCTCCAAGCTATCAAAAACGATATCCATCGAAATGCCATGTTGCTTCGCATACCGTTCCGCCAGCTCTCGGTTGGGTTCGGCGATTCCGACAATTTCAACATCCGGTCTTTCGTTCGCCTCAAACACCCATCCCACATGTCCGTGATGCAACCCCGCCACACCGATTTTCAGTGGCACGACCTGTGAAAACGCAGAACTCAACAGGCCAAAAATCAGAAACAAAAAAGGAATGGATTCTTTCATGCCGGAATTTAGCCCAGAAAGCTCAAATTCCCGACTTTAAAAGGTGGTTTTCGAATTCCGATTTCTGAATTCGTGACTTCAGTAAAAATTTTGTTCTTGCTCAGGACCACTATTTGAATCGACCTTTCTGCAATCGGTCAAATTCCTCCGACCGGGCAATCCTTTCGAACCTGACATTCAGCATAAGTCATATCCATTGGTACGAAGCTAGGATCAGAATTTCGCCAAACCTCGAGAGCCTTGTCGAAAATCGTTTTCCACTTTTTTTGCCAGAACTAGGTGATTTTCCCTATCCCAACCCCGATTTCGAATATAAAACTGCTGAGGAAATTAAATATGAAAGGACTTTTTGTTAATTTGAACGACTTTTATTGATCAACCAAACGACCAACCTTACAGCTGAAATATTTTAAGTACCTATCCTGTTCTCTATGGGGAATGATGAAAAAAAAGATTTTGAAAGACTTCGACTGATCCCTGATTTTCACGAAGTACCTGATGCTCAATTGGATTGGCTACTAAAAAACTCACATTCCATTGAGCTGCAAAAAGGTGATTTTTTATTCCAACCCAATATGCCGAGTCGACACCTCCATATTGTTCTCTCAGGAGCGCTAGAGCTTTATGTGCTTTATGGAAGCAACAAAAGAACACTCAACCACTTTGACAAAGGAAGCACCCTTGGACAGTTTCCGTTATTAAAAGAAACGGAGTTCACGGCCTACTGCCAAGCTTCTTTGCCGAGCCGGATTTTGTCATTTCCCATATCCGAATTTCAAAACCTGCTGACAATGCATGAGGAATTGACTGAATCCTTGGTCAGCTCGAGGGCAACCAAGCCGCGAAAGGTGTCTTTCCAGACTCTCCAAAATCAGAAACTGATATCCTTGGGAAAACTCACGGCTGGCCTCTCCCATGAACTAAACCATCCCATCAATTCCATCCAGAGGGACAGCGCAGAACTGAACAGGATTTTCTCCAAAGGAGGAATAGAGAGGCTGCTTATACAAGACTCGGAACTGAACGAGAAAGACCAAAGCCTCCTCAAGGATGCAATCTCAGGCTGGATGCATCAGGTTCCTGACACTACCATATCCTCGGTCGAGATCCAACAGACTGAACAACAATGGTTGAAGAGGCTAATTGAGTGGGGCATGAAAAACCCGTCGGAAGCAGCTGAGGTATTTACCGACACCAAAGTCGATCCGGAAGAATTGGAAGATTGGCTAAAAAAAATAAAACCAGCACTGGCAGAGACATGGCTGACAGGATTGCAGCTGCTGCTTCAAAGCCAACTGCTGGTGACCAATATCAGTATAGCAGCCGAAAGAATCAAAGAGCTGATCCGGACTGTCAAATCATTTTCCCGAATTGACAGGGAAACTACGCAAAGGGAACTGGATCTCGTTTCCGAAATCCGCGATACACTTTCTCTTTTGCAGCACAAGATCAAGGCAATCAAGGCCAAGGTGATATTTCCCCAAAATGAAGGACCCATCCTGATCCATGGATCAGGAGGAGAGCTCAACCAAGTGTGGACCAACTTGATCGCCAATGCCCTCGACGCGATGGAAGCCATTCCAAACCCGCAACTTCAAATCCAAATACATCAGGAAAATTCGCAGGTTTCCGTGAAAATCACGGACAACGGTTGCGGCATCCCAGAAGATATCCTGTTCAAAATCTTCGACCCTTTTTTTACCACTAAAGGCCTCGGGAAAGGCACGGGTTTAGGACTCGACTTGGTGCGGCAGATTGTCGAGAAACATGGGGGAGAGATTTCAGTGGAGTCCAAAACTGGAGAAACCACATTTGATGTAAGGCTCCCTCTCGGTTGATCCCACTATTTTTTCAAAAAAACCTACATCGGAAAAATGGAATTGGCTCAAGTCCGGAAGTCTGTCAAAGATTTTATTCCAACTTTCCCTATAATTTTTATAGGCTAATTTTTTGAGAATGTCTTTCTTTGTATA
>CAZTJM010000243.1:0-5321 GCA_964613865.1 uncultured Limnohabitans sp. | reverse complement strand
GCGTAAAATCAACTGTCTCTAACTTTTGATACTAATTATGAGACAGCCTCTTTTTCTTTCCCCTCTTTCTTATCGGAGAGGCTATGAAAAGTTTTGGGCTAAATTTAGGCCGTGAAGCGATTTTATTTTCTCCTACCTATTCTTTTTGCGGGCCTGACACTCTCCTGCAAAAGCTTTGACGAAAGTCCAAAAGCATTGGTCAACGTGTTGCTGATCGATGCGCCAGCCACTTGGGATTCGGTTATTGTCGAAATTCAGGGCGTTGAACTGGATTTTGTCCCGGACGGACGGGACGGAACCGTCGAAAAAATCTTTCTTCCCTATGAACCCGGCGACAAGAAAGTGGACGTGTCCCAATTGGTCGGCGGCGTCGCGCTCCCCGTGGCCCGGTCGGAGATTCATATGGGAAAAATCACCGGAATCACGCTCCGCCTGGGTACCGAAAATGCACTTTTTTTGGACGAGGATCGCTATCCCCTTAGCCTCCCCGGGGGCAATACCGATTATTCCCTTCCGCTAAGGGTTGACTTGGAGCAGGGTATCTCCTACGATTTGATTTTGGATTTTGACTTGGAAAAATCCATCCAAGTCGTGAATGCCAGTCCCTTGGAATTGGATTTCAACCCTACGCTCAGCGCCTTTTCCGGCGTGGGCAGAGGGGATATCTCCGGGACTACCAGCCCCACGAGCATAAAACCGGTAATCTATGCCATCCAAGCCGACGATTCGACCAGCACCCATACCAACAGTTCGGGCGGCTTTCTCTTTCGCTTGGAAGCAGGTACCTACAAGGTCTATCTCGATCCCAAAAACAACAGCTACAAGGACACCCTGCTCAACGTAGAAGTAAAGGCTGGAGCTACCACTACCCTGGACCGCATCACCTTTTCCAAGAAATGAACACCCTCGACCAATCTTTCATGCGACGCGCCCTAGAGCTGGCAACCTTGGGAATAGGGAGGGTCAGTCCCAATCCCATGGTGGGATGTGTGATCGTATATGAAGGGAAAATCATCGGGGAGGGCTATCATCAAGCTTACGGCGGCCCGCATGCAGAAGTCCATGCTGTGAATTCGGTCAAAGATCCGCAACTACTCTCTGAGGCGACGGCTTATGTCACGCTTGAGCCCTGCGCCCATTGGGGGAAAACACCCCCCTGCGCAAATCTCTTGGTGGAAAAAGGGCTAAAAAAAGTGGTCATCGCCGCCGTCGACTCCAACCCTTTAGTCGGCGGAAAAGGAATAGAAATCCTAAAGTCCGCCGGGATCGAAGTCGAAACAGGATTGTTAGAAAAGGAAGCTAGGTGGCAAAACCGCCGTTTTTTTACCCAGATTGAAAAGAAGAGACCCTATGTGATCCTGAAGTGGGCGCAGACCCAAGATGGTTTTGTCGCCAGAAAGGACTACAGCTCCAAGTGGATTTCTGGTTCCCTTAGCAGGCAATTGGTTCACAAGTGGAGGGCAGAGGAAGACTCCATCTTTGTGGGAAAAAACACGGCGCTACACGATGACCCGCGACTGGACGTGAGGGACTGGGTGGGCAACAATCCGTTGCGGATTGTGCTGGACTTGAGGCTCGAACTTCCCCGAAACCTTCATCTATTTGATCAATCCACTCCTACGATCTGTTTCAACAGCAAGGAGTCCAAGGTGGAAAAAAACCTGGAACTGGTGAAAGTAGAAACGGAATTTTCAGTTCCCGTCCTGCTCGGAGAGCTGCACTCGCGAAAGATCCAAAGTCTGATCGTGGAGGGAGGCAGCCGCGTATTGAGTCAGTTCATTTCTGCTGGTCTCTGGGACGAGGCTAGGGTATTTACCAGTGAGACCAAGTTTGGGAACGGTATTCCAGCCCCACATCTGAACCAAAATCCTTCTGAAACACTTACCATCGGCGAAAACCTTCTAAACATCTACTACAATGGCTGAGTCCCTGTACATCCCAGAAGCCGCTACCAAAGCCCAAAAATACGAAGCCATCATCCCTCAGATCGAGGCACTGATGTCCGGCGAGCCCGACCTCTACGCCAACCTGTCCAATATTGCTGCGGCATTGCGTGAAGGATTTGGTTTTTTTTGGGTGGGGTTTTACTTGGTAAAGGGTGAACAGCTCGTGTTGGGACCCTTTCAGGGACCTATTGCCTGCACTCGGATCGATTTCGGAAAAGGCGTCTGTGGCGCCGCGTGGAAGGAAGCCAAAACCCAACTCGTGCCCGACGTGGATGCTTTTCCGGGTCACATCGCCTGCAGCTCTTCCTCCAAGTCAGAGATCGTTGTTCCGGTTTTCAAAGAAAATAAAGTGGCAATGGTCTTGGATGTGGACAGTGATCAGCTCGCAGACTTTGACGAGACAGACCAGAAATATCTCGAGGAGCTAATGCAGATCCTGTCTAAAACACTTTAACGTTTTGTGGAGGATAGGGCGAACTCGCGTATCAGTTCTAGTGTCTCCTCTCTTTTTTCGACCATTCCCATATGTCCCACACCTTGAAGTTCGAAGTAGTGTGTAAACACATCTTTCTGTGCCCGACTGGCCTCTATTTTCACGGCACCATCCTCGGTACCGGCAATCAGAAGTTTAGGTCCTGAAAAATCCCGAAGCACATCCAAGCGCTCTTTTCTATCCCGCATCGCCCCGGTAAAAGCGATCAATCCGCTTAAAGTCGAGCGCTTTCCGTCCTCTATGGCCCATTCGATTTCTTCCTTGAGTTCTTCGCTCCTTCCCTCCGGAAAAAGCGGCGGAACAAAGGAGGAGACAAATTTGTCTACTCCGTGTTTTTTTAGAAAAAGGATGGCCTTATTGCGGGTCGCCTTTTTGTCGTGGGAATCGGCATAGCTTGAGGAATGGAATAGCCCGACAGCCTTTAACCTACTTCCCATCAAGTCCAAAAGTGCCAATGTGACGTAACCGCCAAGTGAATGGCCGATCACGATGGGTTGATGGATATCGTTGGTCTCCATCCATTCTTCCAAGATGACAGCAACTTCCTCCAGGGAAATCTGGGCTCCGGAGATTGGCGAATCGCCAATTCCTGGCAAGTCGGGACAAATTACCCGAAAATCTTTGGCCAATTTATCCGCAAAATCCGTCCACATTCTCGACGTTTCGCAAAACCCGTGGATGAGCACCAAAGGCTGACCCTCTCCTTTTTCGAAAAAATATATACTAGACATTTGGAACCGAGTTAGATTGTTCGGGCTACTTCCGAAAGGCTTCTAACTGTTGCGGCAATTCCCTCAGGATCAAAACCACACTCTCGATGCAACTCAAGCTGCTCACCATGCTCAATCACCTCATCAGGAATACCAAGGCGCTTCACTTGGGCGGAATAGCCATTGTCCATCATCCACTCCAGTACGGCGGAGCCAAAGCCACCCATGAGACAGCCGTCCTCTACCGTCACGACCTTCTTGAATTTGCCGAAAACCTCATGAAGAAGCTCTTCGTCAAGCGGCTTTACAAAACGCATGTCATAATGAGCCGGATTGAGTCCTTCTTTTGACAAGACATTGCAAGCCTCTACCGCATAGTTGCCGATATGGCCGATGGTAAGGATGGCAACATCTTCCCCTTCCCTCACGATTCTACCTTGTCCGACAGGAATCTCGCGTAGCGGAGTCTTCCACTCCGGCATCACTCCCGCACCTCTTGGATAGCGTATGGAAAATGGCCCATTATAAATGCTGCCCGTGTACATTAGGTTTCGCAGCTCTTCCTCATTCATAGGAGCCGAAACGACGAGATTGGGCACGCAACGGAAATAGGCAATGTCATAGGCTCCGTGGTGTGTAGGTCCATCCGCTCCGGCAAATCCGGCTCGGTCCAAACATAGCACCACAGGAAGATTTTGCAAGCAGACATCATGAACGACCTGGTCGTAAGCCCGCTGCATAAAAGTTGAGTAGATATTGCAAAATGGCACCAAGCCCTGAGTCGCCAATCCTGCGGAGAAAGTCACGGCATGCTGCTCGGCGATTCCCACATCAAAAGCCCGATCCGGCATGGCCTTCATCATGATATTCATGGACGATCCCGATGGCATAGCGGGAGTCACTCCCATGATGCGACTGTCTCGCTCGGCCAACTCTACCAAAGTATGCCCAAACACATCCTGGTATTTTGGAGCTTGGGGACTAGTAGGCACTTTTTTGAAAATCTCTCCGGTCACCTTGTCAAAGGTTCCCGGCGCATGCCAAGTGGTTTTGTTTCCTTTCTCGGCGGGCTCATATCCCTTGCCTTTCACAGTAATGCAATGAAGGATTTTTGGGCCGGGGATGTCTTTGAGATCCCTGAGGATTTCAACCAAATGGTCTACGTCATGCCCGTCCACAGGCCCGAAGTAGCGCAGGTTGAGGGATTCAAAAAGATTACTCTGCTTCAGCACGGCAGACTTGATTGCCCCCTCTACTTTGGAGATGACCTCTTGGGCGCTGGAGCCAAATTTACTCAACTTGCCGAGCATTTTCCACACTTCATCCTTCACCTTGTTGTAGGTGTGGGAGGTGGTGATGTCAGTCAGATAGTCCTTCAGAGCCCCTACATTGGGGTCGATGGACATGCAATTGTCGTTGAGGATGATCAGCAAGTTGGAGTCGCTGACGCCTGCATGGTTCATGGCCTCAAATGCCATCCCGCCAGTCATCGACCCATCCCCGATCACCGCCACGTGCTGGATCTTGGAGCCTTTATATTTAGAGGCAACTGCCATCCCCAGCGCAGCGGAAATGGAAGTACTGGAATGCCCAACGCCAAAGGTATCGTACTCGCTCTCTTTTCTTTTTGGGAAACCTGAAATGCCTCCGTATACCCTGTTTGTATGAAAATCCTTTTTTCTCCCAGTCAAGATCTTATGCCCATAAGCCTGATGTCCCACATCCCAAACGAGCTGGTCGGCAGGGGTATTGAGCACGTAATGCAAGGCCACCGTCAGCTCTACCACTCCCAGACTTGCCCCAAAGTGCCCTCCATAGACGGAGACGTTATCCACGATAAACTGTCTCAGCTCTTCGCAGATCTGGACCAATTTGTCTTTGGGGAATTTCTTGAGATCCTTGGGAGTATCTATCTGGGCTAGGAGCGGACCGGGCGTGATTTGCATTTTCTAAAGTATTGGTGTCAAAGTGGAATAACCCAAAGCGGATCAGTTTGTTTGCTCATGCTAGAAATGAGCCAGATTTACGCATTTGCTTTATTTCCAAGCATTCCCATTAAATTACTTAATTGAATATCTTTGGCTACGAAAAGGCAAAGTTAACCAATAAATTCCGCTAACCGTTGAGTTTCGAGATCAAATTACCATTGTTTGAAGGCCCCTTTGATCTGAT
>CAZTJM010000242.1:0-5348 GCA_964613865.1 uncultured Limnohabitans sp. | reverse complement strand
TCCCGCCCGTTCCCAAAGGGAATCAGGTCTCAATCTCCTTTTCACGTGCTGTGGACTGTCGTCCGTGGACAGTGGACGAGTATCCGCCATAAACGCTGGTTTGGAAAGTAAGACATCTACCATTGCGGATACTCATCTTACACTTTCACCTTCGCCTGACTGAGGATTTCCCTCACTTCCGTTTTACAGCTTCCACAGCCCAAGCCTGCGCCGGTCTGCGTGCAGAGCGCGGAAAACTCGGTACAGCCGCCGGCGATTGCCTCTAGGATGTTTCCTTCGCCTACGCGGCTGCAGCTGCAGACCAGCTTGCCGATCACCGGCCGTGCCTCTGAGTTGCCCATAAGAAGGGATTTGCGCTTTTCGGACAGCTCGATCTTGTTTTCGATCAGGCTTTTGAATTCCGCAAATTCGCTTTTGTCGCCCATCAACACGGCACCGATCAGCAGGTCATCCTTCACGATGCATTTTTTGTAATAGCGACGGCTGATATCCGTGAAGACGATCTCCTCGTAGCCTTCTTCGTTTTCCGGCACAATGATGTCGCCGATGCTGCAGAGCTCCAGGTCTTTGAATTTTAGGATGTTCATCAGCACTGAGCCACTGTAGGTGCTGCTGATGTCGCCGGCGATGAAGTTTGCCAATATCGTTGCCTGCTCCTCGGCGGCGGAAGTGATGCCAAAGAGCTGGTTTTCAAACTCCGCAATCTCGCCAATGGCGAAAATATTGGCGTAGTTGGTCTGGAGGTGCTTGTTGACCTTTACACCGCGGCTGCAGTTGATGCCGTTTTCCCGGGCAATCTTGATGTTGGGCTGGGTGCCTATCGCATACACTATGGCGTTGGCCTGGATGTTTTTTCCGCTCTTCAGCGTGATGCTCAGGTTTTTGGAGTCCGGATCGTCAAATACGGTGCTGACCTCGTTGTCAAAATAAATGTGTATTCCCCGCTCCTGCACGTCCAGTGCGAGCAGCTTGCTGGAGATCAGATCAAGCTGTCGCTCCATCAGGCGTGATGCCCGCTGTACGATAGTGACCTTCACCTGGGTATGCTGCAATGCTGCTGCAAGCTCCAAGCCGAGCAAGCCTCCTCCCACAATGACCACATGCTGTACCTCGTTGGGAAGGTGGGTCTCCTCCAGATAGGCTTTGAACCTGTCCGCGTCGCCTCTGCTGCGCATGGTGAAGCGGCCGGGAAGATCTAGTTGGGCGTCTTTTGGCACAAAGGCTCGGCTGCCTGTGGCAAGGATCAGTTTGTCATAGGAATGCTCGATGCCGTTGCTATCCCAGACTTTCTGGAGTTCTGGGTCTATTTTTTCTATGGAAAGATTGGTGTGAAGCGCAATCTTGAGCTTGGAAAGCTCGGCTTCCTTGATCTTGAGCAGCTGCTCCCAGGTGAGTTCCTCCGTGACATATTCAGGAAGCAAAACCCGGTTGTAAAAGGGGTGGGGTTCTTTGGAGAATACATGGATTTCATCTCCGGAATTATGCTCGCGGTAGTTTTGGATAAACCGAAACGAAGCCGCTCCCGCCCCCACGACGATGATTTTCTCCTTGGGTTTTTGATACTTGGTGACTGACACCGTGGTGTACTTGAAGTCAGGCTCCTTGGACTGGGGATCGACTCTTGTAAAGGTGAGGTTGTTGGCCCGGTTGAGGTCGTTTTCGAGCTGTTTGCCCCAGTGCATGGGCAGGAAAACCACGCCGTTGCGAACGGAATTGGAGATCTTGGCCCGCACGCGGACGATGCCGTTTTTGCTTTTCACCTCGACTACGTCCCCGTCCTTGATCTTGTAGATATAGCTGTCGAGCTGGCTGATTTCCAATACAGGCTGGGAGTAGTGAGTGCGCAGGCGGGCGACTTTCCCGGTTTTGGTCATGGTGTGCCACTGATCCCTGATCCGTCCTGTAGTCAGCACAAATGGGAATTCTGCGCTGATTTTTTCGGACGTGTTCTCGATCTGTGCGGGGATATTGAAAATGGCTTTTTGGCTGGGCGTGTAGAATTTTTTATCGGTAAAAAGCCGGGCAGTTCCGGGGTGTCGGTAGGCAGGCACCGGCCACTGTATGCTCCCTTCGTTTTTCAGACGATCGTAGTTGAGGAAGGAAATGTCGATGTTGGTGCCTTTGGTCATGGCGCAATATTCTTCGTAGATCTCCTCAGCGTTGGCAAAGTTGAAGCCGCGAAAGCCCATTCTTTTTGCAAAGTCACAAAGGATCTCCACATCGGGTCGAGCTTCTCCGGGAGGATTGATCCCCTTCGTAAGGTAGGAGATGCGCCTTTCAGAGTTGGTCATGGTGCCTTCCTTTTCCAGCCAACCCGCCGCGGGCAGCACCAAGTCGGCATAGGACACGGTGTCTGAGCGATGGGAGATGTCCTGCACGATGACAAACTTTGCATTGGTGAAGGCTTTTTCCACCTTGCCAAGGTTGGGCAGGCTGACCATGGGGTTGGTACAGATGACCCATACGGCCTTCATCTCACCGCTCGCCAGCGCGTCAAACATCTCCGTGGCGGTGTATCCTGGATTGGGAGAGATCTGATCCACTCCCCAAAAGTCGGCGACATCCTGCCGATGCTGCGGATTTTGGAGGTCTTTGTGGACAGCAAGAAGATTGGCCATGCCGCCTACTTCCCGTCCGCCCATGGCATTGGGCTGGCCAGTCAGCGAAAAGGGACCGTTGCCCGGCTTGCCTACTTTACCGGTCACAAGCGACAGGTTTAGAAGAGCAAAGTTTTTGTCCGTACCGATGGAGCTTTGGTTGAGTCCCATCGCCCACATGCTGATGAAGCCTTTGGCCTTGCCAATCAGCTCGCTCACTTCCTTGATCGCTTCTACGGTGATCCCGCAGAGCGTCGCGGCATCCTTGAGCGAGGTTTCCATCACCTGCTTGCGGTAAGCCTGGAAATTTTCGGTGTGGTTTTTCACAAAGCTTTCATCCGCATAGCCCGTCTCTATCAGTCTGCGGCCGATGGCATTGTAGAGTATGATATCGGTGCCGGGGATGAGCTGTAGATGGATGTCGCCAAAGCTCGCCGAGTCGGTCTTGCGAGGGTCAACCACGATGACCTTGACATTGGGATTCTTTTCCTTGTGCTTTTCCAGCCTGCGAAAAAGAATGGGGTGGTTCCATGCGGGATTGGCACCCGCGATCAGGAAGACATCCGCGAGCTCGATGTCCGCATAGGAGATGGGAACGGAATCTTCGCCAAAGGTTTTCTTGTACGCAACCACCGCCGAACTCATACAAAGCCGGGAGTTGGTGTCGATGTTGTTGGTGCCGAGAAAACCCTTCGCGAGTTTATTGGCGATGTAGTATTCTTCTGTGAGGCATTGGCCGGAGATGTAGAATCCGACGCTGTTGGGGCCGTATTTCCGGATTAGGGATTTGAAGACGGCGGCAGCCCGGTCCAATGCCTCGTCCCAAGTGACTCTTTCTCGCGCATGCGCCCGACTCCAGCGCATCTCTGGATAGAGGATGCGGTCGGAGGTATCGTTGACCACGTAGTGGAGATTCATCCCTTTGGAGCAAAGCATGCCTGCATTGACGGGATGCTCAGGATCGCCCTGCACGCTGACCTTGGCTTGGGGATTGACCTCAGCGAGGATGCCGCAGCCCACACCGCAGTAGGAGCAGGTGGTTTTTATTTTCTTATTAGAATTCACGGGTAAGAGTTTGGCCGGAAGAAGGATAAAGCGAAAGGCACTTTCCCCGAGAAGAGTTGCCGGAGAAAGTGCTTTTCGGAAAGTCACTCATGCAATTTAGTCTTCCAATCGAATTAATTCAGGGCTTAGCTGCTCCATTTCTTTCTTGGCGATTTTTTCGTCTTCGAGACTGAAGCGTATGATGAGCGTGGCGATGCCGGTCAGGACGATCAGTACACCGATCTGTAGGTAGCCACTGGAGACGGCGCCTGCTTCTGCGGCGGTCTGCGCGGCCTTGAGTGCCTCAGCACTGAGGGATTCGCCTCCCTGAAGCACGCCGGCTCCCGCTTCTGCGGATTTGTATTTGAGGAAAAGTGCGGTCATGAAAGCCCCAAAGTTACCCCCGGCACCCACGATGCCCGAGATGGATCCGATGGCCTTTTTGTTGATAAAAGGAACGACGGAGAAGGTCGCGCCCTCGGCCATCTGTACCGTAAGGCTGAATCCTATCAGCAGGGCAATTCCTATGAACAGGGTGGTGGAGGTGGAGAAAAGTCCCAGCATCAGTCCCTCGGCTACGATGATGGCTGCCAGGAACCAAACGCGTCCCTTGAGACCGCTAGCCTTGCCAAACCTGTCCCCAAACCAGCCTCCAAGCGTCCTTGCGAAGATGTTCATCAAGGCAAAGGACAAGACCAGGTTTCCGGCGGTGATCCTGCTCAGCCCAAAGGTGTTTTGCAGGTAGTCGTCCATGGTGCCGTACACGGTGAGCTCTATGCCGAAGCAGGCGGCATACACGATGAAGAGAACCCACACGCGGTAATCTTTGGCTGCCTCGAGAAAGCCAACGCTGTCTTTTTTGCTTTTCGGAATCCTTTCGCCCCGGGCTACCAGATCGGCATAATTGCCGGCGGGAGTGTCTTGGGTGAAAAAGTAATACAGTACGCCGACCAGAAAGCAGATCACCCCGATGATCACCATCGAATACCTCCAGGCTTCCGTCTCAGCGATGCCAAAGGCGATCACCAAAGCAGCCAAAAGCGGCATTCCGAGTCGGTTTGCTCCACCGCCCAGGTTGCCCCAGCCCGCTGAGGTGGCATTGGCGGTGCCGACTACGTTTGGTGCAAACATCAGGGAAGTGTGTACCTGCGTGATGACAAAGGAAGCGCCGATGAATCCGGTCAACAGACGGCAGATGTAAAACTGCATCGGGGTGGTCACCAAGCCGCTCAGGATGACGGGAATGGATCCCAACATCAGCAGCCAGGTGTAGCAGATCCGGGGGCCGTATTTGTCACACAGCTTCCCGATGAGCAAGCGGGAGAAAATAGTCCCTGCCACGGCAAAGACAACCGAGTTCCATTTCTGCTCCGCAGTCAGGCCCAGATCCCTCACCACGTCAGGCATGAAGGGGATGATGCCAAACCACGCAAAAAAGCAGATGAAAAACGCGAAAGACGTGATCCAGAAGGTCCGGATCGGCACGCTCTTGATATCCCGGAGGTTCAGTCGCGTGGCTTTGAGTTGAGCTTGATTTTTCATGTGAGTACTGGTTTTAGTTGATGGCCACATGGAATCTCGCACGGTGGTCAGCTATCCCAGTGAGGGACGTATGATCCTGCTTGATTTCACATTACTTACTTTTGTCTGTTATAAAAATAAGTAATAATACTTACTATACGCAAGCTATACGTAATTTATTTACGT
>CAZTJM010000241.1:0-5439 GCA_964613865.1 uncultured Limnohabitans sp. | reverse complement strand
GGATCCCGACTACAGGCCGGATATCTACGGCAAGATTGGAAATTCGGGAGTGAACGTCTGCTGTCTCGATGACGCCAAAAAGCTATATTCTGGCTTCAATCTCGTAGATCCAATGACCTCTGTGTCGATGACGATCAATGGGCCTGCGGCGACGATGACGGCATTTTTCATGAATGCGGCCATTGACCAGCAATGCGAAGTTTACATCAAAGCCAATGGTCTTGAAGTGGAGGTTTTGGAAAAAATCGAGGCGATCTACAAGAAGAAAGGCCTCGCGAAGCCCGCCTACAAAGGGGCTATCCCTGACGGAAACAATGGTTTGGGATTGATGCTTCTGGGAGTGACAGGCGACCAGGTTTTGTCAAAGGAAGTGTATGAAAAGATTAAAGCCGACACGCTGTCCAAAGTGAGGGGCACGGTGCAGGCGGATATCCTCAAAGAAGACCAAGCTCAAAATACCTGCATTTTTTCCACAGAGTTTTCGCTCCGACTCATGGGGGATGTGCAGCAGTACTTTATCGAGCGGAATGTCCGAAACTTCTATTCGGTTTCGATCTCCGGATATCACATTGCCGAGGCGGGTGCCAATCCGATAACCCAACTGGCGTTGACGCTTTCCAACGGATTCACGTATGTGGAATATTATGTTTCCCGGGGCATGAACGTGAATGACTTCGCGCCAAACCTTTCCTTCTTTTTCTCCAACGGGATAGACCCGGAGTATGCCGTCATCGGACGAGTGGCGAGGAGGATTTGGGCGAAAGCAATGAAGCTGAAGTATGGTGCGAATGAGCGCTCGCAGATGTTGAAATACCATATCCAAACCTCCGGACGCTCACTGCACGCGCAAGAGATAGATTTCAACGACATCAGAACGACCCTTCAGGCGCTCTATGCGATCTATGACAATTGCAACTCGCTGCATACCAATGCCTATGACGAAGCGATAACCACGCCTACTGAAGCATCTGTTCGCCGTGCGATGGCTATCCAGCTGATAATCAATAAAGAATTGGGTTTGGCTAAAAATGAAAACCCGCTTCAAGGTGCATTTGTGATTGAGGAATTGACAGATTTGGTGGAGGAAGCTGTATATGCGGAATTCGACCGGATTACCGAAAGAGGCGGCGTGCTTGGGGCGATGGAGACCATGTATCAGCGAGGAAAAATCCAGGAGGAAAGCCTTCACTATGAGATGCTCAAGCATACCGGTGAGTTTCCGATCATCGGCGTGAATACGTTCCTTTCTTCGGAAGGCTCTCCCACGGTGACTCCGGGCGAAGTGATCCGCGCAAACAAAGATGAAAAGGAAGCTCAAATCCAAACTTTGAGGAACTTACACCAAGCTTACGAAGGTTTGGAACACGAGCTTTTGAAAGAACTCCAGGCCGCAGCGGTAAAAAACGAAAACGTTTTTGCACGGTTGATGGAGGCATCGAAAGTCTGCTCTTTGGGACAAATCACCAAGGCGCTTTACGAAGTGGGAGGGCAGTATCGCAGAAATATGTGAGAAGGCCGAAATTTGAAGTAAAAGACCAACTGTCTTTCGAAGGCCGCAAGAATTCAATTGGGTTTCGCAGGACGTCAATAGACAATCAATAATAGAATGGCGAATAAAAGAAATGTCACCGTCCGTATGAAGGCGGACCTTGAGTACGAAGCACTAAACCTCCAGGGCAATCTGGTCAACATTGACATGTATGATCCCGAACACAAGCATGCCCAGTCACCCATGGACCTGCTACTCTCTGCATTGGGAAGCTGCGCCTCTGTGGATGCCGTATTGATGATGAAAAAGAAGCGGAGAGAGATCGTTGAGTTCTTTGTAGAAGTAGAAGGAACTCGAAATGACGGCGTTCCGGCTTTTTTCACCGACATTGAGCTGACCTTCGTCATTGTGTCCCCCAATGCTACAGAGGAGGAGTTTGCAAAGGTGGTGGCGCTTTCCGTGGACAAATATTGCTCCGTAGCTTCCTCGCTGAAGTCTAATATAAGCTATAAGTCGGAGGTAAGAAGACCCGAATGAGAGTCGTCAAAGAGTTGACCCGGGAGGAAGTGCGAATCAGCATTTTCTCCTGGAATAATAAATATATCCTCAAGTTTGAGCTCGGTCCGATGGAGCAGACATTTAAGCTCAGTGAGACCGATATTCTGGATGAGCAGGATCTCGAGCTTTTTCTTGCGGGGGAGTTCTTCGAAAAAGTAAAGCTTAGATTTGACGAAATGGGAAAAACTTTTCGTTCGCAGCTTGAAAATCTCTAATTTCCCTGAAATCGGATTGACTTATGCGTCTTTTTGGAATAGTCTCGATCAGTCTAGGGGGAATAGCTTTCTTGATGGGTTGTAGTGCTTCGGAGGAGAAATTTCCCGAGCAGGACTTCGAAAAACTCAATGGTGTGATCCAAGAGATGATTTATCATGGGGAAAGGATGGCGACCGATATCGACACGATCGCACACTATTATGAAGAATTAGTCTCTAAGAAGGACTCCATCCTGCGGGTGGCAGCACCCAGCCCCTATCACTTTGTCGGGGCGATATCCACCAACCTGCCCGGCCAAGACTCCACTCTCAGCTCGGTGATCATCCTCAATTCTACGCCAGATCGCAAAAGGGCAGAGGAAGAAGTGGTCTTGACCAATTCACTCGATCCACTTTTTGCCAAGTTTATCGAGGGCAACTCACGTATCGCACAGATTTACTCCAATTCCGCCATGCAGGTAAGCCGGGTATTTCCGGCCTACGACGTCAAAAACATCATTGATACCGACATTGACGTGACCAAGTTCAATTTTTACTATAAGGCCGACTTGGAGCACAATCCCTCAAAAGGCCTCGTTTGGATCCCGGAGCCCTATGTGGATCCAGCGGGAAAGGGTTGGATAATTTCGCTCATTCATCCCATCTATGACGGCGATCATTTATTTGCTGTTTTGGGAGTGGACTTTACGGTCAGCGACTTGGTACAAAATTACATGGATGCCGTGGAGGGGGAAATATTGATGGTGAACGCCAAGGGGGAAATTGTTGCCGGAAAGGCAGGGGCGATAGAATCCCTGAGTATGCCGCCCTTGAAAAACCACGTCTACCGCGAGACTATCCATTCGGATTACTTCAGAATTTCAGATTTCAACCTTTTCAGCAGCAAAAGCAGGGAAGTGAGGGAAATGGCACAGCAGTTTTTGCTCGAAAAGAAAGACAGGTTTGAGTTTGAGGAGGAGACTAATCTGAGCCGGGCGATTTGTGTGCCTTTCATTGGGATAGATTGGTTTTTGATACAGGTATTCCCCAATTATTGATGGCCAGAAAATTCATCGACCGGTCCAACTTTTGGCTGACCTCC
This sequence comes from uncultured Limnohabitans sp., assembly GCA_964613865.1. GTDB lineage: Bacteria > Bacteroidota > Bacteroidia > Cytophagales > Cyclobacteriaceae > Algoriphagus. The sequence continues at coordinate 2,096 of CAZTJM010000241.1, read as the reverse complement.
ATTGTGGGGAGCTTGCTGGTCGTCTTGGTAATTGCTTTGGGCTACAGTTTTTTCAACGCGATTTCCTTTTCGCAGATGAATTCCAGACGGGAGTTTCTGATCAAGCAAACCGAACTTGCGGCAAGGAGTCTGGAGATGGAATTGAGTCGCTTCAAGGAGGAGTCCAGCGTTTTGATGGCATTTCTGGAAGACCCAGACCTGGACGAGGAGGATTTCAAAGACGAGTTTACGGTTGCGGTGAGGAGAACCTTCACGAGTTTTCCCGGGATGCTTGACTCGGTGATGGTGGATATGGTGGATTCCACGCTTGTCTTTGAGATGACGGAAACGAACGATTTCATCAGAAAAAGATCACTGGCGGCATTTCCGGGGAGAGAGGAAGATTCTCAGCTCTTGTTAAAAGGCGAAGGTGGTTTTAGGATTCTCTACACGCTGGATATCCCTGCGTATACCAAGGAGTACGTTACCAATTTTTACCTGGATCCAGGAGGGGAGAAGTTTCTGCTTTATAAATCCAACCTCATACCACTCGGTCGGTGGGCGAGGCAGCAGCAGGCATTTCTCGACGAGGATGACCTGAATGCGGTCAAAGCCGATATCGGCCTCGGACTGAAGGGTTTTTATGAGGTGGAATGGGAAAAAGGAGACGAGCAATATTCGGGAATTTTAGCCCAATACCCCTTTAACTACGCCAATTCGGACACCTGGGCCTCCCTGATGTTTTTGGTGCCGATGGATGGACTTACTTCGGGGATCTACAGCACCTACTTTCTCCTGTTTTTGGGCGTGGTAATTCTACTGATAGGAACGGTGGCGTTTTTCCTCATTTCCCTCAAAGGAAACATCGACTCGATCAAGGTACAGGAGGAGAACCTCCGGGAGATATCCACCTTGTTTGATCAGCAGAACCTCTTGTTGCAGGAGATGAAGGGCTTCGTATTTTTTCATGACTACAAGGGTGAAATCACAAAAGTGTCCGACGAGGTGGAGGAGGTCCTGGGCCATTCCAAGCAGGAGTTTTTGGAGGCTTTCAAAGTTGATTCCGAGCATCCCGAGGCCAATACCGTGAAATCCGAGACGATCAAAGCCTTGATGGAAGGGAGACATTTGGTGGATTTGGAATATGATTTTACCAAGCCGAATGGGGAAAAGATCAGGGTGAAGGTCTTTGAAAAGCTGCTTTTTGACGAGCAGGGAAGAATGTGTGGCGGGATGGGTATTGGCACAGATATCACGGCGCAATATCTAGCGCGGCAGGAATTGGAACAAAGTGAAAACCGACTTAGATCCCTGATCAGTAATATACCCGATACGATCTTCATCTATAATAACGAGGGCGTTGTGTTGGATTTTCATGTTCAGGACAGGAAAAACCTGTTTGAGTCGGCCAATTCCACCTTGGGTAAATCTCTGCACGAATTTGTGCCCCACGGGCAAGCCGATGATATCGCGAAGGTCTTCGAGCGGGCCAAAAATACCAACAGCATTCAAACCATCGATGTCGTGTGGCATACCCCTCTGGGCGAAAGACACTACGAAATGAGGTTTTTTCCTTTGGATGAAAATCAGATCATGTCCATCTCCAAGGATATCACTGGCCAGAAAATCTGGGAAAAGGGTCTGGTCGAAGCGATGAATGCCGCTGACCAGGCAAGCCGCGCGAAATCTGATTTTTTGGCCAATATGAGCCACGAGATCCGCACTCCGATGAACGGCCTGCTGGGCATCATCGATCTGCTGGAAAGTACCAACCTCAACCGGATTCAGAAGCAGTATGTCGAAATCATCAAGAATTCAGGAAACTCTCTCCTGAGCATCATTCGGGATATTCTTGACTATTCCAAGATCGAGTCGGGTAAAATCGAAATCCAATCCGTTGCCTTTGACCCAGTTGAGGAGCTGAAAGACCAGATTAAAATCCTTTCGGGGCTGGCAGGCAAAAAGAAAATCAAACTTGAGTTGACCTATGGCGAATTTGAGAAGACAATCTTGGAGGGAGATAAGGGAAAAATCAACCAAGTACTGCTGAACTTGATTGGAAATGCGATCAAATTCACTCCGGAACTGGGCAAGGTCGGGGTTAGAATGGAGTTGAA
>CAZTJM010000240.1:0-5494 GCA_964613865.1 uncultured Limnohabitans sp. | reverse complement strand
GGAAGTTGTCGATATCAAGCGTGAGAGCATTTTTGAATCTTCCGAGTTCATGCTCATAATTGGAGCGCACATCGAGGATGACTACGTCTTCCTGGTCTTTGAGCGCCTTGAATTCTTCTGGTTCCAAGTGTTTTCCAGTCCGCACATTTGGGTCTAGGTGGCGCAAGGAGGAATGGACGATCTCCGGCTTGTATCGGCAGTGGATCTTGGCAAAAGCATGCTTCTCGTGCTGGTCTATCTTGAATTCGGTCTTGGCAAATCGAGGATCGGCATGGATATAGGCCATGTATTTTTCGCAATCCTCGTGCAGTCCGGACACGGTGCCGTTTAGCCCCTCGTCTGAAATGATGATTCGGCCGCGGATGTTGTTTTCCACGCAGAAGAGGTGATGCTCCTCTCGATACGCCTCGGCATTTTCAATCTTGGCGTAGCAGTAGTACAGCAGGATGCTATACGGTTTTTTGTTTGTTTTTTCCATAACTGTCGCCCTGTTTCGGCAGGGTGTTTGGGATGTTGGATGTTTGAAGTCGGAAGTCGGATGTTGATTCGACGTTCGGCTTTCAATATTCTATGTTGGCTATTACCTGACTATTGTTTTGTTCGAATAAATCGAGGGAAATTTCTCCCGCACCTGCGTACTTCGTCCCCCGTACCTCTTACTTTACTTTGGCCGCGGGGTTGCCGAAGACGGTTTCATTCTTTCCCACCGAGGCTATCACTACCGATCCGGCTCCCACTCTGGCTCCCTTGCCGATGGTCACGCCGCCGACTACCGTCACGCCAGACCCGATAAATGCCCCCTCTTCTATGGTCACATCGGCATTGATGATGGAGCCGGCACCGATCTGCACAAAATCTCCAATCTTCACTTTGTGGTCGATGATCGCCCCGGTGTGCAAAATGCAGTGGTTTCCCACCTCAGTCCCAGCGCCCACCAACACGTTCGCGTTGATAAAATTGCCGTGGCCAATGCTCGCATCCGTGGAGATATACGCACGCTGGTGGATGGCGTTTACTGGCTGGACTTTACGGACATTGTGAAGCATCTCGACCAAAAACTCGCGGTACTTGGTATCGTCTACCGCCACAAAGGCCTCAGTCTTTTTTCCTACCAATTTCAGAAACCCTTCATCCTCGGTGTTACCAAGAATGGGGATACTATTGATTTCGGTACCGAAGATGCTTTCGTCCTCATCCAAAAAGCCGTAGACGATGACCTGGTTGCTATTAAATATCTCGAGGGCGGGATGGGCTATGCCTTTTGCGCCAAGAATGATCACCGGTTTGTCCATGGTAGCTTTGGTTTTGGCCTGCAAAAGTACGGGAAATCACTCGCTTGCGCAAAATTTCATTTGGATTGACCTTTGAGCAGACTTTGGCCGACTTTGCAGGATAAGCATTTTTGGGCTTCGCAAAAGCCCCGAAAGAGTCCTATCATTCCTTGGGAGTCAAAGGCATTGGCAGCTAGGAAGCCTTTGTCTCCAAACTTCCTGGTAATAAAATTCTGCTCAGCCGGGATCGTTTGGAGCAGGTCAAAGCAACGCTCCTGCCATTCCTCCTGTTGAAAATAGCGTCCGTATGCAAACCAAAGGGGGATTACAAAATTGATGATCAACAGGTCCAAGGTACCACCTGAGATGCCCTTGGACGCGATTCTTTCTGTGGGCTTGCCAAAAGAATAGTGGTATCGCCAATAATCTGATGGAGCGACTTGGAAGAGCATTTTGAAAGCAGAAAACTCCCGGCTGCCTTCCATGACGGACTGGAGCAAACCGGGAGCCTGCGCAAGTACCGCCGCCAACTGGGCCAATCTCAGCGTCGGAAAGTTGGTGGGTCTTGCCCCCATGAAGCTCCAATGCTGCCGCAACATCGGACTGTCCCATTTGAATTTTTTCTTCAAAAAACGATATTCATCAATCAGGTGAGCGACATAAGGCTCTTTGGATGATTCGGGCAACAGCCCCGCTTGACCGAGCAGCATAGCTTCCAGAGTAGAGATTTGATTTCGGTGTTTTTGCAGGATCTTGTAGGGAACCAATGCCGCCAACTCACCCATAGGGCGGGAGTTTGTCTTAAACCCATAGCAGGTAAAAAGCCAACGATAGGCCGTCTCCTCCCAGTCGCCCTTGGTTTGGTCGAGAATGTGCAGGATCAGATCAGACTTGTCATAGAGCCTTCCCACCAGAGCCTTTTCCAAGGCCGAAAAACGGATAATGCCGGGCACATTTGCCAAGGCATGTGAACAGGGAAGGTCTGATCTGAAGTCCAGAAGGCTCTCGTAGTTTCTCCAAACATCCAGAAAGATCCGGCCTTTCAGCTCCAAAGTGGGCATGGCTGTGCCGTCATTGCGCAGGACTTCCCGGTCGTTTTCCCAAACGACATGGAGAATGACCGAATTGTAAGCGGGATCCCCACCGTGGGCATGCTGCTTCCAATCAGATGCTAGGCGGTGTACCTCCACGTGACCGTGAAGTTTGACTCCGTCCAGCACGATGCTTGCATCACGGAAATCTGGGCCTTCACCCTGATTGTGAAATCCTACCGCAAGGATTTCTACGGATTGGTCCTCGACGGTTTTGAGGTCTTTTCGGTCGAAGTAGAGATACTTCCAGACCAGCTGTAAAAAGTCTTCCCTGAACTGCATAAAAAATCTGATGACTAAAAGTTCTTGGAATTTAAAAATTTCTCGGCAGAATGCAACAGGCGAAATTCCCTACAAATGAAAAAGCCGCACCCAAAAGGAATGCGGCTTTCGAACTCTATCTATTTATTATGATTACTTAGCCCAGAAGATTTTGTTGGTCAGGTTGTCCTCTCCCTGCACTACAGAGTAGTTTGGCAGGTTGTAGGTCGCCTCCGAGCCGGGGTATATCCAGCGATTTGGGGGAAGGCTCTGCTGGTTGGACTGGTCAGTCCAGAAAGTCAGCTCCACCAAGTCAAGTCTTCTCAGTTCTGACCAGTTTTCAATAGGCTGAACCACGTTGAAGTGCAACCATTTCTGCTCAGCGATCAGCTTCAGCTTAGCCTCTGCTGACGCAGCGGCATCCCATGAAACAGCTCCTTCTTGCAAGTAAGCCGCCATGTCCGCATCGCTCGGTGCATCTGGAGCGGGCGTTTCATTGTTGTTGCTGATGCTTCTCAGGTACTGATAGAAGGCAAGCGATTGCTTGATAGCTTCCTCGTAATGGGTTTTCGCCATTGCCGCCTGATTGTTTTTCAGGTAATATTCGGCAGCCAAGAAATGTACTTCAGACGCTGTGATAATGACGCCAGGAAAATACTGGTTTCTGCTGATCGTAGATCTGTTGTAGATGGACAGCGTATTGGTCGCCACCAATTCAGTTTGGTCTGTCGCATTCATCAAAGGATCCAGTCCCAAGTATTCTCCTTCAGCTTCCAAGCCGGGCTCAAAAACGTAAGGCAGTCTTGGATCTCCATTTTCGAGCATATGGTCGATGATGGCTTTGCTAGCAATGTTACCGTTCCAATCTTCCAGACCGCTCTGGAATGTGTTTGCGGGCAAGATGGTTCCAAGTGAAAACACATCCCATTGGATATTGTCCGCATTGTCAGCCACTACCGGATAGGTCGCTGGATTGGAAAGGATTTCATTGATTTCGGCAGTAGCCCTTGCTCCAAAAGTACTGGACCCGCTTACTCTTGTCAGCATTCTCAAGCGCAGCGAATTGACGTAAGCCTTCCACTTTTCAATGTTGCCTTTGTTGATCAGATCCTGGGTCCTGAATTCAGTCAAGACTGCTGGCTCAATCTCAATCGTATTCAGCTCATCGGCAAAGCCTGCGAGATCATCCAGCATTTTGGTGTAGATATCTTCAGCGTTGTCATAGCTAGCGTAAGACTTGGTATAGTCTCCGCCATTGGTGCTTAGCATACCGGCTGCTGTCCATGGAATATCCCCATGGAGATCAACTACCTGCTGGGTGTAGTCGTAGAAGAAAGCCGCCCCCGTGATCATATAGATACGCTTATCGGCCTTTTCATCTTCCTGAAGTGCGTTGTACACTTTCTCTATCTCACGAAACTGTCCAAGGACGTTGTAATAGGAATTCCAGCGATCGGTTATTGCTGCCGACCCCGGCACGTACTGATTCTCAACATTCACCCAACCCACTGCCTGATTGTAGCGGTTGTTGGTGATGCGATGAATGACGAAGTAATTCCAGTAGCTAGGCAGTACAAACTCCCGGTTGGAGTAGATCATTCCGGAGAACTGCTTTCCAACAGTGGTCTCAGCCAACTTTGACGGATCGGTGTATGCGTCCTCAAATTGCGATTCCGTACAAGAAGCCACGCCGGCCGCCAGTAGGACATATAAATATAGACTCTTTATTTTCATGACGTTTTTTGGATTAGATTCATTCTGATGATTAGAACTTAGCTCTTAGCATAAATCCGAGGGTTCTGGTCGCAGGGTTGGTACCGGCAGAAGTAAGAGTTTGAGTCCATCTAGATCCTCCGGTCAACACCTCAGGATCCAAATCCTTGATATTTCTATACAGGAAGAAGAGGTTTCTTCCGTACATGGAAATGTTCAGGTTACTAGCCCCAACTTTTCGTGAAATATGAGCTGGCAGAGTGTATCCCAAAGAGAGTTCTCTCATTTTTAGATAAGTATTGTCCTGGATGTAAAGCTCATATCTGGACTGGCTATACTGCGGACCACCCCAGTTGTAAGTATTCCAATAGTATAAAGCCTGGGAGATTACGTTTGTGTTTGCCTGTCCGTCGGCTGTCACCCCATCCATCAGCATCCCGTCATGGAAAACTGTTTCCCCGTTTGGTCCTGCGGCGGTAGTGTGCGGCACTTGAACGCCTTTAGAACTAACCAATTTCCCATCACTGCCATAGGTATTTTGAACGTAGTAGGCAAGGCCACCAGAAGCCTCGTTTCTAAAGTTCAAGCTTTCCTCAGTCAGACCTCTGGAAGTCATCCAGTTGATACCTGTAGGCATTACCGACCCACCAATTTGGAAGTCCATTACCGCAGAGAAGGTGAAATTTTTGAATTCAAAGTTGTTGATCAAGCCACCCACAGCATCCGGCATGGCATTACCCACTTGAATCCAGTTGTTCGGATCGATTTTATACAGACCATTTGGCTGCACGATCTTGTTGCCGTTTGCATCAGTCTCAACTGGACGGGCATAGAAATCACCCATTGGTCTGCCTACCACTGAGCGAAGCTGTGCGGCGTTGCCATCATAGTCAGCATGCAAGAGTTCAGTGGCGTTGTTTGCCAGCTTCTCCACCTTATTGATATTTCTGGCGAGGTTCAGAGTCATATCCCATCTGAAATCGCTAGTGGAGAAAATGGTACCGTTCAAGGCTAGTTCAATGCCTTGGTTTCTCAGCGTACCGATGTTGGTCAATACCGATCTCGCTCCAGAGGTAGCTGGCAGGGTCAGCGGAAGGATCTGATCACGGATCTGGGCATTGTAGTATGATAGGTCGATTCCCATACGATTGTTGAACA
>CAZTJM010000239.1:0-5577 GCA_964613865.1 uncultured Limnohabitans sp. | reverse complement strand
GAGTGCAAATATCCCCCTTTTTTTCCCCAACACAATACCCAGGCCGGAAAAAAAAAGCCAAAAAACCTAAGTCCCTGGAAATGATCGGGAAAAAGTTTGATTCCATTTTCCCCGAAAACGATACGAATATTCTGAATAACCCCACATTCATTTTGGCGAAACAGAATTATATTTCAAAAAAGCCTGAAAATCAGTACCTAAAGAAAGACTGACCGGAGTAACGTCGTTTCTTGTGACTTTTTGGCGAAAAAACATAGCGAACAGACAACTCGTGAGCACCACCAGATCCGACAAAACCCAACTTGGAAACTGAATAGTCATAACTGTACCCAAGATCGATGCCCATGGGGATATTCACCCCAAGCAAAAAAACAAGAGACTCGCTGTTTGGCAGCGCATACTTGGTTGGCAAACCTCTATACCAAATTCCCAAGACTAGCGGCTCAAAGTAAAACTCGGTACCCAAATCCAATTGCGAAAACGCACCCTGCTTTTTATAGTTGAACCCAAGCGTGAGGGCTCGTTCTTGGTCCGTGTTGTTAAAATAGTCATTGATATCCCCTGGCGCCAAGTCTATCCGATACCCCCCATGCAGCGCATACTTCATCGGCAACTCATTGGTATCCTCTGCCAAATAGCTAATCTGGGGCTCCAAAAGATGCGAAACAGCGACACCAAACCAAGCCTTCTCTCCATAATACAACAGACCGGCATGGGCGTCAGCAGATCTGATCTGGCTATCGCCTTCAAATGATCCACCCGGCTCCCCCACTATCACACCTCTGTCGATATCCAACTGTGTGCCCAAAATTACCCGGTCAAATAATGCGTCACGGGACACAAAACTACCCTGAAAACCTGCCTGGATATAATCCTTTTCCCCAAGTCGGAGGCGATAAGAATAAACCAGACCGATTTCATTCAGGCTGGTTTGGGTAAAGGATTCTTGGGCGCCTTGAACAATAAGTCCAAAACCGGAATTCAACCGCTCATCGAAATGATCGAAATAAGCGGTATATGCCACGAAACTTTCTTCCATTGCGGGCCATTGGTTCCGAAAATTGACTCCCGCCCTGGTCAAGCCCGTACTACCAGTGAATGCGGGATTGAGATAGATGGGGTTGGCATAGTACTGGCTATACTGAATATCCTGAGCTACAAGGAAAGTACTCCAGAAAACAAAAAGCATAAAGAACAAGCTGCGTCTCATCGAATCAATCTGAATTTACCACTTTCCCTAACCTGCTCTCCGTCTGTCGCGACCCCATTGATTCTGTAGGCGAATACCCCCGCATCCAATAGCTTGCCCTCTAGCGTTCCATCCCATCCTTCAGTATCCAGATCTTCCGTTCGAAAGATCAATTCGCCCCAGGTATTGAAAACCAACAATTCGAATTTGACCAATCCCTTGTGCTTGGGGAGAAACTTTTTGTTTTCAGGCTCAGTCGGCGTGAACCCTGTAGGAACCATCAAACGATAACTCCGCGTAATCGCAACCGTTTTTTTAACACTATTTTGACAGCCATACTGGTCCGTCACCAAAAGCTCCACCTCAAACTCCCCCTTTTTGCCGAACACATGAACAGGATTCTGATCCTCAGAAATTGTCCCGTCTCCGAAATCCCACTCCCATGCCACGGCTCGGTCGTCCGCGAGATTTACGAACTGGATTTCATCGTCTGGAAACACACCTCCTCCTGATTCGTCCTTTACGCCGGTGCCTTTCACACCAAAGTCAAAATCCACTTCAAGTTCTTCCTCTTGTATAAACACCTCTATTGGCAATGGATCAGAATAGCATTCCAAGGATTTTCTCTTTATACTAAGCTCGTAGGCTCCAGCAATACTGACGGATTGCAACTGGTCATTGATCAGCGTAACCCCCATGCCCGAGAGCCGATAGTCATAGCTCGAAGTATCATACCCTGAAATCTGCGATGCCAGATCGACCACTTGGCCAGGCGTACAGCCTACAATCGGGGAATCTATATCCAGTACAGGAAGATCGGGTAGGTCGACCCTCAGGCTATTGCTTGCGACAGGACAATTTTTGCGGTTGTAGGCCAAGATTTCATATTCTCCCTCTTCACCTGTCGAAAGGGAGGCCCCTACCTCTCCCTGTACTATTTCCCCATCTTTGTACCACTCATACCTATCGTACACTTCCTCCCCGATTCCTTCCAGAGTCACAGATTCGCCTGGGCAGATTTCAACAAGATCGATTACTTCGCCATATCCCGAAACCGAAAGCCTAATCGGCTCGGGAGACTCTTCAATCTTCACCGAGATTGAGTTTCCCTGAGAGCTTTTTCCATAGCTATCCGTGACGGTATAGAAGATCGTGACTTCTTTGCCTGCATATTCTTCATTTGGAAAAAAGGTAAATCCCCCCTCTTGGTCAGTCGCCCGAAAGGTACCCTCAGGCAAGATCAAAACGCGGTTCTGCTCCAAACACCTGGCTTGACTGCAGATGTCGTCCTGCTTTGCTTCAATGTCATCCCTTGTCTCGTAGAGTTGGAGACATCGGATCACACTATTTGTATTGGGCAGGAGTACCTCTTCACTCGTGATATAGAATTGGTTTTCCTGGCCTGCACAGGAGGTAAAATCCACGATGTCGCTTCCTTCGGGGTCTTGCAGTGCATCATCCGCTGACACCTCGACTATCAAATTCCGGATTTCATGAAAATTGGAAGAACCTCCCGTAGAGCCTGCAAAACCGAGCTTTAGGTTGTTCGGTGCAGGAAAGGGAAAAGATATATCCGGAAAAACCGTCACCAATCTGGGTTTCTCGTCCTCGGTGGTCACTTCCATCTCCAGCTTAACCAAATACCCGGTGCCAGCAGGATGTGGCTCCAGTTCCAAAAAAACTTTGCGATACCCCACTTTGGAGGACTCTTCGACCCGCTGGGTTCCCTGACCACCCGAACTGAGCGGAAAACGGTATTGCACATCCAGTGCGAGGTCGTTAGCTCCAGCGGGCGGATCTTGCGTCATTCGGCCGATCACATAGTCATAACCTGAAAATCCACTCCCCCCTTTCCTAAGCGTGATGCTATTGGGAAACAAAGCGGAAGATCCTTGCAAGAAGCCACCATTTTTCCCCTCTGTAGTGTTGCTGAAATTGCCAAATGCATCAAAGCCTAAGCCCAAATAAGCTCCAGTCAGGCCAGGATGTTCATTTCGCTGGGCGTACCCCAAAGATCCACCAAACCCACCTGGTGCAAAATTGGGAGTCGCCGCATCAAACAAAAACATCGACAGCCCATCAGCTCCGGATCCGCCATACATGAAATACTCAAACTCGACCTTGATCCCATAAACTGACGGAAAAGGAACATCAATGTACATGTACCCCGTTTGGTTAAGTCCATTGGTGGTAAGCTGAAGAACACCGTCCACCAGCTTTGCATCCCCTCCAAATATCGTATTGGCCTGGGTACTAGCTGTCTGGAAAGACTCGCAATAGGGAAACCCGACCTGGGCCTCCGCTTTCGCAGCCAGCAGGAATAAAAATGACAACGCCAAACATCTAACGATTCCCTTCAAGTTCATTTATTTACCGCCCTAAATAAACTGACATTGAGACTATAAAACAAAAGCTCCCAAGGAGAACCTCGGGAGCCTTGTATGTCAAGGGTTTTCTTCTATCTCATAATCGTCTGAACCCGGTCAGGGCCGACTGAAACCAACTTGATTGGAACATTCAATTCCGATTCCAAAAAGGCGACATAGTCCTTCAATTCTACCGGGAATTCCTCGTAGGAACGCACATCTGCCAGAGAGCAATTCCATCCTTTCATCGTTTTATAAACTGGCTTCACTTCTGTGTCGGTGATTTCGAAGCTCAGTCGGTCTATCTTCTCCCCATCGGGAAGTTCGTATTGCGTACACACTTTGATTTCTTTGAAAATATTAAGCACATCCGCCTTCATCATGAACAGTTGGGTCACCCCATTGATCATGATCGAATATTTCAAAGCTGGAAGATCCAACCAGCCACATCTTCGTGGGCGACCAGTGGTGCTTCCAAATTCATTACCCTCTTTCCTCATCGCCTCCCCTATCTCGTCAAAAAGCTCTGTCGGGAACGGACCGCTGCCTACCCTGGTACAGTAGGCTTTGAAGATGCCAAATACCTCACCGATCTTGGAAGGTGCCACTCCGAGTCCGGTGCAAGCCCCTGCAGTCATGGTAGTGCTGCTCGTCACAAAAGGATAGCTGCCAAAGTCCACGTCCAGCAGAGAACCCTGTGCACCTTCAGCCAATATTTTCTTGTCCGCAGCCAAGGCCTCGTTGACGACATACTCACTGTCTATCAGATTGAGCGATTTGACAAATTCGACAGCCTCAAAGAATTGGCCTTCCATTTCTTCCAATTTGTCAACGGAAAAATTGTAAAAGGAAAGCGTGGTTTTGTGTTTTTCGACCAGAAGTTGATACTTCTCTTTAAAGTCGGGACTTAAGATATCACCAACCCGAAGTGCTGATCGCCCAATTTTGTCCTGGTAGGTCGGGCCAATGCCCTTCAAAGTAGAGCCGATTTTCTTGTCACCTTTGGACTGCTCGTAGGCCGCGTCCAACAACTTATGGGTAGGTATGATGATGGTAGCCTTTTTGGAGACCACCAGGTTTTTCTGATAATCAATAGAAAACTTTCCCAAGCCTTCGATCTCCTTCTTGAGGATGATCGGATCGAGTACTACTCCATTGCCGATTATGTTCAGGATCTGGGATCTGAAGATCCCGGACGGAATCTGGTGAAGAACGTGTTTGATCCCGTCAAACTCCAGAGTATGGCCGGCATTTGGCCCTCCTTGGAACCTGGCAACCACCTCATATTGAGGAGCCAGCACGTCAACAATCTTACCTTTTCCTTCATCTCCCCACTGGAGACCCAGCAATACATCCATCTTCATTTGATGTGTGTTCTAAGCGAACTTTTGAGTTTTTTAAAGCGCGAAAGTCGCGATTAGGGGATGGAAAACCAAGGGAAAACAAGTAAATATTTGGGGCTAGAAACCCCACTCAGTGCTTAGTCTTAAATTCATCCACCGAATCATAGACGGTAAAAATATTGTTCAGCTTGGTGATGATGAGCAGTTTTTTGACGTGCTCGGAAGGCGCGGTGAGATATACTTCCCCACCCACATTGCGCATCTTGGTCAAGATAGTGATCAACAAACCGATCCCGCTGGAGCTAATGTACCTTACTTCACTCAAATCAATGACGAAGGTTCTCTCCCCTTCCTGGATCGAATCTGAAACAACTTCGACCAATTTTGGTCCTACTTCATCACCGATCAAATCTCCCTCGATAAATAGGTAGTGGGCCTTTTCGTCTTTGCTGGTCTTATAGTTTAGCTTCATCCTGTACTTCCGTTTTTTGAGAATGGCATTCGCCGTTGTTACACTGTCCATACAGCATCAGGGAATGGTGCAGCACTTTAAAATTCAATATTTCTCCTACTGTGTTTTGTATATTTTGGATGCGTGGATCACAGAATTCATACACCTTACCACATTCGACGCAGATCATGTGGTCATGCTGTTTGTATCCGTAGGATTTTTCGAACT
>CAZTJM010000238.1:0-5620 GCA_964613865.1 uncultured Limnohabitans sp. | reverse complement strand
ATTCATGCAACGAAAAAAAGGAGAGAGCCGCTATCTGCGAAGTATCCAGGCGTATGTGCTCCATGAAGTTCCCGTCGTCGAGCGCCTACAGGTGGCTGAACAGGAGATCGTCTATGTGAGGAATGGGACTTTTAAGAAGTGGGTGCCGAAGATCTATCAGTACACTTGTGCCATTTCGGGGATGAAGGCCGTATCGACCTATGGCTACAGCCTGATCGATGCCTGCCACATCCGCCCTTTTGCCGAAAATCAGGATGACCGCGTGGGCAACGGGATCGCCCTCTGTCCCAACCTTCATCGAGCCTTTGATCGAGGATTGATCGGCATAGATTCGGAGTACCGGGTGATGGTCTCAGACCAAATCGTCGAGGACAGCTCCCATGCTTATAGTCTGCAAAAACTCAAGGGGAAGAAAATCCTGCTTCCGGAAGAAAAGCATCTCTGGCCAGGTCAGGAGAATTTGGAGTGGCATAGGGGGAAATGGTTTCCAAACATCGATGTATGCTGATCAGTGACTACCTCTAAAAGAAATGTTTAGAAATTTTGAAAAATGAGAACAATGCGAAATGATTGACAAAAAAATCACTTCACTGATTGGCAAAGCGATCCGGGAAGGGAAATTTCTGAACATTACCTACAAAAACAAAGAAGGGAAGATCACTCCTTTTTGGATCAACATCCTCGATATAAGTGCAAAAGACGATTTGTGGGTAAACATGTTTAATGTAACAAAGGATGAACCTCTCCTAAACAGAAAAATCTCTATCTCAGCCATTCAGACGGCAGAAATTCTGAAATTCTCACATTGCGATTTTTCTGAGAAACTGATCAAAAAACTGGACGAGGATGAAAGTTTGCAGGTCTATGAATTTGACCGGTATGACAACAACACCTTGAATTACTATCTGGAATGCTACAAAGCCAATAAAGATCCCTTCTTGCACAAAGCCCATTTGATTCAGGGAGTGGATTTGACAGAATTGGCCAAGGAAAATCCATATTCCCTAAAGGACGAACAGCTGAAACAAATCATAAAAGAGATCTACCATAACGATTACCGCAAGTATTATGAATACGAGCTTGCGATCAGTGAATTTTCAATTGATTTGCCCTCCAAGGGCAAATTTGTAATTGCCTACAGGAAGCTCACCCTTGATCCAGTAAATAAAAAATTACAGGTGGGGAGCAAAACACAGTTCAATTCCAATTTCTATATAAAAGATGTAAAGCACTCCCTGGCTTATTACTCTGATTTAAATCCTGCTGATTTTGAGGAAGTTTACTCCAAGGATCAGTCGGAAGCGATTGAATTGTTGAGGGGGAATTTCAAAACCGGCGAATTGATCAATACCAGGCCTGAACTTGTTGTAATGGGATATGCGCAGATCGATATAGCCGGGATTTATGACCACATCCATGCAGAATATAAAAAGGATGAATTGGAAGTTCCGCTAAAGGCCTTCTTTCAAAAACTGTCATTGCTGGATAGGAAAAATCGAAAGGAACCGCATATCGTACTATATGACCAGAATATTAATATAGATCAGATCCAGACGATCTATAATGCGCTGAAATATCCCATCACCTATGTGCAGGGACCACCGGGAACAGGCAAAACCCAAACCATATTAAATATCATTGTCAATTGCCTTACAAATGGCAAAACACTCTTGATCTCGTCCAACAACAACGTGCCCATAGACGGAATAAAAGACAAGTTATACCTGGGCAAATACCTGAATAAGGAAATAATGCTTCCTGTGCTCAGGCTTGGGAACAAGGAGTGCGTAACGCAGGCCCTCCAAACAATAAAAGAACGCTACGCTTTTGAGACCAAGGATGTGCCCAAGGAAAAACTGCTGTACAATCTCAGAGAAAAGTCGAAAGAGAAAAACCGGCAATTGCTTGAGAAAATCAAAAATCATGAGACTAGAATTGAACTCTCGCAAAACCTCGAGTTTGTAAGCAGTCTGCTGTCAAATGCCGGAAATCATTTACTGGAAAAGGAAAAACTGGCTATTGAAGAGAAGCTCTCGCAGCTACCGGAGACCAACAATGAGGACTTGGACAAGCTATATGAAGTCATAAAAGACAATCACCAGCTTTTGCAGTTTTTCTACTACGAATCCTTGAGGTATGTAAAGCGTCTCAGAACCAAGGAATATGCGGATCTGATAGGAATACTTGACATTCAAGAATCCGAAAAACAAGTAAGAGAATTCAATAAATGGCTTGCCATCGATGAGAACTTGGAGAAGCTTACCAAAGTGTTTCCCATTGTCCTGACTACCAATCTTTCGAGCCGCAAGCTGGGAAGGAAATTTAAGTTTGATTTACTGGTAATAGACGAAGCGGGCCAATGCGATATCGCCACAAGCTTGATTCCAATCTCCAAGTGTCAAAACATGGTTTTGATTGGCGACACCAACCAGCTAAAGCCAATCGTCGTTTTTGATGAAAGTACAGGCCAGCGCTTGATGCGGATGTTCGATATGGACAGGACTTATGATTATCATTCTAATTCTATCCTGTCTCTATATAAAAGGATTGACAATATTTCCAGGGATATTTTGCTGAGCTATCATTATCGATGTGGTGAAAAGATCATCAACTATTCAAACATGCGGTTTTATGAGAACAGGCTGAACCTTTCGAAGATTAAGACTAAAGGTGAGCTGAAGCTGATTGATGTGAACAATGTAAATCTACCCAGTAGAAATGCCACGATCGAAGAAGCAGGGGAGATCGTAAAATACATCGCTGACCATCAATTGAAGGATGTTTTCATCATCACTCCCTTCCGCAATCAGGAAGCGGTTTTGAACAAATACCTGAGCAGGGCTAAAGCCAACAATGAAATAGACGGATCGGTAAGTTGTGGTACGATTCACAAAATTCAGGGACAGGAGAACAAAACCATCATCATTTCCACCTCCCTGTCAAGACATACTTCTCCCAGAACCTATGATTGGATCAAGAACAACAGCCAGTTGATCAATGTCGGTGTCACCAGGGCGCAGGAGAATTTGGTTGTGGTTGCCGATAAAAACGCAATAGACATCCTGTCAAGAAAAGATGATGACCTGTACGCGCTGGTTGATTACGTGGAAAAAAACGGCACCACGCAGATCCCGCAAAGCACCGCAAATCGTTTTACCATCGGGTTTTCGAATGACTCGAAATTTGAGGACGAATTTTACAAAACGATGAGCCACTATTGCTCCGTTCAGGGGAGCCGATTTGAGCGAAACGTGAAAGTTTTGGATGTCTTACCGGAAGAAATCGATAATCATGCGGTCAACAAGAAGGAATTTGATGGGGTGATCTACCAGGGCCGGGTGCCGAAGGTAGTCTTTGAAATCAACGGCACAGAACATTACAAAAACAAAAAGCGGATTGAATCAGATAAACTAAAAATGGAACTGCTCCGATCCAAGGGAATAAACCTGATTTCAATTCCCAATCCCTATGTCAAGCATTACGAATTCATCCGGGAATTGATGAATAAGATCAAAGGAGGGGTGTACCAGAAGTCATTGTTTGAGGGATAGAACCACGTCAATTGACAATAACAAGACCATTGAAATAATCGAAATTAAATGCACAGACGAGGTGTGGGGTAGTTCTTAAAGGATTTATAGAGGAATTAAAAATTCCAGTAAATAAAAAAGCGGAGTTACAAACTCCGCTTAGCTAAACATTCTACTCCCAGTAGGGGAATTTTAAATTCCTTTAAAAAAAAGCGTTTTGCAAACTACGCTTAGGAGGGGAATCAAGTCCTTTAGTAATTGTATTCAAGAACTCGGTTACGTCACGACTGTCAGTCGGTGCTTCTTCAGTGAGCTCCCAATTCTCAAATTCATGCCATTCGTGATCGATTTCTGGGTCAAAGGCATACAGCTGGAGCTTTGGGAGTGCCCAATTCTGCGGCACAAAATATTCGCTCGAAATCAATTTGGGTAGAAATGCCGTAGTTGCACAAGCTGGTTGAATTCCGGTGAAGTTTCGAAAAACCACATAACCGAACTGTTTATAGTTGGCTCCGTCTCTATAAAGATAGTTGAGTTTGATATTGCGATTGTCCATGTTATAGTTATTTGGTATTCTTGGTGAAGGAAATTAGACTTATGGATGAGCAGATTGAAATCTTTTTAATTGGAGACCAGCCGATGACTTGCCCAAAATGTGGAGCCAGGACTGAGTTTGCAGAAGAGTTCGCGTTCAAAAATAATCTGAGAGCTCAAACTCATCAATGCATTGACGCTAGCTGTCAGTATCAGTTTCAGGTGGAGGAATCTTAAGCATGTGAAATGAAAGAAGGGCAAACGCTTTGGACTCGGGAGGAGCTGATTCTGGCATTCAATCTCTATTGGAAGTTGCCTTTTGGGAAAATGCATGCCGGAACGCCAGAGATTATCCATTTGGCAAAATTGATAGATAGAACGCCTTCTGCTGTTGGTCGGAAGCTGGGTAACTTTGCGAGTTTTGATCCGAGCCTAAAAGCAAGAGGAGTCGAAGGATTAAAAAATGCCAGTAAGCTAGATAAAGAAATCTGGGCTGAGTTTTTTGGCAGTTTTGAAGAGTTGAGCTACGAGAGCGAAGTGCTTAGGGCAAGGTATGAAGGCAAGTCTATTGAGCAAATGGATGATATTGACTTTTCGAGTCTACCGAAGGAGGGGTTGGTGAGAGAGCAATTGATCAAAGCCAGAGTCAACCAGAACTTTTTCCGGAAAGCCATTTTGGTTTCCTATCGAAATACTTGCTGTATCACCGGAATCAATCATCCCAACCTGCTGGTAGCTGGCCATATCTTGCCGTGGAGTGTGGACGAGAAAAACAGGATGAACCCAAGAAACGGCTTGTGTCTGAATACCCTGCATGATCGGGCTTATGAGTTGGGTTTGATATCCATTGACGGGGACTATAAAATTCACGTTTCAGAAAAGTCGTTGAGCTCTATGGGACAAGAATCTTTCGACGCCTATTTCGGCAGATATCATCAACAGAAAATCACTCTTCCCAGCCGATACTTGCCCGATCCAGAGTTTTTGGATTTCCATTTTCGGGAGAGATTCGATTCATAGAATAGGAAAATTGACCGATAATTATGACAGCCGTTTTATAAGATTAATCACTTTTGCAATCAAGGCGTAGAGGTTTCTTTGTGAATTATTCCATCCATTCAATCAGGTATTCGTCTTCTTAGTCGATTTGGAAGAGGGCAGCAGATTTTTGTATTCCTCTTGGATGGTCTTTTTCTGGTGGTGATCTCTTTGGTTTTGGATGTAGGAGATGACAGGATCTAGGGAAGACAAAGAGAGCTGCTGTAGGAAGCAAGAGGTTGTTCGAATTGCCTCCTGCGTTAGCTGGAGGCAAATGAGGCATTCAAATGTCTGTCGGGCTTTAGCCCAATCCTTTCATTCGGCTAAAGCCGGAAATGTGGTGGGTGATTTTTTGGATGGAATGGGCTAAAGCCACATTCCTAGTGATATTTTCGGTAGGGATGAAGCCGCTTGTATCCAATCAAATTCAATCGCCGATTCGAAAGCCTAGAGTTGATTTTATTTGCCTCCTGCTTTAGCTGGAGGCAAAAGGAAATGCGGGGAGATTTCATGGGCTT
>CAZTJM010000237.1:0-5809 GCA_964613865.1 uncultured Limnohabitans sp. | reverse complement strand
AGGGTTTTTTGTTTAATAAAAATCGAAATAGGCATGAGTACTCGTATTCCAAATCTAAAGTGCTCGGAAGATTTCGATTTTGCAATTATTAACAATTGCGCGCTTTCCTCGATAAAAAACCAATCGTCAACAGAAGATTGTATTGTTTGTCTAGAATTTAATAGAATCCCAAAAATTGTATGAATACCTCAATGGAAAACGTTTTCTGTTTATGGAATGTCAAAAAAGACATTTTTTTTTAATTATTTCAGAATTCTGATTTTTGATAAAGTGTCTCAGAAAACGCCAAAGCGACTTTTTCGAAAAAATTAAATAAGTGCCTTTTCTAGTATAAAATTATCATAAATAAGGAGTTGGTGAATATGGTTGTTTTTGACTCTTCCAGTCTATCCCATTATCTGGTCTTGCCCTCTTTTTGTGGAGTTCCTAAATCATCTTAAATGAGGCCTTACAACCTTGGGGTCGTTTTTTACATCTATATCTTTATACAAAGCAAAACCGACTTTTATGACGCACGGGAGTAAGTTCTCTATTCTTTGGATGGCTATGTTTCTTTTTGGTATTCAGGTGATTTCTGTTGCGCAGGGGATACGTGGAAGAGTTGCTACGACCGATGGTGAGCCCCTGGCCTTTGCTTCTGTCTACATCCGCAACTTGGAGGACGGAGTGCCAACCAACGAAAATGGACTCTACGAGTTTAGGTTGAAGCCAGGATACTATGACGTGATTGTCCAATTTCTCGGCTACAAGTCACAGCTGGAAACTGTTGAAGTCAAGGATGCCTGGGTGGATCTGAACTTCACGCTGGAGCCGCAGATCTACAATCTGAGCGAGGTGGAGGTAAGGGCAGGTGCGGAAGATCCCGCGCTTACTATCATGCGAAAGGCCATATCCAAGGCCAAATACCATCGCATGCAGCTGCAGACCTACTCTACTACGGTCTACTTAAAGGGAACCGGACAGTTGACCGACGCGCCATTTTTCATGAAAAAGACACTGGAGGAGGAGGGGCTCAAGCTCAACGAAGCCTATACTTCCGAGTCGGTATCGAGGATTACTTTTACCCTTCCGGACAAAGTGGAGGAAAAGGTGATTTCCATCCGGACCAACGGGGACAATCAGGGTACCTCTCCCGCACCCTATATCCAAACCTCCTTTTATCAGGATCAGATCAACGGGATCGTCTCACCACTTTCCCGGTACGCCTTTCAATATTACCAGTTTAAATATGAGGGAAGTTTTTTTGATCAGGATGTGATGGTGAGCAAAGTGAAGGTGACTCCCCGCTCCAGGGGTGAAAAAGTCTTTGAAGGCTATATCTATATCATTGAGGACCTTTGGGCGATCCACAGTCTGGATCTGAAGACTTCTCTCCTGGGATTTCAGATCACGGCGAAGCAGCAATATGCCCCGGTTGCAGAAAACGTGTGGATGCCGCTTACCCATACCTATACATTTGGCGGGAAGATTTTTGGCTTCGCCGGAGAGTTCAAGTACCTAGCTTCGACTCGCGACTATGAGGTGACGCTCAATCCTGATTTGGTGACCGTGCCGGAGATCATCGATGAAAAGGTACAGGAGATCCCGCAGGACATACAGAAATTGGACAAGTCTATCTCAGCTTTGGAGCAGCTTGCCAGCGAAGAGCCGATGACTAGAAAGGAATACAGAAAGCTGCTGAATGAATATGAGAAAGAAACGCTGAAGGAAGAGCAGGGCGAAGAAAAGGAGACCGTTACCTCGGAGCGCAACTATAGTGTGGATTCTTTGGCGAAAAAGCGGGGCTTGAGCTATTGGGATAGCATCCGGCCGGTGCCGCTGACGGTAAAGGAAGTCGAGGGGTATCGTCGGGACGACAGCTTAGCCACTGTGGAGGCCGCAAAGATGAGTGAGGTGGACTCAGTCGCCAAAAAGGCCAGAAAGGGATTCAAACCAATGGAGGTGATCATGGGCGGTTCCTATTCTTTTGGCAAGGGGGTATCGGTAGGGTTTAGGCAGAATTTGACCAAGCTCTCTTTCAATACTGTAGAAGGCTGGAAAGTTGGAATGGGATTTTTCTACCGCAAATACTCCGAGGAAAAGCTCGCTGATAGCGTCAACAGGAACAGACAAAGCTTCAACATCGAACCGGAGCTACGCTACGGATTCTCCAGCGACAGATTCTATGGAAAAGTCAATTTTCGATGGTCCCACACGCAGCCCATCTCGGCGCAGACTTGGGGCCTAGAAGGAGGAAGGTACATCTATCAATTTAATCCCGAAGACCCGATCCAGGAACAGATCAATGCTGCCTATTCCCTTTTGGTTCGCCGTAACTACATGAAACTCTACGAGCAGGACTTTGCGCGTGCCTACTGGTATCACAGAATCGACTACGGACTGACTTACCGACTTGATTTTACTTGGGCCGAGAGGCGGGAGTTGTTCAACAACTCGAACTACTCCTTTTATAACAAGCCGGAAAGAGAATACACCCCCAACCAACCCGAAAACGTCGAAGCAGGTGTCGGCGCGTTTCAAAACCATCAGATTGCGAAAATCAAAGCCTCGGTAGAATGGCGTCCGGGACTGACCTATTCGATTCGGGATGGAAGAAAATATCCCAATTTTTCCCGCTCGCCATTGCTCACTTTTTCCTATCAAAAGGCTTTGCCTGGACTGGTCGCTTCGGAGAGTGCTGCAAAATTTGACCAATTGGAGCTGGGAGTGCAGCATGACGTGAACTTTGGAGTGAGTGGAAAACTTGACTTCAACGTCGTGGGCGGGACTTTTCTTAACAGCGATAGGGTCTATTTTCAGGATTTCAAGCACTTTGGAGGTAACCGGACTATCTTTTCCAATTTTGGGCCCGCGTCCAACTTCCGTTTTATGGATTACTATAAGTACAGCACGAGCTCCAGCTATATTTCCGGTATTGCCCACTATCAGTTCAGAAAGTTCTTGTTGACTCAATTGCCGATGCTGAGATATTCGGGTGTCAGAGAAAACATTTTTGTCAATTACCTGAAAACCGAGAACTCGCCTCATTACACCGAGATCGGGTACTCCCTGGACAATTTGTTCAGGATATTCAGACTGGAACTGGGAGTGGCCTTTGAAAACGGGAAATACCTACGCAGCGGGCCGCTGTTTGGTATCGCTACGTTTATCAATGTGAATTTTGAGGAATAAAAGTAGGGAGCCAGGGACTTGTGTGTGGGGATTTGGGTTTATGCTGGCAAAGCGAATACGGGAATGTATAGAAATAAAAAGTCCGATGGAGCGTACACTCCATCGGACTTTTTATTTAGTTGACAATCAAATTAGACTTTCATGATGTCTGCTTCTTTTTTGGCGAGCAGTTCATCCAACTTGCTTGAATATAGGTCGGTCAGTTTCTGAACCTGATCCTCTGCACGCTTAATAGCATCCTCGGGTGCGCCATCTTTCTGAAGTTTTCTCAGGGATTCGTTGGTGTCTTTTCTCACACTTCGAATGGAGATTTTTCCTCCTTCGCATTCCTGCTTGGCTTGTTTTACCAGGTTGATCCTGCGCTCCTCGGTAAGTGCAGGGATGGTCAGGATGATGATCTCGCCGTTGTTTTGCGGAGCGAGTCCCAGATCTGAGTTGATGATTGCTTTCTCGATCTCGGAGATCAGGTTTCTTTCAAAAGGTTTGATCGCAAGAGTTCTGGCATCAGGAGTATTGACTGAGGACACCTGATTGAGTGGGGTGGGAGCTCCGTAATACTGCACCATGACCCCGTCCAATAGATTGGGCATGGCCTTGCCTGCGCGGATTTTTACTAGTTCTGCAGCGGTATGATCTACCGCTTTTTGCATTAGTTCTTTTGCTTCTTCTAAGTATAACTCGATTTCTTCCATGATTTAGTTCAGGATTAGGCAGTGATCAATGTTCCGATTTCTTCTCCAAGTACTAGTTTGCTAAGGTTGCCAGCTTTGTTCATGTCAAAGACGATGATGGGCAGATTGTTTTCCTGGCAGAGCGTGAAGGCAGTCATATCCATGATGCTGAGGTTTTTCTCATAGGCCTCGGTGAAGGTAAGCGTTTGGTATTTGGTGGCTGAGGGGTCTTTTTCCGGGTCGGCGGTGTAGACGCCGTCCACGCGGGTTCCCTTTAGGACTACATCAGACTCGATCTCTATAGCCCGCAATGCGGCCGTAGAGTCGGTGGTGAAGTAAGGGTTGCCGATGCCTGCCCCAAAAATCACAATGCGGCCTTTTTCCAGATGACGGATCGCTCTTCTACGGATGAAGGGTTCACACACGCTTTCGATCTTGATGCCGGACATCAATCGGGTAAACATGCCGTTTTGCTCCAATGCACTCTGCAAGGCCATTGCGTTGATCAGGGTGGCCAGCATCCCCATGTAGTCGCCTTGCACCCGGTCAATGCCTGATTTTTCTGCCTGCACTCCTCTAAAAATATTTCCTCCGCCTATCACTATCGCAATCTCGACACCCTTGTCCTTCACTTTCTTGATTTCGTCGGCGTATTGCTGGAGGCGCGTGGGGTCGATGCCGTAGTTTTTTTCGCCCATCAAGGCTTCTCCACTGAGTTTGAGCAGGATTCGGTTGTATTTCATCTATTGGATTATTGATTTCTAAAGTTGTGGTCGGCAGCGCCTGATGGATATCCGGATTTATTTGTCAAAATCTGATCGAATCGACCCTGAAACGTCTAAACAATCCGACAAATATAATTTCTTCAACTCACAATGCTAGGCCAAAATCCAAAAATGGAAGTTAAGCTCTTATATTGTATAGGTTAACAGCTTGATACAATGGGGTTTTGGGCTCATAAAAGGGTTTGGGTCGTTGGGGCTTCTTCTGGGATCGGAGAGGCCCTGGTGAGGATTTTGGTGGAGAATGGGGCAAGTCTGGTGATTTCCGCCCGAAATGAACCCAAACTCCGCGAGTTGAAATCAGCCTTTCCGTCCAGTCCAATAGAAGTTTTGCCTGTCGATGTGGAAGATCATTCTGTACTTTCCTGCAAAACCGACCGTGCCTCGGAAGTATATGGTGGACTGGACTATGTCTTCCTAAATGCTGGCATGACTGTCCGGGACCTGGTCGCAGACACAGAGCTCGATGTGGAGCGCAAAATCATGGATATCAATTTCTGGGGGCCTGTGGCAATTACCAAGGCTATACTCAAAAATAGGAGTCCAGGTTCGCCACTTCATTTGGTGCTCACCTCTAGTCTGAGTGGGAAATATGGAGTTCCGAAGCTCGCTGCCTATGCGGGTTCAAAGCATGCTCTTCAGGGTTATTTTGATTCCCTGCGGGCGGAGACCCATGGTTCGGGGCTTTTTGTCCACCTTGTTATCCCCGGCTTTATCCGAACCAACATTACGGTGGCCGGCTTGAGGGGAGATGGGAGCAAGAGTGGCAAAATGCAGGCTGCCTTGGCAGATGGGATGGAGCCGGAAGTCTGCGCCGGTGGCATTCTTCGAGGGCTTGAGCGGGGCAGAGAAGAGTTTGTGGTCGGCGGATCCGAGCGATTTACCGTCTTGCTCAATCGGATTTTTCCCAGCATGATGAAAAGACTGATCCGCTCCAACCCACTTCAGAGGATCAAGAAAATCAAGAGAGGTTTTTTTGGAAACTGATCTTGTTGATTGTTTTTCATGTATATCCGCAATCTTGCCAGAGAGCGAATTTGCTTCTACACTCGGGACGGAAGACCGATGACCGAAGTAGGGCAAAGCCTAAGCTTTTGCGTTCTTTCGGATAATCACTGCTATCTGCTGGAATAAAAGCGGATATACCTATGTGTGCCTTGAAGCGGAGGAATAAGTCCAACGCAT
>CAZTJM010000236.1:0-5845 GCA_964613865.1 uncultured Limnohabitans sp. | reverse complement strand
CCATGCAGATCGACGAGCTTGGGTTTGTAATCAAACAGATCCAATTGAGAAGGCCCACCGCTTTGGAACAGGTAAATGATCCGCTTGGCCTTGGGCATAAAATGGGGCAAACCTGCCAAGCCATTGGCCGACTCGCTAAGCTGGGGTGGAGTTTGGGGATTTCCCGCGAAAATCTTCTCCATTCCCATCAGCGAACCCAAAGCCAAGGAACCGATTCCCAGTGAGGTTTTGGTCAGAAACCGACGGCGGTCCATTTTCTTTTCGATTTCCTGAAGGTCCCGGTTCGTAGATCGCAGCGGGGCGTCGTGGTGATGGCTCATCTTATCTCTTGGTTAGGGCTGCGTCTGAATTGATAATCACACTGGCAGTGACTGCATTGGCGGCTACCTGAACAGGGTCCAGGTCAGGGCTGATCTCGTACGCTCCGGTTTCCAGCCAACCTTTCAGTTTTTCACCGTCAGCCGTGAATTTCCGAAACTCATTTTCTCTCAAATCCAGAAGGATTTCAAGTTCTTTCGGATGTGGATTTCTTCCGGTCAACTTTCGGAAGGTCGCTTTTATAGCATCTGAAATTTCGGGATAGGCCGACATCTGCTCCCCCAAAACCTTTGAAGCTTCCACGAAAGTCGGGTCGTTGAGCAAGGCCAAAGCCTGAAGCGGGGTATTGGTTTCCTGACGCTTGCTGACCGAAACACTGTGATCAGGAGCATCGAAAATGGCCATGGTGGGATGATGTACCGAACGTTTCCAGATCGTGTACAGGCTCCGGCGATAGAGATTTTTGCTGGTACTTTGTACGTAATTTCCTCCGTTCACTCTCCAAAGTCCTTCCGGCTGATAGGGAAACACACTTTTCCCTCCGATCTCTGGATTCAACAGGCCGGATGCAGCCAGGGCGTTGTCGCGGATCAGTTCGGCGGGTAAACGAACCGCCGGCCCTCTGGCCAAAAGAGAATTGTCTGGATCTCTTTCCTCGAGTTCCGGCCTTTTGTTCGAAGCTTGGCGATAGGTGGCCGAGGTCACGATCAGCCTTTGCATGGCTTTCACATCCCAGCCGGATCGCTGAAACTCCAACGCCAGCCAGTCCAGCAATTCCGGATGGGAAGGCAGTTGGCCCTGATTCCCAAAATCCCCCGAAGTAGCGACCAGGCCTTTGCCGAAGTAATTCTGCCAAAACCGGTTGACAGCCACTCTCGCGGTCAGGGGATTTTCCGGAGAAGTCAGCCATTGAGCCAGGCCCAGTCGGTTTCTCGGAAGCTCTGGCTTCATGGGAAGGACACTTTCCGGGGTATTCGGGAAAACCTCCTCCCCGTGCAAGTTGTATTCTCCCCGGGTCAGGATATAGGTGGGGCGCTTTTCGGCTTTGTCCTGCATGATCATCATCTCAGGAATCACTTCAACCGAATCAGCATAGGCCTTTCTCTGGGCAATCACGGCTTTAAGCTTTTCCCGGTAAGCCGAGGAATGGTTGTTGAGATACAGCTTTTTCAGGTCCTGCTTTTCAGAGGATGTGAATTGATCCGCTCCCTTAGCGAGGGTGGATTTGAAAACTTCCGGATCGGAAATCTGCCGGATTTCCAAAGGTAAAAGCTCCAGATTGTACACACTGACTTCATCCACCAAGGCATCTTTCAGTCCTTTTCCCCTCCAGACAGCCCCGACCTGCAAACCGGGTTGCCCGCCTTTGAAAAGGATGTCCTTGTACAGATTATCGTGCGTGGTTTGGGTGGGCATCTCGGTTCCATTGAGGAAGACTTTCAGGCCTTTGGCTTTGGAGGAACCGTCATAGGTCATGACCAGATTGATCCATTGGTCTCTTGGGATGTCCTTTTCGGTGAGTTTGGTGATGGCATTGTAGGGTGCGGTGTGGGCCATGAGCAATTCCAGCCGGTTGTCTTTCAGACTGAGGTGATAGCCCCGCCAATTGTACAGAACCGCTCCCGAACCCTTGTGGAAGATCGCCCCGTGGGTGAGGGCTGTAGGAATATTCACCCAAATACTCACAGAAAAGGGTTCGCTTTTGGAGAAAACCCCGCTCCCGCCCAAGTCCAGCCACATATCCCCATTGAGCCGCACTCCTTTTCCCCTGTGCCCTTCCACATACTTTGGAACCTGGTTTTTCACCTCGCTGCTTTCCATGGTTCCCTTTTGGGCAGGATTGAGCTGGTTTTGGATGGAGTTTTGGTCAAAAGAATAAAAGGCCACCCTGCTTGCCGGAAACTCCCGATTGGTTTCCTTTTGGTAGGCTTTGGCATCCAGCCATGCTTGAAAGGCCGCTTCTTGTTCCTTGGCCACCTGCTCCAAGGCTGCTTCTTGGTTTTCTTTCTGGGAAAGCAGATAAGCTAACATCTTGTCCTTTTCGGTATCGGTCAAAAGCATCGTCGGCGCAGGCATGGCGTCGTCCCAGGAAATCTGCCCGGCTTCATCCACCTGATTGAAAAAACTGCTCAGCTCGAAGAAATTCTTCTGGGAAATCGGGTCATACTTATGGTCGTGGCAACGGGCACAACCCAAGGTCAAAGCCAAAAAAGCCTGTCCCATGGTGCTCGTGCGGTCCACCACATACTCCACCCGAAACTCCTCCTCCACGATTCCCCCCTCCATATTTTGGGGATGGATCCGGTTGAAAGCCGTGGCAATCAACTGGTCTTTGGTGGGATTGGGAAGCAGGTCGCCCGCCAACTGATCCCTGATAAACTGATCGTAGGGCAGATTTTGGTTGTAGGCATTGATCACCCAGTCCCGATATGGGGATGCATCCCGGTAGCGGTCCACGGTGTAGCCATGGGTATCTGCAAAACGCGCGATATCCATCCAGTGCATCGCCATCTTTTCCCCATAATGCGGGGAATCGAGCAGCCGGTCCACCTGCTTTTCGTAGGCATCCGGAGAGGGATCAGCCAAAAAGGCGTCCATTTCTGCCAAAGTCGGCGGCAAACCGGTCAGATCCAGACTCAGTCTTCGCAATAGAATTTCCTTGTCGGCCTCGGGTGAAGGCTGGATTTTTTCCTCCTCCAGTTTGGCAAGCACAAAGCGGTCGATGGGATTTTTGGCCCAGGACTGGTCTTTCACTTCCGGTAATTCCTGCGCTTGGGGAGGGATAAAAGCCCAGTGCGGTTTGTATTCGGCCCCATCCTCGATCCACTTGATCAGGATGGCTTTTTCCCTGGGACTCAGGCTCAGATTGGATTCGATAGATGGCATGCGGTACTCCTCATCCTCGGAAATGATCCGATGAAAGAGTTCGCTTTTGTTCAGATTGCCGGGCTTGATAGCAAACTTGCCCGGGGATTCCTTGAGTCCGGCAAAAGCCATCTCGGGGTCATGGAGGCTGAGTCCCGCTTTCTGTGCAGCGAGGTCAGGACCATGGCAGGCAAAGCACTTGTCGGACAAGATCGGCTTGACGTGAATGTTGAAATCAAGGGCTTCGGGGAGTTCCTCATAGGCCAGCTGCACCTCCTCCGGCAACTCTGGGCCGCAGGAAAACAAGAGCAAAAGCAGGCAAAGTAAAGACAGGACTCGGGACTTCATCAGGGAATAAATCTGAACTCAAACTACTGGAAATTCAGGTATTATCCCACATGGGGTGTCGGGTATTGGGGGGTTAAAAAGCAGATTACAGCAATAGGATAGAAAAAGTCGACAGCCAAACGAGGTATCTTGTCTAGGCCAAGGGCAAGCCGGAGGGCTTGAACTTGTGGGAAAGGGAATCGAAATCAAATGAATGGAAAATTTTCGACCCACTTAGGGGTCGGGGAAACAATCTATTTGATCCTATTTGCCACGGGTTGCACCCGCGGCTATTCAGAGGTTGGACCCCTGTCGGGGTCGGAAATTGGAAATATTGTGACCCTAAATAAATGATCCTGAAAGGATCGAACTCCTCAATAGCCCCCGGTCAGTGAGCCCGTCGAACTGAACCGGGGGAAAGGAAGGTCGAGATGAGGGACGACAAGCCCGAGAGGGCTTGAACTTGTGGGAAAGAGGAATTTCAAATTCCAGAAAATAAGAAAGCGTAGATGCAATCTAAGCTTAGTCAAAACCTTATTCTACACTCAGATGGGGGGGGGCGAAATTATTACTGTACAATCTTATATTTAAACTTTTTGACAAACGGCCCTTTAGTAAAACTATCACTTCTAAAAATAATTTCACCATGAACTTTACAGGTCTCCTCTTTTAAATCAAAAAACAAATACTTGCCGAAAATAAACTTAAATGTTTCCTTTTGTGAAATTGAAACTTTGCTGTTTACACTTTTTGAAATAATAAAATAATCTTTATTTTCCACAAAATTAATATCAAATCTTGAGATCCGAGGTGAAAAATGACTTAGGAAGCTTTTAGGCTTAGATAGATTATCGATTATTTCATTTATACAATCTTCTGTGAAAAAAGTAATACAATCAGATTTAAATATCTTAATTTCATATTCAACAATCAAGGATTGATTAGATAGGTTAGAAACATTAACATCTAAACATTTGAGACCAAATGCTTTTATATTTTCATCATCCGAGTAATCAGTTACAATTTCAATTTTTAAATCTCTTTTTCTGTCTCCAGGTTTATTTCTATGCAAATAAATATAATCATAATCAGATCTTTGTAATCTTCCAGTTTTGGTGCCAATTCTAATCACACCATCCCCCTCTTCAAAATTTGCAATTTTCTTTTTAAATAAATATGGTTTGTTTTCATTATTGAATATTCTAATATAATAAATTAAATTATCTTTAAATGATATCTTTTTCAATTCAAACCTAATTTTCGGTTCTATATGAGAATGCAAAATTTCTTGTAATTTTGAATCATCCCATTCGATATTTAAACTTTGGAATTGATCAGGATAACCATATTTTTCTTTAACACCAAATATAATAAATTTATCACCCGACTCTATACAATTTGCAAATGCAGCTATATCTTTTATAAATTCACTTTTCCCCCATTCATTATTTAAATCATAAAATTTCCATTTATAATCTACATTTGTCCCTTCAGGATCGTTTTGGATAATTTTGATTATAATCTCCTCCCTTGATTCTTTATTTTTTCTCACCCTTCACCCCCTTCCACAATACTAATCTCCTCCTTCGTCAAACCATACAATTCATACATTAGGGCGTCGATTTCGCGGTTGAGGCGGTCTATGTCGGACTGGGCGTAGAACTCGTCGTTTTTTGCCCTTTGGGCGGCGGTCAGGTTACTGTTGGCCATGGGTGGGTAATCTTGAAATCTGCTGGTCGATGATCTTTTCCCTAAAGATATCATTTCAGCCGAAAACGAACCGATGTTTTTGGGGAGCAGTGGATTTTTTGGGGATTGGGGATCAGGGATTGGAGATTTGGGAATCAGTCGGCCTTTCCCAAGCAAGGATATACCCTCCGAGGATACCCGAGTACCTTTTTTGCCTACCGCTGTACCTTCCGAGGGTAGTCGGGTACCCTTTTTGCCTACCGCTGTACCCTTTTTGCCTACTGCTGTACCCTTTTTGGTTACCGTTGTATGCTTTTTGGGTACCCGTCGAGCCTTTTTGGTGACAGCTGTACCCTTTTTGCCTACCGCTGTATCCTTTTTGCCTACCGCTGTATTCTTTTTGGGTACCCGTCGAGCCTTTTTGGTGACAGCGGTACCCTTTTTGCCTACCGCTGTATCCTTTTTGCCTACCGCTGTACTCTTCGAGGGTAGCGCTGTACCCTTTTTGCCTACCGCTGTACCCTTTTTGGCTACCGCTGTATGCTTTTTGCCTACCGCTGTACCCTTTATGCCTACCGCTGTATGCTTTTTGGCGATCTCCATCTTGCTTTTCCCCTGCAACTGGCCCCACATCGATCCGCTGGCG
>CAZTJM010000235.1:0-5924 GCA_964613865.1 uncultured Limnohabitans sp. | reverse complement strand
CCAAATATCCTTCTCAAAACATCCAAACCAGTCTTCCCCAGCTTGTTTTCCAGCCAGGTCGTGCTTTTCAAGACGGCATAGACAAAAATCAAATTCAGGAGGATTCCAATGCCGATGTTGATCTGCTGAAACTCGGCTTTCAAGGTCAAGATCGTGGTCAAAGTCCCCGCACCCGCGATCAAGGGAAAAGCAATCGGAACAATTGAAGCCCCCGAGCCCGCTTCCGGGTCTGGCTTGAAAAGTTCGATGCCCAGAATCATCTCCGCACCCACGGCGAATATGATCAAGGCTCCCGCGATGGCGAAATCCTCCACGCCGATTCCAAACAGATTGAGGATGGATTTTCCTGCCAGCAGGAAGGCAATCATGAGCAGTCCCGCAGCCAAGGTGGCTTTTTCCGACTGGATATGGCCTACTTTCTTTCGGAGATTGATGATGATCGGAATAGATCCGAGGATATCGATCACCGAAAAGAGTATCAGGGAAACGGAGAGGATTTCTTTGACGTTGAGCATAGCGCAAAAATAAGCGATTTCAAATGTGGGCCTTAGACTCATTTATGAATCTCAAATCCGAATTTCAAATCATTCCATCCCCTTGTCCCGCATCTTGGCAAACTCATCGAAGCGACGATAGATCGCCACCGTAAAGCCCAAAAGCATAATCAGTGTCCCGATCCAAAGCACGTTGATATACGGCTTCACAATCGCCTTCATCACCACATAGTCCTTTTGGTATTGGTTGACCTTAAAGACAAACTTGTTTTGCTCAGGCAGGATATTTTCAAGACTCACTTTCAAGCCAAGTTCTGTATCGACTACAGGAAGTTTGCCGACCTGGCTGTTGCGGATGATAAAGGTGGGCTCCAATGTCTTTTCCACATCATAGTCCAAAACTCGAAGTTTAGCCTTCACCGCCACATCGCCTTCCTGCAGGGTATAGCCTTCCAGTTCCTTGAGCACTTCGGCCCCGTCGAAATAGGTCACGAAATCGGAAACATGGAATTGTTCTCCCGGTGCTACCTCATAGATTTCGTCTTCTTTCCACTCCGGGTCAGCGTAGTCGTTCATCGCCGCCACATAGGTATATAGATCCTTGTCCAGAAAAATCTTGGAATCCGGGGAGGAAATCAGACCTCCCATCCCCTCGTTAAACTGGGACATCGGGCTGAGCGAAAACTGCAACGCCTCATTCTTCATGTAGTCGATCTTGAAGTAGTCGTTTTCCTCCAAGACGATATTAACCAAATCGCCTTTCTTGAAATAGTCTTTGTAATCCTCCAGCGCAAGTGCTTCATTGACTTTGCCAGTCGGCTCCAGAAACTTCGCCGGAACATACTCAGGCACGCCCACGACCTTCTTCTGACGACCACGATAGATCACCGTGTAGTCCTTCATTTGGGTAGGCTTGTTGATCCAGAGGAGTACGTGCTCCTTGTTCATCTCATCCTCCCAGCTGTTGCTGTAGGTGAGGCCCGACATGTTGATCGAAATCACGTCGGAATATCCCGAACTGAACATGATTCCGATCAGGATCATCCCGATGCCGATGTGTGCTAGTGAGCCTCCGGCAAGCTTGAAAGTAGACTTCTTGAGCAAATTGGACAAAATCACCGCATTGGCTACGATGGTGAAGGTACCTGCCAAGACGATGACGATGTACTTCCAATCATAGACTTTGGCCAAGACGATGATCCCCGCAGACAAAAGAACCGAAATGATATAGGGAGTGATCAAAGCATCTTTCAATGCTTTTTTATCCATCTTTTGCCACCAGAAAAACTGGCCAACCGCCGTCAACAAGGCAATCACCACGGCAAACCAAAGCTGGAATTTGGTATAAAACTCAATCTGGTCGGCCGGAGGAGCCATGTTGGAAATGCCTCCAAAACTCTCCACAAGAGAATTCCAAGCAGGAATCGAAGTCGGCAAGATCACTTGGAAAGACATCAAACCAAGTGTAGTCGCACCGATGAAAATCCAGAATTCCCGGGAATATACAGAGGCTTCTTTTTCCGAAGTCGGGATATGCTTCCAAGCTCTAGCTGCAAGCACTACCGCTATCACGAGGAAGAAAAGCATGTAAATCAGCAACTGCCCAGACAAGCCCAAATCCGTAAAAGAGTGAACTGACGCATCTCCCAGCACCCCAGATCTTACCAAGAACGTGGCATAAAGTACGAGGATAAAACTCAAGATCACCAGCACGATGGAGGTCTTGAGAGCCGTGGCGCTTTTCTTGAAGGTAATCATCGTATGAATCGCCGCCACGAGGATAAGCCAAGGAACATAGACGGCATTTTCCACAGGATCCCAGTTCCAATAGCCGCCAAAGTTCAAGGTCACGTAGGCCCAATAGGCCCCCATGATGATCCCCATACCAAGAATCATTGCAGAGAAAATCGCCCAAGGCAAGGCCGGACGGATCCACTCCGAGTATCGTTTGGTCACCAAACCTCCGATGAGGAAGGCGAAGGGAACCAAGGTAGAAGCATATCCCAAGAACAGCGTCGGCGGATGGATCACCATCCAGATATTCTGCAGGAGTGGGTTAAGCCCCGTGCCGTCCTCAGGAACGAAATCGGGGTTCATCTCGAAAATCGGCGCCTGTGTGGCATCACGAAGCAGGATAAAAGGCGAGCTTCCAATCTTCAGATCGCCAATCACCACGCCCATAATCATGGAAACCAAAAATGCCTGAACAAGAGAGAATACGATCATCACTGGAGCTTCCCAAAACTTATTGGTGTGGATCAGGGTAACCCCCAAAACGACATTCCAAAATGCCCAAAGGATGAAAGCCCCCTCCTGTCCTTCCCAGAAGCTCGACACCATATAGTGCACCGGAAGCGCCTTGGAGCTATGCGAGTAGGCGTAGAAGTATTCGTAGCGGTGATTGTAAATAATCTCAAATAGAGAAAAAGCAATCATCGCCACGGAAAAAGTATGGACGTAAAAGCTGACTCGGCTGAATGTCCTCCAGCTCGCTTTCTCCAGTTCGTTGGCTTTGAAATATCGGAAATAAGAGTAGGCCGTCACCAAGGAACTGACGAAGGCCAAGATGGTCATGAGATGACCTAGATTACCCATAAAGGTATTGATCATGATAGTTTACTTGGGGGATTACTCAACCTCACATGCCCGCTGTCTGGACATCTGTCTCCTGATATTTGGATGGGCACTTCATCAGGATTTTGTCTGCCACGAAGATTTCCTTTTCTCGATAAGAGCCGATCACCACGACGGATTCCGATCGCTGGAAGTCTGCCGGGACGGGCTCGTTGTAGAATACTTTTTGTTCGGTGCCGTCATTGTCGACGAGAAGGAATGTGAAAGAAGTCTTGTCTTCACCTACTTCAAGGCCAGTGACCTGTCCAGCCGCATCCTTCTTCAGCTGTCCGACCACGTGAATGGCCTTGCCGTCCCCATCCTGCTTCATCTCCCAAGCGGTGTTGAAGCTTTCGTAGGAGCTGGCATCGCCAATGGAAGTCATAATGATGATGATTGCCACTGCGATAATCCCGAGTCCGATGATATGTCCTTTTTTCATTTCAATAGTTGATTAGGAGGGAAGGTTCTTTTCCAATTTGGAGATGCGGCGGTCCGTACTCACTACATACACGACGATTCCCACGAAAATGATCGCGATAATTCCAACCAGCACGTAGATCTTGCCGTCAGCGCGCATCTGGTCGGCCATTTCCACGGAGGAATTGGAATAATCCGATTCAGTCACTTCAATTTTTTCCTGCGCCAATACATTCAAAGAGAAAAGCAACAGGGCTATAGTCAGTAATTTTTTCATCAACCAGGAGTTAAGCATTCGATCTTCCAAAACCCGCTCTACCCTACGGATTCTTACCCGCACGGTTGCAATCCAGGCACCCAAAAGTGTCCATCCTATGATCGCAGGATAAAACACCATCCTCAGTTTGGAGTCCAAGTCATAGGCGTTGAAACCCGGATTTCCACCATTGCCGGGATGAAGGCTGTCGGTCAGGCGAGGCAAGACGAAAATCAGGGGGATAAATGCGGCGAAGGCGAAGATATTGTACACCGCGCCGATTCGACCCCTTTGCTGGGGATCGGTCAGGCTTCCCCTAAGAATCAGATAAGCAAAATACATCAGCAATCCGATCGCCGCTGCATTTTGCTTGGGGTCGCCGCTCCAATAATCTCCCCAGGTAAATTTGGCCCAAAGCATGCCTGTCACGATACCCAAGACACCAAATAGAATTGCCGCATTGGTAAACTCCAAGGCCATATCGTCATACTCGAGCTTATTGGTCCGCAGAAACTTGATGCTGTAGAATACCGATACCACCAGCATCAAAATCATCCCAAACCACATGGTGACATGAAAATGCAAGGCGCGGATCGTCTCATTTAAGATGGGAAGCCGGGGAGCGTCCATCAGAAGACCGGCGATGAGCGTGTACAGCAGCAGGGCGATCGCCAGAATTTTCCACCAGGATTGGCGCATAGGAAGTGTTGGGTTTTCCGGCACAAAAGTAAGGTATAAATCCCAAATCCCCTTGTTTTTATGATAAAAGGCGATGGCTCTCAGATTGAAAAAATCTATGCGATCGGATGCAAATCTTCCCGACGAAAAGCATCTCTTTTCCTCGCTTGATTTCCCAACCTTCCCACTTAACAGCCTTTCAACTCCTCCCCAATTTTCCAATCTTACAATTTTTGAATTTTCCAATCCTTACCTTTGTCCCGTGGAAAATCAAAAGAAAGACGTCCGAAAACTCAGTTTGGCCGAACTCGAGGAGTTCTTTTTGGCACACGGTGAAAAAAAATTCCGGGCCAAGCAGGTCTATGAATGGCTTTGGAACAAGTCCTTGAAGAACTTTGACGACATGAGCAACATCTCCCTTTCTACCAGGGAGCTGCTCAAAAACCACTTTGCCATCAACCACATCCACGTGGATCTGATGCAACACAGCAGCGATGGCACGATCAAAAACGCCGTGAAGCTTTTCGACAGCAAGATCGTCGAGTCGGTCCTGATCCCAACCACCAAGCGGATCACCGCCTGCGTTTCTTCCCAGGTCGGCTGTAGTCTAGACTGTAACTTCTGCGCCACGGCAAGACTCAAGCGAATGAGGAATCTGAATCCCGACGAGATTTATGACCAAGTCGTGGCGATCAAAGACGAAGCTGAAACCTATTTCCAGCGCCCGCTAACCAACATTGTTTTCATGGGTATGGGCGAGCCCCTGCTCAACTATTCAAATGTGATTGAGGCGATCGACAAGATCACCTCGCCCGAGGGCCTAGGCATGGCCCCACGCCGAATCACCCTTTCCACCGTCGGCATTCCCAAGATGATCCGCAAAATGGCAGATGATGAAGTCAAATTCAATCTGGCGATCTCCCTCCACTCGGCGATCAATGAAACCCGCTCCCTCCTCATGCCGATCAATGACTCCAATCCGCTGGAAGATCTGGCTGAGGCACTGAAATATTGGTACCAAAAGACCAAGCGTAAAATCACCTACGAATACGTGATCTGGGATGGCATCAATGATGACGAGCGACATGCCCGGGCGCTTGCAAAATTTTGCAAACACATCCCATCCAAGGTCAACATCATCCAGTACAATCCCATAGACGAGGGGGAATTTCGCCAAGCGAAACAAGAGGCCGTGGACATGTATGTCCGTATCCTCGAGGGGCAAGGCATCATCGCCAAAGTGCGCAAATCCAGAGGCCAGGACATCGATGCGGCTTGTGGACAGCTCGCCAACAAGAATGAGGTGGCTCATCTGGCCCAATAGAGGCCCGCAGAGTGACTCTTGCAAAACAGGACAAAGCCTCCTACCTTTTTCTCATTAAAAACATTCTGATGAGAAAAGACCTGTTTTGTATCGTTTTGCTGACCATTTTTTCACTAAAATCCCAAGCGCAGGTAAAAGG
>CAZTJM010000234.1:0-5934 GCA_964613865.1 uncultured Limnohabitans sp. | reverse complement strand
AATTTAACCACTTTTTGACTCAGAAATAAATCCTATTGCATAATCAAGGATAAAGCAAGAGACGATTTCTCAAATTTCTTACTGGTCAAACATCGGAGGTCGCTTGGCCTGCCAATCAGTGTTTTCCTGAATCAGCCTGCCCAGCATGATGAGTTTCTCCTCGTCAAATAGATTGGCTAGAAGCGTGATGGAGGTAGGACTTCCATTCT
The DNA here is from genome assembly GCA_964613865.1 of uncultured Limnohabitans sp. GTDB lineage: Bacteria > Bacteroidota > Bacteroidia > Cytophagales > Cyclobacteriaceae > Algoriphagus. Next base: position 5,725 of record CAZTJM010000234.1, on the reverse strand, counting down.
CCGAAAAGCCATTTGGCAGACAAAGCGCAGGATGCCCCGTCAAATTGGTAATCTGAAGCTGCTGCCCTGCGAAAGACGGAGTAACAATGACATCGTAATCCTTCATGAGCGCATGCATCTCCTGGATCAAAACCGTGCGCTGCCGGCTCATCTGCACATATTCAACAGCCGGAATGAACCTCGCCGAGCGGAAAATATTGGGCCAGGCATTGCGATGCTGCGCCACCAACTGATCGTCCAAATCTAACCTCGTCAACTCGTCAAAGGCCGCCGCACCCTCAACCATTAGCATATTCACAATCGGTGCGGGATTGACGCTGGGCGTGAGCTCGAGCGGGTGAAGCTCGATACCCTGCGCCAGTAGCACCTCCAACACAGCCCGGTCATTTTTGATATTTGCCCTTTCACCTTCGAAGAAGGATTTGAAGTAGCCGACTTTGAGGTGTTTGACTTCTTTTCTTGCCGAATAGTTGAAAGAAGCGGGAATGGTCGAGGGATCTTTTTCGTCCATGCCATGGATGATCGAGAGAACGATGGCATTGTCAACTACCGATCTGGATATCGGGCCGATCTTGTCCATAGACCAGCTCAGCGCCATCGCTCCATACCGGCTGACCCGTCCGAAAGTAGGCCGAAGGCCCGTCACCCCGTTGCGAGTCGAAGGCGAAACAATCGAGCCCAAAGTTTCCGTCCCAATGGCAAAGGGAACCAAGCCCGCGCTGACTGCCGAAGCCGATCCTGCCGAAGAACCGCTCGATCCTTGCTTCAGATTCCAGGGATTTTTGGTCACGCCTCCATACCACACGTCTCCCATGGCCAGCGCGCCAAGCGTAAATTTTCCAAGCAAAACCCCTCCGGCTTCTTCCAGTTTTTCGACCACTGTAGCCGTCTCATCTATACTTTGTTCTTTATATGGATTGGCGCCCCAAGTGGTCTTGGTTCCTTTCACGGCCAGCAGATCTTTGATGCCATAGGGTATGCCATGCAAGGGCCCCCGATATTTTCCAGCTGCCAACTCGGCATCCATCGCGCGGGCTTGCTTCAAAGCAGGCTCCTCCAAGAGCGTGATTAGGCACTGGAGCGTATCGGAATAGGTCTTGATTCTATCAAGGTAGATCTGGGTGAGGCGCTCAGAGCTGAGCTGTTTGTTTTTGATCAGAACTGCCAGCTGATGGACTGGTAAAAAGGCAATGTCGCTTTCTTTAGAGGGCAAGGCCACAGAGGCCGGTAGTCCCCAGTCGTATTCTTGTTGCACTTGGCTGGGGAAAAAGCCCTGCGGCAAGGGATTAAAGACAAGCGAAGGTCCTACGGAATTTTCCAGCTTGGTTTGTCTAAGGATTTCAAAGTTATTCCGCTGATTCGTGAGTGTATTGACCATGCTGTCCTTTTCCTGTGGAGAAAAGGTAAGGCCGATCAGTTCGCCGGCGGCATCGATGGTAGCAGGAGTGATTTCTCCGACATTTCTCCCTAGAGTAAATCCCAAAGCAAGGAATGCCATAGCGCCTAAAGCCAGAAAAGCGCGGGACTGCGAGCGGTTTTTAAGTTTCATTGGATAGTTTTGTAACGATGCCAAAAATCAACTATCCGTAAGGTGTTGAAATCGCCCAATAAATCAAATAACCCATGGACCAAAAATCCCCCTTTCCCATTTTCCCCATGCACTTTCGAGGCCTGCTGCTTTTGGCAGGCATCTACACGATTGCATGGTCGGCATTTTACAAATGGTTTGGGCCGGAGCTGCTGAAATGGATGGCCATGGGAAGCGCTGACCTTGAGGCTATGCCTTCCAACTATTTCGGCTCCTTTGGACTGGTGGTGGGCTTGGTGATCTTTGTCTCCGCTTTTTACCCGGTCAGCTGGGTTTGGCTGATCTTGGCCGGCATCACCGGCAAGCTTATCTCAGCAAGCTGGTTTACCTTGGGTTTTGCGCCGGATTTGGGATGGAACAAACGAAGCATTTTCCAATTGGTCTTTAACGAGCTCCTTTGGCTGATTCCGCTGATCTTGACTTTTCTCCGGGCACTTCAAGTAAGAAACTACCTAAACCAATCCGAAGCTCCGAAATAGATTGAAGCGACGGAGATAGAAATCTCTTTCCCAGCAAGCCAAAAAAAAATCGGGAAGACCGTGTCGAAAACACACCATATTCCCGATTGACATAAAGGATCGAATCCTTTTTACACAAGCAAGATCAGCAGCAGGATGATGATGATGATAGCTCCAACCGAGAGGTAGATCCCGTTGCCGGTTGCTCTAGCTTCCTCTTTCATCAGCTTCATTTCTTCCTTGATTTCTTTGATTTCGGACTTGCTCATGGATTTGAAATCCATCGCCTTGATTTCCGCGAGGCGGGCTTCCATTTCTGCCTTTCGGATCAGCTGGGCTTCCGTCAATTCTGTTTTGGGTGTTTTGCCGGGCTTAGCATCTATAGCCGCGTCGGTAGCGTTGACGGTGAAGAAAAGTGCGAGTAATAGGATAAAGTTTTTCATAATGCTTGGCTGTTGTTCTGCCGGAAAAAGGCAAAATCGGTTCCAAGGATGCGTCATCTCCTGTCCGAAAAACAAATCCGGGAGAGCCCGTACCGGAAAAATTGTAACTTAGAAGCCTTATTCCCCCCTTCCCAAATTTTAAACGAAAGTCCAGAAATGTCCCAAAAACAAGCCTGTAAGCTATTTTTACTCGATGCGATGGCCCTGATCTATAGGGCTCATTTTGCCTTTAGCAAAAACCCCAGAATCAACTCCAAGGGATTGAACACCGGAGTCATGCTGGGTTTTACCAACACACTGGTCGAGGTATTGGATAAGGAAAAACCTACACACATTGGGGTGGCATTTGATACCAAAGCCCCAACTTTTAGGCATGTGCAGTACGAACCCTACAAGGCTAATCGCCAAGAACAGCCTGAGGATATCACCACTGCTATCCCCTGGGTGAAGGAAATCGTCAAGGCTTTTAGGATCCCGCTTTTGGAATTGGATGGCTTTGAAGCCGACGATATCATCGGAACTTTGGCAAAGAAGGCCGAAAGGGAAATGTTTACGGTATACATGATGACCCCGGACAAGGACTACGGGCAGATAGTAGACGACCACATTTTTCTCTACAAGCCTTCCTTTTTGGGAAATGGGGTAGACATCATGGGGCCAAAGCAGGTCTGCGCCAAGTGGGATATCAGCCATGTGGATCAGGTCAGGGACATCCTCGGCCTCATGGGCGACGCGGTGGACAATATCCCCGGGATCCCCGGAATCGGCGAAAAGACCGCCGTCAAACTCCTAAAGGAATATGGCACCGTGGAAGGCCTGATCGCCAACGTGGACAAGCTCAAGGGCAAGCAAAGGGAAAATGTGGAGAATTTTGCGCAGCAGGGACTATTGTCCAAAGAGCTCGCGACAATCAAGATCGACGTCCCGGTTGATTTTGACGAGGTGGACCTACGCTACGAGGGATTTGACGAGGAAAAACTGAGGGCAATCTTCACCGAACTGGAATTCAGAACCCTAGCCGCGAGGATTTTCAAGGATCCCGGCGCCAAAAAAGCCTCGATCAATGCGCCTGCCCAAATGGATCTTTTCGGCGCACCCGCCGCTCCCGTGGCAACTGTAACTATTGAAACCGAAGGCGATGCTCCCGACACGACGCTGGAAATCGGCCCGCCTCCTGTCCTGGACACCATCTGGGGCAACGTACACAACTACCACAAAATCAAAGGTAAAGAGCAGGTTCAGGAATTGGTCGACTACCTGTTACTTCAGGATGAGGTTTGTTTTGATACCGAGACTACCGATCTCGACCCTATGAAAGCCGAATTGGTGGGTCTTTCTTTTTCCTATGTTTCGGGAGAGGCCTACTACATTCCCGTCACCGAGGATCAAAAGGAAGTTCAGGAAGTCCTCGAACTCCTGCGCCCTTTCTTCGAGAATGAGTCCATTGTCAAGATTGGCCAAAACATCAAGTACGACATGCTGGTGCTGAAAAACTACGGCATCGAAGTCAAGGGGAAAATCTATGACACCATGCTGGCCCACTACCTGATCGACCCCGATGGCAAACACGGCATGGACTGGCTGGCCCAGCAATACCTCCACTACAAGCCTGTCTCCATCACCGAACTGATTGGGAAAAAAGGCAAGGGCCAAAGCAACATGCGGGATGTGGACGAGGACGAAGTCACCGCCTATGCCGCAGAGGATGCGGATATTACCCTGAGGCTAAAGGAAAAATTTGATCCGATCCTCACCACCAACGGGCTGACCAAGCTCTTCGATGAGGTGGAGAATCCGCTGATCGAAGTGTTGACGGCTATGGAGTTTGAGGGAGTGCGGATAGATACCGAAAGCCTTGCCGAACTTTCGGTCTCGCTCGAAAAGGAAAGCAAGGAAATCGAAAAGCAGGTTTATGAACTTGCCGGCGTACGCTTCAACCTTGCTTCGCCCAAGCAACTGGGCGATGTGCTTTTCGAAAAACTGAAGCTCGATCCCAAAGCCAAAAAAACCAAAACCGGCCAATACGCCACCGGAGAGGAGATTCTCAGCAAGCTGGCCAACGAGCATCCGATTGCAGAAGCTATCCTGGATTTTCGCCAGATGGTCAAGCTCAAGTCCACCTACGTGGATGCCTTGCCTACCATGATCAACCCCAAAACGGGCCGTATCCACACCACTTACAATCAATTTGTGGCGGCGACCGGGCGGCTTTCCTCCATCAATCCCAACCTGCAAAATATCCCAATCAGAACCGCCAGAGGCCGCGAGATCCGCAAAGCCTTTGTTCCGAGGGACGAAAACCACCTCCTGCTTTCGGCGGATTATTCGCAGATCGAACTGCGCCTGATGGCGGAATTTTCGGGAGACGAATCCATGCTCGACGCCTTCAAAAATGGCCGGGACATTCACGCCACCACCGCGGCCAAAATCTTCAAGGTGCCATTGGAAGAGGTGACTTCGGACATGAGGAGAAAGGCCAAAACAGCCAACTTTGGGATTATTTACGGGATTTCGGCCTTTGGACTTTCGCAGCGCCTGTCCATTCCGAGGACTGAGGCCAAGGAGATCATCGACGCCTACTTCATGGAATTCCCCGCAGTGAAAGACTACATGGACGGCGCCATCCAAAAGGCTCAGCAAACTGAGTTTGTAGAGACCGTTCTGGGCCGCCGCCGCTACCTCCGCGACATCAACAGCCGCAACATCACCACCCGCGGCTTTGCCGAGCGCAACGCAATCAACGCCCCGCTTCAGGGTTCGGCTGCTGACCTGATCAAGGTCGCCATGATCCATGTGCACGAGTGGATGAAAAAAGAAAAGCTCCGTTCCAAGATGATCCTTCAGGTGCACGATGAATTGGTCTTTGACGCACACAAGGACGAGGTCGAGCTACTCAAGCAACATATCCCCGCTCTGATGTCCAATGCCATCGAGCTCAATGTGCCCATCGAGGTGGAAGTCGGCGTTGGGACGGATTGGCTACAGGCGCATTGATAGGGAGTATCAAGTAGTTAGATTTTAGTATCAAGACATGAGATACGCGTGTCACCCTGAGCAGAGTCGAAGGGTGTTGTTTTTAGACCTCAGTTAAGAAGGCTTCGACTCCGCTCAGCCTGACAACGGAGTTAATATTCAATATGTGAGCTGTAATAGTATACTTGCGGTTGCGGCGTAAATCGTAACACCTAAATCACAAAACCAAAAATTGCCAAAACCAAAACCTCCTTTTTCAGCCA